>NZ_NETH01000002.1 GCF_003337175.1 Streptococcus gallolyticus
TGCCACCTATACGGGTGACTACGGTAGCTATTTGATTCATACCTATGCCGTTGTTAAAGGGCAGATGCAAATCATCAGTGCAACCAGTATCACTGTTCCAAAACCAGAAGTAACGGTAACCGTCACTAAAGCTAGTGATACCTCGGCCAAGGTAACGGTAACTGATGTTCCAGTTTATATCCATGATGTCCAATTACCAACATGGACAAGCAAGAACAATCAAGATGATATCAAGTGGTATAAAGCAACTAAGCAAGCAGACGGAAGCTATACTTATACTTTCTATGCTAAAAACCATAATTTTGAATCAGGACATTATAATGTTCATGTCTATGGCACAAGCGAAGTCACCCACTCCTTTGAGGGGCTAGCTGCTTCAGATGGCATTGATTTGACCTTTAACCAAAGCCTGACCAACCCAAGGGTAACGGTTCAAAACCATAATGCCGCAAAGGGCACATTACAAGTTGTGATTGCCGAAACAGAGACCTCAAAAGCTATTGCTAGTGTGTCCGTTGCAGCCTGGTCTGAGTCAAACCAAGAAAATATCCATTGGTACACAAGTTCAAGTGTCTCAAATGGTAAAGTTGTGATTACGGTTGATGAGAAATATCATCATCAGATTTCAGGAAACTATACTGTCCATGCCTACGTTAAGACCAAAGACGGTGAAACGATTGGCTACAATCTAGGTAGCTATACTTTTAATGCAGACCGACCTGCTCAGCAAGAATCATCCTATTTCATTGATATCAGTAGTCATAATGGTGCTATTTCAGTTAATGAATTCTTATTACTAAAGAGTCAGGGAATTACAGGTGTGGTTGTTAAATTGACAGAAGGAACAAGTTATACCAATCCATATGCAAGTTCTCAAATTAGCAACGCACAAGCAGCTGGTTTGAAAGTTTCAGCTTATCATTATTCACATTATGAAACGGCTGCGGAAGCTAAAGCCGAAGCGCAATACTTTGTTTCGGTTGCAAAATCATTAGGGCTTTCAAGTTCAACAGTTATGGTTAATGATATGGAATCTTCCGAAATGCTAAATGGAGATATTAATGCTAACACGCAAGCTTGGAAAGAAGAAATGACTCGCCTTGGTTATGGTGACTTGGTTTACTATACAATGGCAAGTTGGTTGGATATTAAAGGTGGAAGGGTTAGCACATCAACATTTGGCATGTCTAATTTCTGGGTAGCTCACTATGTTTATGGCTACACTTATTTAAACCAAGAAACGGCTAAATCCCTTGCTTATTATTCATCAGCAGCGGCATGGCAATATACAAGTGTATCACCTAAGTTATCACATGCTTTAGATGAAAACATTGATTATACTGGTCGCTTCACATGGTAAAGGAGGTTACCAATGAAAAAGAAAATGAGATGTTACCTAACCTTACTTTTGTCTTTAGGATTGCTAGCGGCGTGTTCTACGCATTCACAAAATAATACCAATCAGAGTTCTTCGTCAACTACCGTAAGTAGTAGTGTTAAGAAATCGACAAGTTCAAGTGAGACAAGTACATCATCAACTGTTTCATCTGAATCAGAAGAAGTATCATCAACAGAAGTTACGTTAGCTCCAATTAATACAGGTGCTATTTTGAAAGCAGACTATTCAACAATGGCTGGAATGTGGCAGAATGCTTCTGGGGAAACTTTGACGTTTAATGATGCAGGATTGGCAACAGAAGGGGTAACGGCTGATTTTCTGGATATTGATCAAAATGGAATCTTACTCTTAGATGTTCAAACAGGGTCAAAAACAAATGTGACACTTTACATTGTACCTGCTAATACTAGCTTTGCTAGTGATTATTTGAGCGGACGAAGTGATAATTCTGAGCTATCAAAAGACCGTATTATTTCTTCTGCCGATATTAGTTCAGGAGATATCGCTAACAAAGCTTATTATCATGTATCAGAATAAAGGTCTTAAATTTTAAAACGAAGGCGTTTATTAATTTTATAACTCATGAAAAAACAGTCCACTGGACTGTTTTTTTATGCTATAATGGTAATGAAAAGAATAGAGGTGAATAATGTCTTACGAAAAGTTATTAAATCGTTTTTTAAGCTATGTAAGGGTAAATACGCGTAGTAATCCTGATAGTACTACAACACCTTCAACTCAGACTCAAGTTGACTTTGCATTAAACGTTTTGAAGCCTGAGATGGAAGCGGTTGGTTTGCAAGATGTGCACTATTTGACAAATGGCTATCTTGTTGGTACTTTACCAGCTAACGATTCAACAAAAACGCGTAAAATTGGTTTTATCGCACACATGGATACGGCTGATTTTAACGCTGAAGGTATCAAGCCACAAGTTATTGAAAATTATGCAGGTGGCGCTATTGAACTTGGTCAATCTGGTTATGCCCTTAACCCAGAAGAATTTCCAAATTTAAATAATTACCTTGGTCAAACCTTGGTAACAACTGACGGAACAACCCTTCTTGGTTCTGATGATAAATCAGGTATTGCTGAAATCCTGACAGCCGTTGAATACTTGGTAGCTCATCCTGAAATCAAACATGGTGAGATTCGTGTTGGTTTTGGTCCTGATGAAGAAATCGGTGTCGGTGCTGATAAATTCGATGTTGATGATTTCAACGTTGACTTTGCTTACACGGTCGATGGTGGGCCACTTGGCGAACTTCAATACGAAACATTTAGTGCAGCTGCCTTGGAAGTTGATTTCATGGGACGTAACGTTCACCCAGGAACAGCTAAAAATCAAATGATTAACGCTTTGCAACTAGCGATTGATTTCCATAACCAACTGCCAGAAAATGAACGTCCTGAAAATACAGAGGGCTATGAAGGATTCTTCCATTTACATGGTATGGAAGGTACTGTGGAAAAAGCGCACAGCTCATATATTATCCGTGATTTTGAAGACGACTCATTTGAAAATCGTAAAAAATTGGTTCAAGAAATTGCTGATAAGATGAATGCTGAATTAGGTAAAGCAAGTGTCATTGTCAATCTTCATGACCAATACTACAATATGAAAAAAATCATTGAAAAAGACATGACACCAGTTGAACTTGCTAAGGAAGTCATGGAAGATTTGGAAATCAAGCCAATCATTGAGCCAATTCGTGGCGGAACAGATGGTTCAAAAATCTCATTTATGGGAATTCCTACACCAAACCTATTTGCAGGTGGTGAAAATATGCATGGTCGCTTTGAATTTGTCAGTCTTCAAACAATGGAAAAAGCTGTGGATATTATTATCGGCATTGTCCAAAAATAACCTTAAGCTTTACATAAGTATTGTTTGTTAGAATAGACTAATGGAGGACTGTTATGATTAAAATCTTTGGAAAGATGCGATACCATTGGCAACCTGAGTTATCTTGGTCAATTATCTATTGGTCAATTGCTGTAGCGCCAATGTTTATCGGCTTATCATTACTGTTTGAGCGGACAAAAATACCAAGTCAATTTTTTATCTTATTTGCTATCTTTATTGTGCTGGTTGGTCTTGGTTTTCATCGGTATTTCGTTATCGAAGAAAATGGAAGATTACGGATTGTTTCTTTGAATCCTTTTAAAAAATCAAGCGTAGCGATTGCGCAGATTAAAAAGATTGAAGTCAACAAATCTGGTATTATCATAAAAATCAAAAATCAGCCAGACCGTATTTTTTATATGAGAAAATGGCCTAAGAAATACTTTTTAGATGCTTTGGCAGTTCATCCTGACTTTCTTGGTGAGGTAGAAATAATCGACAATTTTATTAAGTTGGATTATTTTGAAGCTTATAAGGCTAACAAAAAAGCTCCTACAAAATCGTAAGAGCCTTTGTTGGGCAAGTTTTGACAGCAGTGAGGGTGTCTTGGTCTGAGTTAGGAACAACTTTTTCTAAGTCTTCAGAATCGGCAAATTTTACGATACCGTCATCATGGTAATCAAAAAGTTTAGAATATGTCTGGCATAGGCCGCAAGCAATACATTTTTCGGGAATTATTGATACTTTCATAGTATTATTGTAATATGAATTGATTTATTTAACAAGGGGACATTATGGCAAAACAACCGTGGGAAGAAAAAGTAGTCGATGACAACGAAATTAAAATCAGCCGTAAAACAAAAGGCTCAGCTATTAGTACGCCTTTGTTGACAGCGTTGCTTAGTATTTTCTTTGTCATTGTGGTTGCGATTTTGTTTGTTGTTTTTTACACTTCAAATAGTGGTAGTGATAAAGCATCAGAAACATCGAATTTTTATGGTGCATCATCATCTAGCGTTGTTTCTTCGTCGTCAGAAGCGTCATCATCAGAGACAACTGCTGAAACAACGACTGATGAGTCATCAACAGATGCAAGTTCAGATGATACAACTGAATCCTCAAGCTCTACTGGTAGCGGCGATACTATTACTGTTTTATCAGGAGAAGGTGCAGCTTCTATTGCAGCACGTGCAGGCATTTCAGTTGAAACACTCTATGAGCTTAACCCTGACCACATGACATCGGGTTATTGGTATGCTAACCCAGGAGATGAAGTTTATATTAATTAGGAAGAAAAGGAAATCATGAAATCAATTAGAATTGCGATTGATGGTCCTGCTTCAAGTGGAAAGAGTACAGTAGCCAAGATTATTGCTAAAAATCTTGGCTATACTTATCTTGATACTGGAGCAATGTATCGTTCAGCAACTTATCTTGCTTTGCAAAATGGATTAACAGAAAACAACGTTCAAGAAATTTTAGAAGCTTTGTCTAAGCACCCTATTTCTTTTGGACGTACCGAAGACGGTGGTCAAACTGTTTTTGTTGGTGACAAAGATGTGACACTTGCTATCCGCCAAAATGATGTGACAAATAACGTTTCTTGGGTGGCAGCTATGCCAGAAGTTCGCGAAGAACTGGTTGAGCAACAACGTCGCATTGCTAAAAATGGTGCTATCATCATGGATGGTCGTGACATTGGAACGGTTGTTTTACCAGATGCAGAATTGAAAATTTTCTTGATTGCGTCGGTAGAAGAACGAGCAGAACGTCGTTTTAAAGAAAACCAAGAAAAAGGTATTAAAACGGATTTTGAAACATTGAAGCGTGAAATTGCAGAACGTGATTACAAAGACAGTCATCGTAAAGTTTCACCGTTGAAAGCTGCCGATGATGCCATTACTTTTGATACAACTGGTGTTGATATCAACGGTGTTGTCAAATTTATTCAAGAAAAGGCAGAAAAAATCATTGACATGGATTAGTCTCTGTGATAGAATAGAGACAATGAGAAAAGCAGAAGTGAGAACTTCTCGCCTTGCGACTAAGGTTGTCTGGCCCAACATGTCAAAGATTCCTCCGGGGATACTATGTATGTACGGGCTTGGTTTGTCAAGTCCGTTTTTGTTTTTCTCTAAAAAATAAAGAGGTGAAAATCATAGCTAAGAAAGATCTATTCATTAACGATGAAATCCGCGTTCGCGAAGTTCGTCTCGTTGGTCTTGATGGTGAACAACTAGGAATTAAGCCATTATCAGAAGCACAAGCTATTGCTGATGACGCTAATGTTGACTTGGTTTTAATTCAGCCACAAGCTACGCCACCTGTTGCAAAAATTATGGACTATGGAAAGTTCAAATTTGAGTATCAAAAGAAACGTAAGGAACAACGTAAAAAACAAAGCGTTGTGACTGTTAAAGAAGTTCGTCTTAGCCCAGTTATCGATAAAGGTGACTTTGAGACGAAACTTCGTAACGGCCGTAAATTCCTTGAAAAAGGAAATAAAGTGAAAGTCTCAATTCGCTTTAGAGGTCGTATGATTACTCACAAGGAAATTGGAGCAAAGGTATTGGCGGAATTTGCAGAAAGAACGCAAGATATTGCTATTATTGAGCAACGAGCTAAGATGGATGGACGTCAAATGTTCATGCAACTTGCTCCAATTCCTGACAAAAAATAATTGTCAATTTTAAATATTTTAAGAGGAGAATTCTAAAATGCCAAAACAAAAAACTCACCGCGCATCAGCTAAACGTTTCAAACGTACAGGTTCTGGTGGATTGAAACGCTTCCGTGCGTTTACTTCACACCGTTTCCACGGTAAAACTAAAAAACAACGTCGTCATCTTCGCAAAGCCACTATGGTGCACTCAGGAGATTTCAAACGTATTAAAGCAATGCTTTCAGGTCTTAAATAAGAATAAAGCATTTACTCAATATTATTAAGAATTATTTGGAGGAGAATATAAATGGCTCGTGTTAAAGGTGGCGTTGTATCACGCAAACGTCGTAAACGTGTGTTGAAACTTGCTAAAGGTTACTATGGTGCAAAACATATCTTGTTCCGTACTGCAAAAGAACAAGTAATGAACTCTTACTACTATGCATACCGTGACCGTCGTCAGAAAAAACGTGATTTCCGTAAACTTTGGATCACACGTATCAATGCAGCAGCTCGTATGAATGGTTTGTCATACTCACAATTGATGCACGGTTTGAAATTAGCTGAAATCGAAGTTAACCGTAAAATGCTTGCTGATTTAGCAGTTAACGATGCAGCAGCTTTCACAGCTCTTGCAGATGCAGCTAAAGCTAAACTTGGTAAATAAGAATTAAAACAAACGTAACTTCTACTTACAATCAATTAAAGTGCTAAGCTTACAGCTTGGTGCTTTTTTTGCATTCAATAGAATAAGACATGTGAACTATTCATATCGTTATCTGCTGCACTATGATTTAGACGTTAAGAATTTTGAAATAGCGTGTTCGGGATTACCGTCGAAAAACGGTGATAAGATATTGTTGGCAAGACAGGATTTATTATTTACTTGTGAGTTCGATTTTGGATCTGCTATAGAAATTAGAATGTAACTTCGACTTGAAAGGTGATCATATGAGTACTAGAAAAGGATTATTTTCACTTATTGGTATAAGGCAAAAAACAACCAATTACTAAGTGTAATAGTGATTGGTTGTTTTGATTATGTTAATTATGGGTTAGGAGCCGTCACTTGAATTTGATGACGATGAACTGCTGCTAGAACTTGATGAGCTACTGTGCAGTTGCATATAGCTTGGAGCTTTAAAGAGGTCAACGGTAGATTGGTTACCATTTTCGCTATACAAGCTTGTCGATTCATCACCTAGTTTTTTCTCTATCGATTTCAGGCTCTTCAAGGAGTCGGAGTAGGAAATCGACGAACTATCAACGGTTTCTAAACCAGTATCTGTATCAAAGCGGAGTAAATCTCCCGTCTGAACTTCATCACTAACGGAAAGCTGTTTAGCAACGGCATTGCGGATTTCTTTTGTTGCCGCAGTAGTGCTCTCATCTGGGTTGGTGATTTCTTCACCAGTCGCTGTGTAGTAGAGATGTCCACTATAGCTTGTGTATGTAGGTGTGATATAATATCCAGCTGTTCTGAGAGCAACAGTTTGATCGTTATCCTCAGAAAGCAAATCTTGTCCAAGTTGAACATAGTTGCTAGTATCGACACCAAGCAAGTGAAGAAGTGTAGGTAAGGCATCAACCTCACCACCATAAGTATCACTAATAAAGCCGTCTGTGTACCCTGGAATGTGGATCATAAATGGGACACGTTGGAGCATAGCATTATCGTACTCTGTCCAAGTTTCTGAATCTTTACCTAGTAGAGGAGCTAGGCTAGTATTTCTTGAATTTGAAATACCGTAGTGATCCCCATAAAGCACGATAATAGAATTGTCATATAAACCAGATTCTTTTAAGTAATTGAAGAAAGCCTCAATGGCAGAATCAAGGTAATTAGCTGTAGCGAAGTAACCATTAATGGTCTCATCATCAGTTTGAGCTAGTGGGAAACCTTCTTCGTCAGATTCTCCAGCCAAACTAGTGTATGGATAGTGGTTACTTACTGTGATAAATTTGACATAAAATGGCTGTTGCAGGTGTTCTAAATATTGAATGGAATCAGCAAACATGTATTTATCGTTCAAGCCATATTGGAATGAATTGTCATCGGTTTGCTCTTGGAAATAAGATGAATCAAAGAAGTAATTATATCCCCACTGCTTATAAGTGTTATTACGATTCCAGAAGGAGCCAACATTACCATGGAATACTGCGCTAGTATATCCCCCTGTTTGAGCGAGAATAGAAGGCGCAGCAAAGGCTGTATTATCTCCACCATAGTTAACCATATATGACCCACTACTAAGTCCGAAAAGCGATGTTTCCATCAGTGTCTCAGCATCAGAGGTCTTACCCGCCTTAACCTGATTAAAGAAGTTTGAGAACGAAATAGTTGAGTTTGAGTGATATAGCGAATTAAGAAATGGTGTTACTTCATAAGATTGTCCATCAACTTCCAGTTTGTAGTCAATCAAGAATTGTTGGAAACTTTCCAAATGAATCACGATAACATTTTTCCCTTGAGCAATGCCATAATAGTTAGCATTTGGTGCTGCATAGTGTTCTGAGACGTATTCCTTAACCTCGGTCAAATCGTCAGCAGTTGCTTCACTACGCTCTTTTTCAGCTTGATAGGTCTGATTAGCACTATAGACGGTAAAGGAGGGAAGCCCAAGTGCTCTAACGACATAGACATTTGAAAAACCACGGGTTAGCAATTCAGGTCTGTCAATTTCTGCCATGAAAAGATTGATAGAAAAAAGCAGAGCTGATAATGCTGTGATTGCAAAGCTAGCGCGTTTATTGAAGGGACGTTTATCGGTTTTTATTTTTTTGGTAGCAAATAAAACAATTAAGACAATGTAATCAATGATATAAACAATATCCCAAACCCGCAGCAGATTTAAGGCAGAATCTCCTAAACCCGCAGAAACCTTACTACTTGCAAGCATGGCACTAACCGTAATAAAATCAGTAAACTCACGGAAATAAATAGCATTAGCGATAAGTAGAATATTTAAAATCGTATAAATAATCCAGCTAACGGCATAAAAAATGCGTGTCCTCTTAATATACAGACTTAATCCGAGTAACAGCAAACCAAGTGGAATAGGGTTGATTAGTGAAAGGACAACTTGGTATAAGTTTCCAATATCAAGACTAAAATCAACATGGTAAGCCCACATGGTTTTTAGCCAATACATCAACAAAAGCGTCAAAATAAATCCTAAGCGTGTATTTAGTACGTGTAGGATAACTTGTTTCAATTTTTTCACTGTAGGAACTTCCTTTATTTTTTTTCCTAAAGATAAAATCTCAATTTAGATTATATCATAAATTTATTTTTGATATGTGGGAGAAAACTAAAATTTAGTGGGAAAAATTCTGAATTTTTGATATAATAGGCTTCATGAACAAACTATATGTGGATTCTTTCGTTGAAGAGAAAATTAAGCGTGGGATTCAACTTTTGGATGGAAGAGATTTTCATCAACTTGATTTTGATAATCAGTTAGTCGCTATTTACAATCATTCTCATCAATTTTTAGGAACAGCTTACTTGTCTCGACAAAATAAGGGAGTTGGCTGGTTCTTAGGGTCAAGAAAAATGGAACTGACAGTAGCTTATTTTGTGAACTTGTTTACAGAAGCTAAAAAACAACGTCAACATTTTGAGAATTCTAATTTAACAACGGCTTATCGATTATTTAATCAAGATGGCGATAATTTTGGTGGCGTGACGATTGATTATTATGCTGATTATGCTGTCTTTTCTTGGTATAATAGGTTTGTTTATCAGCATCGTGATATCATTATAGACGCTTTTCAAAAAGTATATCCAGCTATCAAAGGTGGTTATGAAAAGATCCGTTTTAAAGGACTAAGCTATGATTCAGCTCATGTTTACGGTCAAGAGGCACCTTCATCAGTTACTATTTTGGAAAATGGTGTCAAATATAATGTCTTCATGAACGATGGGCTAATGACAGGGATTTTTCTAGATCAGCATGACGTTCGTGATGCTCTGATTACGGAACTTAGTCTTGGGAAGCGTGTCCTTAATATGTTTTCATATACTGCGGCATTTTCAGTAGCAGCCGCAATGGGTGGTGCTACTGAAACAACATCTGTTGACCTTGCAAAACGCTCACGTGTTTTGTCACAAGCGCATTTTGAAGCGAATGGTTTTGACTTAAGCAACCACCATTTTGTGGTAATGGATGTTTTTGAGTATTTCAAATACGCTAAACGTAAACAGCTGACTTTTGATTTAATTATTCTTGATCCGCCAAGCTTTGCACGGAATAAAAAGCAGACATTTTCTGTTGCTAAAGACTATCACCGCTTGATTAGTCAAGCTTTGGATATTTTATCAGACAAGGGCACCATTATTGCCTCAACCAATGCAGCCAACCTGACGGTCGCACAATTTAAAAAGCAGTTAGAAAAAGGTTTTGCTTCTGTTAACCATAGCTATGTCCGCTTGCAGCAATTACCAAGCGACTTTACAGTTAATCAAGCAGATGTCACTAGTGATTATTTGAAAGTATTTACAATAAGGGTTAGAAAATGAAAATAGTAGTACCTATAATGCCTAAAAATTTAGAAGAGGCACAGTCAATTGATGTTTCAAAATTCGATAACATTGATATCATTGAGTGGCGAGCAGACTTTTTAGCTAAAGATGACATTATGACAGTTGCGCCAGCTATTTTTGAAAAATTTTCGGGTAGAGAAATTATTTTTACCATTCGTACAGATAAGGAAGGAGGCAACCTTACCTTATCAGACCATGAGTATGTTGAACTGTTAAAAACGGTCAATGCTATTTACCATCCAGATTACATTGATTTTGAATATTTTTCACATAAAGATGTTTTTCAGCAAATGTTAGATTTCCCAAATCTTGTCCTATCTTATCATAATTTTGATGAGACACCTGAAAATTTGATGGAGGCCTTCTCGGTATTAACAGCTCTTGCCCCACGTGTCGTTAAGATTGCTGTTATGCCACAGAGTGAGCAGGACGTATTAGATTTGATGAACTATACTCGTGGTTTTAAAACATTAAACCCAGATCAAGACTATGCAACCATGTCTATGGGAAAACTTGGACGCATTTCACGCTTAGCTGTTGATGTTTTTGGTTCGACATGGTCATTTGCTTGCCTCGACCAAGCAAGTGCACCTGGGCAGGTTGCTTTGACAGATATGAAACATATTAGGGAGGTACTTGATGCAGATTGATGGATACACACGCTTAGCTGCGGTTGTTGCTACACCGATTAAACACTCGATTTCACCATTTATTCATAATTATGCTTTTGATAAAACGGGTGTTAATGGTGTTTATGTCGCTTGGGATATTCCTGAGGAAGATTTGGCAGTTACGTTAGAAAATGTAAAACGTTACGATATGTTTGGTGTGAACATTTCAATGCCTTACAAACAAAAAGTGATTCCTTACATGGATGACTTGACGGATTCTGCCCAATTGATTGGGGCTGTTAATACGGTTATTAATCGTGATGGCAAATTAATTGGTCACAATACAGACGGTATTGGTTTCTTTAGAAGTCTAGCGACATTTGCTGATTTTGATGTTAAAGATAAAACGATGACGATTCTTGGTGGTGGCGGAGCTGCCACAGCACTCATTGCGCAAGCTGCTCTTAATGGTGCTAGTCATATTAACATTTTTAACCAAACTCAGTTTTTAGAGACGACACGTGAAAAAGCGCAAGAATTTGCCCATAAAACGGGTGTATCTATTGCTGTTTATCCAGTTGAAGACTTAAAAACGATTCAAGAAAAAGTCTTAGCATCACAACTTTTCGTCAATGCTACAAGCGTCGGGATGGACGGAAAATCAATGATTATTACAGAAGATTTTGAATTCCCAGCAGGTTTGTTGGTCGCTGATACGATTTATCAACCATTTGAAACACCATTTTTGAAATTAGCTCGTCGCAAAGGTTTAACAGCTCTTAATGGTTTAGGAATGCTTTTATTCCAAGCTGCTGAGGCTTTTGAAATCTGGACTGGTGAGACAATGCCTACAGCTGAAATCTGGTCAGCGCTTGAAGAAAAATACAACACGAAATAAGAACAACTGATAGGTGACGCGAATGAAAGTGAATGTTAATCTCCCACAAACACCTTATGATATTGTGATTGAAAAAGGTGTCTTATCAAAAGCTGGCGATTGGGTCAAAAAACTTTGGAAACCGCAAAAAATCGCCATTATTACTGATAATCATGTTGGCAGTTTATATGCTGAAAAGGTTAAGCTAAGTATTGAAAATGCTGGTTTTGAAGTGATTGTTTTTGACTTTTTAGAGGGTGAAGCTTCTAAAAATTTAAAAACAGTTAACAAAGCTTATGAATTTCTTGTCAAAAATGGCATGACACGCAGTGACGGTATTGTTGCGCTTGGTGGTGGTGTCGTAGGAGATTTGGCAGGTTTTGTAGCATCTACTTATATGCGGGGTATTCATTTCTTGCAAATTCCAACGAGTTTAACAGCTCAAGTTGATTCATCTATTGGTGGTAAAACAGGGGTCAATACGCCATTTGCTAAAAATATGGTGGGAACATTCACCCAACCAGATGGTGTTTTAATTGATCCTGAAACCTTACAAAGTCTTGGTAAACGTGAACTTATTGAAGGTATGGGTGAAGTTATCAAATATGGTTTGATTGATGATATCGAACTTTGGGAAGAATTATCGGCTATGGATGGCTCGCCTGAAAGTATCTTAGAACACGCTGAGAGCATTATTTACCGTTCGTGCAATGTCAAACGTAGGGTTGTTGTTGAAGATGAACTTGATAACGGTGTTCGCCTTTATCTTAACTTTGGTCATACCATTGGTCATGCGGTTGAAGCGACTGCTGGTTATGGAAAAGTCATGCATGGTGAAGCTGTTGCCATTGGGATGGTACAAATTTCGCGTGTTGCTGAGAAAAAAGGCTTGATGCCTCAAGGCATTACAGAAGAAATTTTTGCCATGTGCCAAAAATTTGGCTTGCCTACCGATTATAAACCATGGCATGCTGACGAACTTTATGGTGCTTTAATACATGATAAGAAGGCTCGTGGTAAGATGATTAAGACAGTTATTGTACCAGAGCTTGGTAGCGCAGCGATCAATCAGATCCCACTTGAAGAGATGAAAGAGTATTTGGAGAAGTAACATGAGATATTTGACAGCTGGTGAATCCCACGGATCGCGTTTGACAGCCATTATCGAAGGAGTTCCTGCAGGGCTTCCTTTAACGGCTGAGGCTATTAATGGTGATTTAAAACGACGCCAAGGTGGTTATGGACGAGGTGGGCGTATGAAAATCGAATCAGATAGGGTAGAAATCACATCTGGTGTACGTCACGGAAAAACAACTGGTGCTCCAATTACCCTTCATGTCATCAATAAAGACCATGAAAAATGGCTTGATATTATGGCAGTTGAGGATATTGATGATAGGCTAAAAACAAAACGTAAAATCACTCATCCACGTCCAGGGCATGCTGACCTTGTTGGTGGGATGAAATACCGTTTTGAGGATTTGCGGAATTCTCTTGAACGCTCATCTGCACGTGAAACAACAATGCGTGTAGCCGTTGGAGCGGTGGCAAAACGTATTTTAGCAGAGCTTGATATCGAAATTGCCAATCACGTTGTTGTTTTTGGTGGCAAAGAGATTGCTGTTCCAGAGGGACTGACTGTTTCACAAATTAAAGCATTGGCTAGTCAATCAGAGGTTTCCATTGTCAATCAAGAGCGTGAACAAGAAATCAAAGATTATATTGACCAAATCAAAAAAGATGGTGATACTATTGGCGGTGTCGTTGAAACAGTTGTTGGTGGCCTTCCAGTGGGTCTAGGTTCTTATGTTCAATGGGATAAGAAACTTGATGCAAAAATTGCAGGTGCGGTCGTTTCAATCAATGCTTTCAAGGGGGTTGAATTTGGTTTAGGCTTTAAAGATGGTTACCTCAAAGGCAGTCAAGTCATGGACGAAATTCTTTGGAATAAGGAAGATGGTTACACTCGTCGTACCAATAATCTTGGTGGTTTTGAAGGTGGTATGACTAATGGACAACCAATTGTCGTTCGGGGCGTCATGAAGCCTATTCCAACACTTTATAAACCGTTGATGTCAGTTGATATTGAAACCCATGAGCCATATAAAGCAACAGTTGAACGTTCAGACCCAACTGCTCTTCCAGCAGCAGGGGTTGTTATGGAAGCCGTTGTTGCAACTGTTGTGGCAGATGAAATTCTTGAAAAATTTTCTTCTGATAATCTTGAAGAATTAAAAGAAGCTGTTGCTCGTCATCGTGATTATGTCAAACATTTTTAAAAACATAGCAGGTTGACAATTTTTGGGGGAGGCTCTCCAATATGACGATAATAAAGATTTACAACCAGAAAGGGAGTAACTATGGAACATAAAGTGATTTATATTGCAGGTTTAGGTTTGATTGGTGGTTCCCTTGCTTTGGGAATCAGACGTGACCACCCTGATTATCAAATCTTTGGTTATAATCGCTCTGATAAATCACGCAAGGTTGCCCTTGAACGGGGTATTGTGGACAAGGCGACTGCTGATTTTAAGGAATTTGCGCCCTTAGCCGATGTCATTATATTAGCTGTGCCAATTAAGCAAACTATCGAATTTATTAAGGTTTTAGCTGATATGGATTTGAAAGACAATGTCATTATTACAGATGCAGGTTCTACAAAACGTGACATTGTCGAAGCTGGTGAAAAATACCTTGCTGGAAAAAACGTTCGTTTTGTTGGCTCTCATCCTATGGCAGGTTCTCATAAATCTGGTGCTATTGCTGCTGATGTCAATTTATTCGAAAATGCTTATTATATTTTCACGCCGTCAAGTCTGACAGATGCTAGCACAATTGCTGACATGAAAGTTATTTTGTCAGGGCTTCATGCGCGCTATATTGAAATTGAAGCTGCTGAACACGATTGTGTTACCAGTCAAATTTCACATTTTCCGCATGTTTTAGCGGCTAGCTTAATGAAGCAGGCTGGTGATTATGCCTTGGAACATGAGATGACTAACCATTTTGCGGCTGGAGGTTTTCGTGATATGACACGTATTGCAGAAAGTGAGCCAGGGATGTGGACTAGTATCTTACTAACCAATAAGGCTGCGGTTTTAGAACGTATTGATGATTTTAAAAAACGGCTTGATGGCGTTGCGGAGCTTATTTCGCAAAATGATGCCGATGCTATCTGGCATTATTTTAACCATGCTAAAGAAACCCGTAAGGAAATGAACATTCACAAACGTGGTGGTGTTGAAAGTAGCTTTGATCTTTTTGTTGACGTTCCAGATGAAGAAGGTGTGATCTTGAAAATCTTGGAATTACTTCGTGGAACGTCTTTGGTTAACATTCATATTAATGAAGAAAACCGCGAGGATATCAACGGTATTTTACAAATTTCCTTTAAAAATATCAAAGATTTGGAACACGCTAAACAAGTTATCAGTGAATATACTGATTATAAGGTCTATGTTAATTAAGGAGGCTTATTATGGCAAATATTTATGATTTAGCCAATGAATTAGAACGTGGCATCCGTGCCCTTCCAGAGTATAAAAAAGCAAAAGAAAGTCGTGCAGCGATTGAAGCAGATGTGACAGCTAAAGAACTGTTTAAGGAATTTACAGATTTCCAACAAGGACTGTATGCTAAGTTGCAATCTGGGCAAATGCCTACTGCTGATGAACAAGCTAAAATGCAAGAACTAGGTGTTAAAATGCAGGCTACACCAGTTCTTAAAGCTTATTTTGATGCGCAACAAGCTTTGTCAGTTTATGTATCTGACATTGAAAAAATTGTCTTTGAACCTTTACAAGACCTTCTAAACTAAGGATAGTTTTCTTTTATTAGGCTATCTTTGTAGTTTTTATGAAAGGTTTATCATGCGTGATAAGGTTATAAGGGGGGATGTTATATGTCACGTAAAGTAGGAATTATTGGTATGGGACATGTTGGGTCAACGGTTGCCCATGGATTGATTGCTCAAGGGGCATTTGATGATTATGTTTTGATAGATATTAACGAAAAGAAAGTTAGGGCAGATGCTGTTGATTTTACAGATGCGGCAGCCAATCTCAATCAGCATGCTAATATCGTTGTTAATGATTATCAAGCGTTGGCAGATGCAGATGTTGTGATTTCAGCTTTGGGGAATATTGCCTTACAGGACAATCCAGATGCGGACCGTTTTGCAGAATTGCCTTTTACAGCAAAGCAAGTCCCACTTGTGGCTAAAAAATTAAAAGAAGTTGGTTTTAAAGGGATTATTATCGCGATTTCTAATCCTGTTGATGTTGTGACTAGTCTTTATCAACATTATTCAGGGCTTCCTAAGGAGCGCGTCATTGGTACGGGCACTTTGCTTGATACGGCACGTATGAAGCGTGCAGTGTCAGAGCGTTTCGGTGTCGATGCTCGCAGTGTTTATGGCTATAATTTAGGTGAGCATGGGAATTCTCAATTTACAGCATGGAGCCAAGTACGTGTGAAAGGACAACCAATTTCAACATTTACAGATGCTAAGACTTTGGACGAAATTGCTCATGAAGCGATGATTGGTGGGCATACTGTTTTCTACGGTAAAAAATACACGAGCTATGGCATTGCAAGTGCGGCAATCCGTTTAGCCTTGGCTGTTGTGTCGGATAGTCACGAAGAATTGCCCGTTTCAAATTATTATGAACCGCTTGATACTTATCTCAGCTATCCTGCCATTGTTGGACGTGAAGGAATTATCGAGCAAATAAAACTGACATTGCCAGCAGAAGAAGAAGCAAAACTTGAACATTCTGCCAACTTTATTAAACGTAAATTTGCAGAAAGTCTAAATTAAAGAAAAAAAGAAATCCCATCTGGATAATCAGGTGGGATTAGTGATTTAGCAAGTGATGTCGAACTTCAGAAATGAAATAAAGTGACCCTGTCACCACAAATAAGTCTTCTGGATTGTCATCTACCCTTGAGAGCCAGTCTTTGTAATCAGCAACTTTTGGGTATTGTTCTGGGTAGTCTGACAATGCCTGCGCCTGATAGAAATCAAATGTTGTGACGGTTAAGTCATAGGCGGACAATTCTTCCAGCATTTGTGTTAAAGGCTTGCGATTTAGCCCTGCAAATAAAATGTGAGTATTTTGCTGAGCAAAGTCATTCTTTAGTAAGTCAACTAATTTGGCGATAGAATCTTCGTTATGAGCGCCATCTAGCATTAGATTGGGCTTGATGAGTTCACAACGTCCTGCCCACACAGTCTCTTCCAGACCAGTTTTGATTGTAATTGGTGTAATGGCTGACAATTGTTTTTGGAGAATCAATGCAGTCATAGCTGCCAAAGAAGCGTTAGCTTTTTGGTGTTTACCAAGCATTTTGAGCTGAATATCTGGAATAATAGTCTGATGATAAATCATATCAAAAGCTCTGCCATTTTCCATAAATGAGAAACCTTTTCCTAACTCATAAATGCTGGACATTGTCTCTTCGGCTTTCTGATAAAAAACACGTCGAACGGGCTCTGCCATTTTTCCAAAAATAAAGGGAACGTTTGTTTTTAAGACACCTGCTTTGTGCTGGGCAATCTCAGCTAGGGAATTGCCGAGTGTTTCTTGGTGGTCGATGCTGATTGAGGGGCAAATGACGGCTTTGGCTGTGAAAACATTGGTTGAATCGTAAGTGCCACCAATCCCAGCTTCGATGACCGCAATATCAACAGGATTAATGACTGCAAAATAATAAAACATGAGAGCAGTGACTAATTCAAATTCGGTCACTTTGCCGACCTTGTTTTGAAATGCCACGCTATCGACAATCGGTTTAATAGCTTGAACTGTTTTGACCAAATCTTGGTCAGGGATTTCAATGCTATCAATAGCAATGCGCTCATTAAAACGAGTGATAAATGGCGATGTGAAAGTACCAGTCTTGTAACCAGAAGCAGTTAAAATATGTTGTAAAAAGCTTGTTGTTGAACCTTTGCCATTGGTTCCGACGACGTGAATCGCAGGAAATTTATCCTGCGGATTGTCGATTAATGCAAGTAAATACTGCATACGCTCAAGGATCGGACGACGTCCGTTGGCTTTATGAGAATGAATCCAGTTTAATGTTTCAATATCATTCATAACGTTTCTTTTGCTTAAATGCGTCAAAAAGAGGTGAGAACTTAGTGTACTTACCTCTTTTGAGTGTGATTGAGACAGCCTAAAAATCAATATGAGCAGCAAATGCTCGTTGAAAACGATGTTGCCACTAGTAACGATTACTCAGCTGTTTCGGTGTTGCTACTTGTAGTGGTATCGTCAGAGGTTGTATCTGAACTTGACGGTGTTGTTGAACTTGATGGTGTTGTTGAACTTTGGCCTGTAGCAGAGCTTGAACTATAAGTGGTATCTGAACTTGAACTGTAAGTATTGTTATTAGAACCACTGTTGTAGTTATTATTAGCAGAAGCAGAACTTGAATAAGTTGTCGAAGCGGAAGTGTCTGTTTTACTATCGCTGTCGCTTTCTTTGATGACAACAGTTGTTGTCGTTGTTGATTTGTCTGTTGTCTTTGAGTTTGCCCCCTTTAAGGCATTGCTAATGGTAATACTTGCCACAATGATACTAAGAATAGAACCAATAAGAGCAACTGTTTTTTGAAGGGCAGAAAAGCCTGTCTTAATGTGTTTTGTTGGGGCAGCTGACTGATCGCTTTTTGATGATGATTGTTGACGTCTTGAGTATTTTTGAGACATGATTAACTCCTTTTTCGCATATGACTCTATTATAAAATATTCTTTTTAAATGTCCAGCGTTAGAATTTTTTTGCTCCAAAGATTATTGTACGCCAAATTCTTAAAGTTAACCTTAAAAAAACTTAAAATTAAAACTTTCACACTCATAAAAGTCTGTGCTATAATGGTAGTATTGATTTTTGTGAAGGAAGAAAAAATGATCTATTTTGATAATTCAGCTACAACAATTCCCTATCCTGAAGTGTTGCGCACTTATCAGGAAGTTGCTAGCAAGATATTTGGAAATCCCTCAAGTTTGCATAATTTGGGAACAAAGGCTAGTCGTATTTTAGAAGCTAGTCGCAAGCAAATCGCGGATTTATTAGGGGTTAAGAGCGCCGAAATTAGTTTTACATCTGGCGGTACAGAAAGTGACAACTGGGTCCTTAAAGGTGTTGCCTTTGAAAAAGAACGTTATGGCAAACACATCATCGTTTCAGATATTGAACACCCAGCGGTTAAAGAGTCGGCAAAATGGCTAAGCGAACACGGTTTTGACGTTTCATATGCACCTGTTAATGACCAAGGTTTTGTTGATGTCAAAGCATTAGCTGCGCTTTTGCGACCAGATACAACTTTGGTATCAATCATGGCAGTGAATAATGAGATTGGCTCTATCCAACCGATTAAAGAAATCTCTGAATTATTAGCTGATAAGCCAGGCATTTCATTCCATGTGGATGCTGTTCAAGCTATCGGAAAAATTCCAGCGGCAGATTATTTAACTGACCGTGTTGATTTTGCAAGCTTTTCAGGGCATAAATTCCACAGCGTTCGTGGGGTTGGTTTTATTTATAAAAAAGAAGGTAAAAAAATAACCCCATTACTAGCTGGTGGAGGTCAAGAAGGCGACCTTCGTTCTACAACTGAAAATGTGGCAGGAATTGCGGCTACGGCTAAAGCACTTCGCTTGGTGACTGACAAAGAAGCTTATGCTCTTCCGAAAATTGCCAAGATGAAAGAAGTTATCTATGACGAGCTAGCTAAGCACAAAGATATTGTCATTTTCTCAGGTAAAGATGACACATTTGCCCCCAATATTTTAACCTTTGGAATTAAAGAGGTTCGTGGTGAAGTTGTGGTTCATGCTTTCGAAGAACACGAAATTTACATTTCAACCACATCAGCTTGTTCATCAAAAGCTGGAAAACCTGCTGGAACATTGATTGCTATGAGCGTTCCAACGAAATTAGCACAATCAGCTGTCCGAATTAGTCTTGATGACGATAATGACATGGGACAAGTTGAGCAATTTCTAACGATTTTCAAACAAGTTTACGAAAAAACCAAAAAAGTAAGATAATAAGAAAGGATAAAGAGAGTTTTCTCTTTAATAAACGATGCAGTATTCAGAAATTATGGTTCGTTACGGCGAACTATCAACCAAAGGAAAGAACCGTATGCGTTTCATCAATAAATTGAAACGTAACATGAAACACGTTCTTTCAATTTATCCAGATGTGCGTGTTGTTGCTGACCGTGACCGTGCTCACATTTATTTAAATGGCACAGATTATCTACCAGTTGCTGAATCATTGAAACAAATTTTTGGGATTCAAGGCTTCTCGCCATCATACAAAGTTGAGAAAAATCTTGAAACCATTAAAAAAGCCGTTCAAGATGTGATGAAAGATGTTTATCACGAAGGACTAACTTTTAAAATGACAAGTAAACGTAGCGACCATAACTTTGAAATGGATAGTCGCGAATTGAACCAATACCTTGGTTCTGCCGTATTTGAGGTTTTACCAGATATCCAAGCTCGAATGAAAGGTCCAGATGTTAATTTAACAGTTGAAATCCGTGAAGAAGCAGCTTACCTTTCCTATGAAAATATCAAGGGTGCTGGTGGTCTCCCTGTTGGAACAGCAGGACGAGGAATGTTGATGCTTTCTGGCGGAATTGATTCACCAGTTGCAGGTTACCTTGCTCTTAAACGTGGGGTTGATATTGAGGCAGTTCACTTTGCTAGCCCACCTTACACAAGCCCAGGTGCTCTTAAAAAAGCCCAAGATTTGACACGTAAATTGACTAAATTTGGTGGTAATATTGATTTTATTGAAGTGCCATTCACAGAAATTCAAGAAGCAATTAAAGAAAAAGCACCTGAAGCTTACCTGATGACTTTGACACGTCGTTTTATGATGCGTATTACTGACCGTATCCGTGAAAAACGTCATGGTTTAGTGATTATTAATGGTGAAAGTCTTGGACAAGTTGCCAGTCAAACACTTGAAAGTATGCGTGCTATTAATGCGGTAACCGCAACCCCAATTATTCGTCCAGTTGTCACAATGGATAAATTAGAAATCATTGATATTGCTCAAAAAATCGATACTTTCGACATTTCAATTCAACCATTTGAGGACTGCTGTACCATTTTTGCACCTGACCGTCCAAAAACAAAACCCAAAATCAAAAATGTTGAACAATACGAAAAACGTATGGATGTTGAAGGGCTTGTTGAACGTGCGGTTTCAGGCATTAAAGTAACAACAATCACTCCACAAGCAGACCACGATGAGGTTGATGACTTGATTGATGATTTATTATAGGAGACAAAAAGCTACCATTGGTGGCTTTTCAGTTTGCCTTTTTAGGTAAATTCTGGCTCCTTTGCTAGAAAATGCTATAATAGTGTCTGGAGGTAAGATTAAGTGATGTTTGATAGGATTATTTATAAAAAAACAACGCTTGCTTGTTTGAGTTTTTTGGTGATTTCCTTGCTTGGTTCGGGTGTGTATCGTCTAGCTTTTGAAAAATCGAGCGCTAATACGACAACACAAACGACAGAAAAACAAGCACAAAACAAAAGCAATACGACGAAAACAGCGCGTGTCATGGCAAATGGTGATATTCTCATTCACAACGGGCTTTATGGAAGTGCAAAACAAGCTGACGGAAGCTATGATTTCACGCCATTTTTTGAATATGTCAAGGACTGGATTTCAAGTGCTGACTTGGCTATCGGTGATTACGAAGGAACGATTAGTTCTGATTACCCTTTGGGTGGTTATCCGCTTTTTAATGCACCAATTGAAATCGCTGGCGCTATGAAAGACACGGGGTATGATGTTGTTGATTTAGCGCATAATCACATTTTAGATTCTGGGCTTTCAGGTGCTATCAATACGGTTGAAACCTTTGAAAATCTTGGCTTGTCAACTATCGGTGTTTACAAAGAAAATCGTGATACGGAAGACATTCTCATTAAAAATGTCAACGGCATCAAAATTGCGATTTTGGGTTATTATTATGGCTATAATGGCATGGAAGCAAATGTGGCAGATGAAGATTACGAAAAACATATGTCAGATTTAGATGAAGATAAAATGAAATCAGAAATTCAAGAAGCTGAAAAGAAAGCTGATGTCACCATTGTCATGTCACAAATGGGAACAGAATACGCTCTTGAACCAACAGACGAACGAGTAAGGCTTTTATCATAAAATGATTGACTGGGGAGCAGATGTTGTGTTTGGTGGGCACCCTCACGTTGCTGAGCCGTCTGAAACGCTTGAAAAAGACGGCGATAAGAAATTTATCATCTATTCAATGGGGAATTTTATCTCTAACCAGCGTTTAGAAACGGTTGATAATATCTGGACAGAACGTGGTCTCTTAATGGACGTCACTTTTAAAAAGAAAAATAATAAAACAACAATCAAGACCGTTGCCGCTTATCCGACAATGGTTTGGGCTTGGAGCAAGGGTGTGACGGGCTCAGAAGGCTTTGTGCTTTCCGATTATCGAACGCTTGTTTTGGAAGATTTTATTGAAGGTGGAAAGTATCGTGATATGCTTGATTCAACTATGCAAGAAAAAGTGGATACTGCCTACCAAGAAATGAATGAATTGGTGAATTTACAATGGGATTAAGTCGTCAAAAAGTTACCCTATTTTCAAAGAGTTATGAAGATGTTAAAAAATTATACCTAACTGCCTTTCCAGCAGTAGAACGGTTACCCTATTTTCCATTAGTGTTGACTGCTTATCGGCGTTTAGCGAATTTTTATGCCTACTATGATAAGGATGACTTTGTTGGTTTAGTGTATTTGTTGGAGAATGAAGAAGTTATCTATCTTTTCTTTCTTGCGGTTAAACCAAATATTCGTTCACGTGGCTATGGCTCTGCCATTTTACAAGACATTAGAAATTTAGCAGGAAAACGTCCGATTATTCTTGCCATGGAACCATTAGATAAAACTGCTGAAAATTATCATCAACGTGTTAAACGAATTGCTTTTTATGAAAAGAACGGCTTTACTATCACGGATTATTATTATCATGAAGGAACAGAAGTGTATCAAGTCATGGCAACAGATGCCTCACTTAACATTCAAGTAGTGGAAAAATTAACGAAAAAAGCGGTGCTAGGCTTAATTGCTATTTCATTTGAGAAAAAAGCAGAATGAAAACGTAATATTGCTAAAAAAACATAGCATATTCCTTGATTTAATCACGTTATCATGTTAAAATATGAATGTTGACTAAATGCACATCCTGTGCAACCGCACGAAAATCGTTCATAAGTAACTTTCGAAGTTCACGATTTAGGCGAGTCTTCACAAGCGGAAAATCCGCAACAAAAATTTATAGGAGGTGCACGATGAGCACATATGCAATCATCAAAACTGGTGGAAAACAAGTTAAAGTTGAAGTAGGTCAAGCTATCTATGTTGAAAAACTTGATGTTGAAGCTGGTTCAGAAGTAACATTTAACGAAGTTGTTCTTGTTGGTGGTGACAAAACTGTTGTTGGTACACCAGTTGTTGAAGGAGCTACTGTTGTTGGTACTGTTGAAAAACAAGGTAAACAAAAGAAAGTTGTTACTTTCAAATACAAACCTAAAAAAGGTAGCCACCGTAAACAAGGTCACCGTCAACCTTACACAAAAGTTGTTATCAACGCTATCAACGCTTAATTTAGCATTACTATGATTCAAGCAACTTTTATTCGCCACAAGGATAACTTAGAAAGTGTTGAACTGACTGGTCACGCTGGCAGTGGTGAGTATGGCTTTGATATCGTATGTGCAGCTGTCTCAACTTTATCAATTAACTTGGTTAATTCGTTAGAAGCTTTGGCAGATTGCAAGGCTGATTTAGCTATCAATGAGATTGATGGTGGTTATATGAAGATTAATATCTCTCATGTAACTAAAAAGACAGATGAGAAAGTTCAACTTTTATTTGAAAGCTTTCTTTTAGGAATGACAAATTTGGCAGAAAACTCTCAAGAGTTTGTGTCAGTTCAAGTCATTACAAACTAATTTGAAAAGAGGACACAACATATGTTAAAAATGAATCTTGCTAACTTGCAACTTTTCGCCCACAAAAAAGGTGGAGGTTCTACATCAAATGGTCGTGATTCACAAGCTAAACGTCTAGGTGCTAAAGCGGCTGACGGACAAACTGTTTCAGGTGGATCAATCCTTTACCGTCAACGCGGTACTCACATTTACCCAGGTGTAAACGTAGGTCGCGGTGGTGACGACACACTCTTCGCTAAAGTTGAAGGTGTTGTACGTTTCGAACGTAAAGGTCGCGATAAAAAACAAGTTTCTGTTTACCCTATCGCAAAATAATAGCGTAAATAGATATTATTGAAAGCTTTGTCAATCTTGGCAGGGCTTTTTTGTTTGCTTGCCCTCTTGGAAGAGAGCCTTGCGTTGTCAAATTTTGAAACTAGCCTAAAAGGCTATGACAGGTTTGTTAACCATTTTACAAAAAGAATTAGGAAAACAGGCCGTAAGCCTCTTTTTTTGGTATAATAAAGTTGATTGATTTTTAGAAAGAATGATTTAAATGAACATACAACAATTGCGTTATGTCGTGGCGATTGCTAATAGTGGTACATTTCGTGAGGCGGCTTCTAAACTTTTTGTAAGCCAACCCAGCTTATCCGTAGCAATTAGAGATTTGGAAGGCGAACTTGGCTTTCAAATCTTTACTCGAACAACAACTGGAGCGGTTTTGACAAGCCATGGGATGACTTTTTATGAGGAAGCTCTTGAGGTTGTGAAAAGTTTTGATTCCTTTGAAAAACAATTTTCACAAGCAGCAGCGGATTCAGATGAATTTTCAATTGCCAGTCAGCACTATGATTTTTTGCCACCGTTAATCACCGCTTTTTCACAAAAATATCCAGAGTATGGCGATTTTCGCATCTTTGAATCAACGACAATTCGAATTTTGGACGAAATCGCTCAGGGTGATAGTGAGATTGGGATTATTTATTTAAATAATCAAAATCGTAAAGGCCTTTTACAACGGATGGAAAAACTTGGTTTGGAATTTGTTGAGTTAATTCCATTTCAAACCCATATTTATCTTGCTAAAGAGCATCCTTTAGCGAAAAAAGATAGCTTGGTTATGGCTGATTTGTTAGGATTTCCGACTGTGCGATTTACCCAAGAAAAAGATGAGTACCTTTACTATTCTGAAAATTTTGTGGATACAACGGATAGTTCTCGTATCTTCAATGTTACTGACCGTGCTACTTTGAATGGTATTTTGGAAAGAACAGATGCCTATGCAACAGGCTCTGGTTTCTTAGATAGTCGTAGCGTAAACGGAATTACTGTCATTCCACTTGAAGATGATTTGGATAATAAAATGGTTTACATCAAACGCCGTGATAAGAATTTATCAGCTTGTGCGCTTAAATTTATCGCTGTTATGAAGGATTATTTTGCTAAATTCAGCCCAAAGGTGACTAAATGAAGACATTAAGAAAAGTTTATTTTCCGCTTGCTGCTGTGGTTTTGATTGTTTTAGACCAGTTAAGTAAGCTATGGATTGTTAATCACATCACTTTGGACACCATTCAAGAGTGTTTGCCAGGTATTTTTAGCTTAACTTACTTGCGTAATTATGGTGCTGCTTTTTCGATTTTACAAAATCAACAATGGCTATTTGCGGTTATTACGTTTGCGGTCGTTGGGGCTGCTTGCTATTATTTTGTTAAAAATATTAATGGTCAGTTTTGGTTTTTACTTGGTTTAATCCTCATTATCTCAGGCGGTTTAGGAAATTTTATTGACCGTGTGCGCCTTGGTTATGTTGTTGATATGATTCATTTAGATTTTATGAATTTTGCGGTGTTTAACATGGCGGATTCTTATTTAACAGTTGGGGTTGTGATACTATTCATTGCCCTTTGGAAAGAGGAGGAGAATGAAGTTAATCATTAAGGAAGCTGGTGTTCGTTTAGACAAGGCGCTAGCAGATTTGACAGAGTTGTCACGTAGCCAAGCTAACGATGAAATCAAAAAGGGAACAGTTTTGGTCAATAGCAAAGCTGTTAAAGCGAAATATGCTGTCAAAGTTGGTGATGTTGTCACTTACGAAGTGCCAAAAGAAGAAGTGCTAGAATATACAGCTGAAAATATTCCACTTGATATTATTTACGAAGATGATGACCTTGCTGTGGTCAATAAACCACAAGGAATGGTGGTTCATCCGTCAGTTGGTCATACGTCTGGAACATTAGTGAATGCCTTGATGTACCACATTAAAGATTTATCTTCGATTAACGGTGTGATTCGACCAGGAATTGTGCATCGTATTGATAAAGACACTTCAGGTTTGTTGATGATTGCTAAAAATGATAAAGCTCACAAGGCACTTGCAGTAGAATTGAAAGATAAAAAATCACTTCGTAAATACGTTGCCATTGTTCATGGCAATATTCCAAATGACCGTGGTGTCATTGAAGCGCCAATTGGACGTTCAGAAAAAGACCGTAAAAAACAAGCTGTGACAGCAAAAGGCAAACCTGCTGTAACTCACTTTAAGGTTTTGGAACATTTTGGAAATTATACGTTTGTTGAGTTGACTTTGGAAACAGGGCGTACGCACCAAATTCGTGTGCATATGGCGTATATTGGTCATCCTGTTGCTGGCGATCCCCTTTATGGCCCACGTAAGACATTAAAAGGCGATGGTCAGTTTTTACATGCACAAACACTTGGCTTTACTCATCCAACAATGGGAGAAACATTGACTTTCACGGCAGAAGCACCAGCTATTTTTAAAGAAACATTAGAAGATCTAAGAAATGGAAAAGTTTAATGATAAAGCAGAGTTTGGATGACCAGATTCTGCTTTTTTGCTATAAAGTTGGTAAAAGATAATCGTAAACCTCTTGTCAAATAATTATAGTTTTGGTATCATATAGAGAGTAATATTATCCTTTAATACTGTCCCGTGAGGCAGGCAAGGAGAGAACGGTAAAAGAAGTGTGCAACTGGCATAGTTGTACCTATATTTTGTGGAATCTCCTTGCTAACGAGGAGATTTTTTGTATATTAGAGAGGTTTGTTTTATGAAAACAAAAGAAATTGTTGATGACGTAACAATGAAACGTGCGATTACACGTATCACTTATGAGATTATCGAGCGTAATAAAAATCTTGATAATATTGTTCTCGCAGGAATTAAGACACGCGGTGTTTTTATCGCTCGCCGCATTCAAGAACGCTTGAAACAATTGGAAGGAATTGATATTCCAATTGGCGAACTCGATACCAAACCTTTCCGTGATGATATGAAAGTCGAAGAAGATACAACGGATATGCCAGTTGATATTACTGGAAAAGATGTGATTTTGGTTGATGATGTTCTTTATACAGGACGTACAATCCGTGCAGCAATTGATAACTTGGTCAGTCTTGGACGTCCAGCGCGTGTCAGTCTTGCTGTACTTGTTGACCGTGGTCACCGTGAACTCCCGATTCGTGCTGATTATGTTGGTAAAAACATTCCAACAAGTGCTGTGGAAGAAATTTTTGTTGAAGTGATTGAAGTAGACGGAAGAGATTGCGTTAGCATTATTGATCCAAGTTAAGCAGTTATCGAATTGAGGAGGAAGATAAAAAGTGGAAAACGTAAAATATGATGTACACGATATGCCCAAACCAGGGATGTTGTTTGGACTGTCATTCCAACATTTATTTGCCATGTTTGGCTCAACGGTTTTGGTGCCAATTCTAGTTGGTATTGACCCAGCAATCGCCCTTTTCTCAAGTGGTTTGGGAACATTGGCACATTTGGCAGTAACCAAATATAAAATCCCAGCTTACATGGGGTCAAGTTTTGCTTACATTGCAACCATGCAAATGCTAATGAAAACCGATGGTATTGCGGCAGTAGCACAAGGGGCAATCGCAGGTGGTCTAGTTTACTTAATCGTTGCCTTGATTGTCAAATTTGCTGGAAATGCTTGGATTGATAAAGTTCTTCCGCCAATCGTGGTTGGTCCAATCATTATTGTTATCGGACTTAGTCTTGCAACAACAGCTGTTGATGATGTCATGTTGAAAAATGGCGAATATAATTTCACATACCTGCTGATTGGTATGGTAACGCTCCTTGCTGTTATTCTATTTAATATGTATGGCAAGAAAATTATTGGTGTTATCCCAATCCTTCTTGGTTTGATTGTTGGTTATATTTTCGCTTTGATTGTTGGCGAAGTAACAGGTCAAACAATTGTTGACTTATCAGATGTTGCTAAATCAGCTTGGCTCCAAGTTCCGAGTTTTGATATTCTTTTCGTGGATTATCACTTCAAACTGTATCCAAGCGCGATTTTGACAATGGCACCAATTGCTTTTGTTACGATGACTGAACATTTTGGTCACGTTATGGTGCTTAATAGTTTGACAGGACGTGACTTCTTTAAAGACCCAGGGCTTGACCGTACCCTTACAGGTGATGGTATTGCACAAATTATCGCTGGTTTCTTTGGTGCTCCACCAGTAACATCTTACGGTGAAAACATTGGTGTTATGGCACTTAATAAGATTTACTCAGTTTATGTTATTGCTGGGGCAGCCGTGATTGCAGTAGTGATGAGCTTTATCGGAAAAATTTCAGCCTTACTATCTTCCATCCCTACGCCAGTTATCGGTGGCATTTCAATCGCCCTCTTTGGTGTTATCGCCTCAAGTGGTCTTAAAATCTTAGTTGAAAATAACATTGATTTTGATAATAAGAAAAATCTTTTGATTGCAAGTGTTATCTTGGTATCTGGTATTGGTGGCTTGACATTGCAAGTTGCTGGTTTACAAATTACAGGTGTTGCCTTCTCAACACTTTTAGGTATCATTTTGTATCAAATTCTTCCAGAAAAGGATTAAGAAAATGGCAATTACAGATGGCGTTGTATCACTAAAACATTTAGTGACGATGGAAACATTATCAAACGAAGAAGTGTTTGGTTTGATTAGACGTGGACTTGCCTTTAAAACAAATAAAGCAGACTTTAGTTTAGATAGACAGTACTTTGCAGCAAATCTTTTCTTTGAATCGTCAACACGTACGCATAAATCGTTTGAAGTTGCTGAAAGGAAACTTGGATTGGATGTCATTGAATTTGACGCTAAAACCAGTTCAGTGAACAAAGGCGAGACTTTGTATGATACTATTTTGACGATGAGTTCCTTGGGGATTGATATTTGTGTGATTCGCCATTCAATGGAAGATTACTACAAAGAATTAATTGATAGTCGAACCATTCAAACAGCAATTGTGAATGGTGGTGACGGTTCAGGTCAACATCCAAGCCAATGTCTCTTGGATTTAATGACGATTTATGAAGAGTTTGGCGGCTTTGAAAATCTAAAAGTGGCTATCGTTGGTGATATTACACATTCACGTGTGGCAAAATCAAACATGCAAATTCTAAAACGTCTCGGAGCAGAATTATATTTTGCTGGTCCAGAACAATGGTATTCAAGTGAATTTGATGTTTATGGAAAATACGTTGCAGTCGATGATATTATTGATAAGGTGGATGTCATGATGATGCTTCGTGTTCAACATGAACGCCATGATAGCGAGCGTGGTTTCTCAAAAGAAACCTATCATAAGGCATATGGTTTAACCGCTGAACGTTATAAAAAAATGAAAACTTCTGCGATTATCATGCACCCTGCACCAGTCAATCGTGATGTGGAAATTGCAGATCAATTGGTAGAAGCGCCTAAATCACGCATTGCAACACAAATGCAAAATGGTGTTTTTGTACGAATGGCAATTCTAGAAGCTGTGCTGAATGGCAAAGCTTAATGAATAACTTACTTTAGTTTGAAGTGTCTGCTAATAAACGTTAAAGTGCTCCCGTGAGAGCAAACGAGAGGAATTATAAAAATGGCAAAAAGACTTTTAATTTTAGAAGATGGAACAATTTTTGAAGGAAAAGCTTTTGGAGCTGACCTTGATGTAACAGGTGAGATTGTTTTTAACACTGGTATGACGGGTTATCAAGAATCTATCACAGACCAATCTTATAATGGTCAAATCTTGATTTTTACTTACCCATTAGTTGGTAATTACGGTATTAATCGAGATGACTATGAATCAATCACACCAACTTGTAAAGGTGTCGTCGTTTCTGAAAATGCACGCCGTGCAAATAACTGGCGCAATCAAATGACTTTGGACGAGTTTTTGAAAGCTAAAAATATTCCAGGAATTTCAGGAATTGATACACGTGCCTTGACAAAAATTATTCGTAAACACGGGACAATGAAAGCTACACTTGCTAGCGGCGGTGATTCTATTGAACATTTGCAAGTGCAATTACAAGCAACAGTTTTACCAACAAATAACATTGAACAAGTTTCAACCAAAACGGCTTACCCAGCGCCAGGTGTTGGTAAAAATATCGTCTTGGTTGATTTTGGATTGAAACATTCTATCCTACGTGAATTTTCAAAACGTGATTGCAATGTGACCGTTGTTCCTTACAATATTACGGCTGAAGAAATGCTTTACTTGAATCCTGACGGCGTCATGTTATCAAATGGTCCAGGTAACCCAGAGGATGTTCCAGAAGCTCTTGACATGATTCGTGGTGTTCAAGGCAAAATTCCAATCTTCGGTATCTGTATGGGACATCAATTGTTCAGCTTGGCTAATGGTGCGACAACTTACAAAATGACATTTGGCCACCGTGGATTTAACCACGCTGTTCGTGAAATTGCAACGGGACGTATTGATTTTACAAGTCAGAACCATGGTTATGCCGTTGACCGTGACACTCTTCCTGATTGTCTGATGGTGACGCATGAAGAAATCAACGATAAATCTGTTGAAGGTGTTCGTCACCGTGACTTCCCAGCCTTTTCAGTGCAATTCCACCCAGATGCTGCGCCAGGTCCACATGATGCCAGTTATCTTTTTGATGACTTCCTTGAATTGATTGACGCTTTTCAAGCTGAAAAACTCGTAACTAATATTTAAATCTAATCCGTGAGTTAGATAATATAGAAAGGAGAAGATACATCGTTCAGATTGGCTAATGAGCTGATTTGAACAAGCCATACAAGCTGCACCAAAAGATAATCTTTAGAAATAGATGTTATCGTGGTTTTTATTACTTGTCTGGCTTTGTATCATAGATTATGCCAAAACGTACAGATATTAAAAAAATTATGGTGATTGGTTCTGGTCCGATTATTATTGGTCAGGCAGCTGAATTTGACTATGCAGGAACTCAAGCTTGTCTTGCCCTTAAAGAAGAAGGGTACAGCGTTGTTCTTGTTAACTCAAACCCAGCGACAATCATGACAGATAAAGAAATCGCAGATCAGGTTTATATTGAACCGTTGACACTCGAGTTTGTCACACGTATTATCCGCAAAGAACGTCCAGATGCGCTTCTTCCAACATTGGGTGGACAAACTGGTCTTAATATGGCAATGGAGTTGTCAAGAGCTGGAATCCTTGATGAACTTGGTGTTGAGTTACTAGGTACAAAGCTATCAGCGATTGATCAGGCTGAGGACCGTGATCTTTTCAAACAATTAATGGAAGATCTCAATCAACCCATTCCAGAATCTGAAATCGTCAATACCGTTGATGAAGCAGTTGCCTTTGCAGAATCAATTGGCTATCCAGTTATTGTACGTCCTGCCTTTACCCTCGGGGGTACAGGTGGCGGTATGTGTGATAACGAAGAAGAACTTCGTGAAATCGCTGAAAATGGTTTGAAATTATCACCAGTAACGCAATGTTTGATTGAACGTTCTATTGCAGGATTCAAAGAAATCGAATACGAAGTTATGCGTGATGCTGCCGACAACGCCCTTGTGGTTTGTAATATGGAAAACTTCGACCCAGTTGGTATCCACACTGGGGACTCAATCGTATTTGCACCAACACAAACTCTTTCAGACATTGAAAACCAAATGTTGCGTGATGCCAGTTTGAGCATTATTCGTGCCCTTAAAATCGAGGGAGGATGTAACGTTCAGCTTGCTCTTGACCCAAATAGCTTCAAATATTATGTTATCGAAGTTAACCCACGTGTGTCACGTTCATCAGCCCTTGCCTCAAAAGCAACTGGTTATCCAATTGCGAAATTGGCTGCCAAAATTGCCGTTGGTTTGACCCTTGATGAAATGATTAATCCAGTTACTGGAATAACATATGCTATGTTTGAACCAGCTCTTGACTATGTGGTTGCCAAAATTCCACGTTTCCCATTTGATAAATTTGAAAATGGTGAACGTCGTCTGGGAACACAAATGAAAGCAACGGGGGAAGTGATGGCTATCGGTCGTAATATCGAAGAATCGCTTTTGAAAGCTTGTCGTTCACTCGAAATCGGTGTTTACCACAATGAAATGGCTGACTTGGCAGAAGTTTCAGACGACGAATTGGTTAATAAGATTGTTCGTGCGCAAGATGACCGTCTATTCTACCTTTCTGAAGCCATCCGTCGAGGCTTTACTATTGAAGAGTTATCTAAGCTAACCAAAATTGACCTTTTCTTCCTTGATAAATTGCTCCACATCGTTGAGGTGGAACAAGAGTTAGTGAGTCATGTCGGAGATGTTGCTGTTCTGAAAGAAGCTAAACGCAATGGTTTTGCTGACCGTAAAATTGCAGAGCTTTGGAACATGACTGCCGATGATGTTCGTGCCATTCGTACCGAAAATAAAATCATTCCCGTTTATAAAATGGTTGACACGTGTGCAGCTGAGTTTGAATCAGCAACACCATATTTCTATTCAACATATGAATGGGAAAATGAATCAGTCAAATCTGACAAAGAATCTATCATTGTTCTTGGTTCAGGTCCAATTCGTATTGGGCAAGGGGTTGAATTTGACTATGCAACCGTTCACTCAGTTAAAGCTATTCAAGCAGCTGGATATGAAGCCATTATCATGAACTCAAATCCAGAAACGGTATCAACAGATTTCTCAATCTCTGATAAACTTTACTTCGAGCCATTAACATTCGAAGATGTGATGAATGTTATCGAACTCGAACAACCAAAAGGTGTTATCGTGCAATTCGGTGGTCAAACAGCTATCAATTTGGCAGAACCATTGTCAAAAGCTGGTGTTACTATCCTTGGGACACAAGTTGCTGACCTTGACCGTGCTGAAGACCGTGACCTCTTTGAGCAGGCTTTGAAAGAATTGGATATTCCGCAACCACCAGGACAAACTGCAACAAATGAAGAAGAGGCGGTTGAAGCTGCGCGTAAGATTGGCTTCCCAGTTCTTGTTCGTCCATCATACGTGCTTGGCGGACGTGCTATGGAAATCGTAGAAAATGAAGAAGATCTTCGTTCTTACATGCGGACAGCTGTTAAAGCTAGTCCAGACCACCCAGTCCTTGTTGACTCATATATCGTTGGTCGTGAATGTGAAGTGGATGCGATTTCTGACGGTAAAGATGTGCTTATTCCAGGAATCATGGAACATATCGAACGTGCAGGGGTTCACTCAGGTGACTCAATGGCAGTTTACCCACCTCAAACATTATCAAAGAAAATCCAAGATACCATTGCTGATTACACAAAACGTTTGGCGATTGGATTGAACTGTTTTGGTATGATGAACATTCAATTTGTTATCAAAGATGAAACAGTTTACGTTATCGAAGTTAACCCTCGTGCTAGTCGTACGGTGCCATTCTTGTCTAAAGTGACTAACATTCCTATGGCGCAAGTTGCAACGAAATTGATTCTTGGACAAACTCTTGCTGACCTTGGATATGAAGATGGGCTTTACCCAGAATCTGATGATGTGCATGTGAAAGCACCAGTCTTCTCATTCACAAAATTAGCTAAGGTTGATAGTCTCCTCGGTCCTGAAATGAAATCAACTGGCGAAGTTATGGGATCGGATCAAACGCTTGAAAAAGCTCTTTACAAAGCCTTTGAGGCCTCATACTTCCATTTGCCATCATTTGGTAATGTTGTTTTTACCGTTTCTGATGACAGCAAAGAAGAAGCACTCGGTTTGGCAAAACGGTTTGTTAATATCGGATACAGTATTTTCGCTACACAAGGCACAGCCAAATATTTTGCTGAGAATGGTTTGATGTCAACACTTGTCAACAAACTTGGTGAAGATGATGCGAATGACATTCCAGCCCTTGTTCGCACTGGAAAAGTTCAAGCCATTGTCAATACTGTTGGTACAAAACGTACGCTTGACGAAGATGGGGCTACCATTCGTAGCTCTGCTATTGAACACGGTATTCCTCTCTTTACCGCTCTTGATACAGCAGATGCCATGATTCGTGTCCTTGAAAGCCGTGGATTCACAACGCAAGCTATCTAATATATTCAAATTATAGAAATAAGAAGCTGAGCCAACGCTCAGTTTCTTTTGTTTAGCCATAAATTTTCACTATCAAAGAACCTCAAAATTTCTACTTACAAAACTGTAAGGTTATTGAGAGCTGTTTTTCTTATAATAAATATGAAAGATGGTTTTTTACATTTATTCTTGACAAGAAAAGGCTAAAGACGTATAATTGTCTTATCTCAACAATACAAAAAATATAAAATATAAGATTAAGAAAAGAGGGAGATTATGTCTAGAAGAGGTAGATCAAAAATGTCTAAAAAGACTAAAGGGATTATTGGAGTTGCAGTAGCTGGCTTTGTCATTGCAGGTGCAGCTCTGCTTTGGTGGCAACAAACCAAAACATCAGAGTCCGCCGTTGAAACGACATATGATACCGCAGCTGTAACAGAGGGTACCATTTCATCATCAACTTTGTTGACTGGTACTGTAAAAGCTTTTCAAGAGCAATACGTTTATTATGATAGTAGTAAGGGAACTGAAGCTAGACCAACAGTGTCAGTAGGAGATCAAATCACTACTGGTCAACAATTGGTTCAATACGACACTACAACAGCCCAAGCAGCTTATGATGCGGCTGTTCGTAATTTAAATAAGATTGGACGTCAAATTAATTACCTGAAAACCTATGGCAATCTACCAACAACATCAACAACGATCGATGAAGAAACTGGCGAAGAAACAACGGTGACCACACCGCCAACGGCTCAACAAAATGCAGAATACAATCAACAATTACAAGATCTAAATGATTCTTATGCAGATGCACAAGCTGAAGTTAATAAGGCACAGCAAGCTTTAAATGAAACCGTTATTGTAAGCGATGTGTCTGGTACTGTTGTTGAGGTTAACAATGACATTGATCCATCCTCAAAAGATAGCCAAACGCTTGTTCATGTGGCGACTGAAGGTCAGTTACAAATCAAAGGAACATTGACTGAGTATGATCTAGCTAATATCAAAACAGGGCAAAATGTCAAAATTAAATCTAAAGTTTATCCAGACCAAGAATGGACTGGTACCATTTCATATATTTCTAACTACCCAAATCAATCAAGTGACTCTACTGGAGGAAGCGGTTCAAGTTCATCAGGGGCGGCTGCCTATGATTACAAAATTGATTTGACTGGTGATATTTCTAATCTTCAACAAGGATTCACAGTGTCTGTGGAAGTTGTTAATGAAAATAAAAATAAGCTTGTACCAGTTGATGCTGTCATCACCGAAGGGGATAAAAACTATGTTTGGGTTTACGATAAGGACAGTCAAAAAGCAAGTAAAGTTGAGGTAACACTTGGAAGCGCTGATGCCAAACAACAAGAAATCTTGAGTGGTTTAGAAGTTGGTCAAATCGTTATTTCTAACCCAGATAGCAGTTTGAAAGATGGTGAAAAAGTTTCCAATGTTACTTCTGATGATACAGCCACTACAGAAGAATCAGAGGTGAGCGAGTAGTGACAGAAGAAAGAAAAGTTTTAATTCAACTCAAAGATATTGTCAAGTCCTACCGTAATGGTGATCAGGAGTTGCAAGTTCTTAAAGGGATTGATTTGACAGTTTATGAAGGAGAGTTCCTAGCGATAATGGGACCTTCTGGTTCAGGGAAGTCAACCCTTATGAATATTATTGGTTTACTTGATAGACCAACTTCTGGCGATTATAGTTTAAATGGAACACAAGTTGAAGATTTGAAAGAAAAAGAATTGGCTAAAGTGAGAAATGAAGAAATCGGCTTTGTGTTTCAACAGTTCTTCCTACTTTCAAAATTAAATGCTTTGCAAAATGTTGAGCTTCCACTTATTTATGCAGGCCTAGGTTCTTCTAAACGTCATCAGCTTGCTAAACAGTTTTTAGATAAGGTTGAACTGGGTGATCGCATGAAGCATTTACCTTCTGAATTATCTGGTGGACAAAAACAACGTGTTGCTATTGCGCGTGCGTTAGTTAATGACCCTTCCATTATTTTGGCAGATGAGCCGACAGGTGCTCTTGATACGAAAACCAGTGAACAGATTTTGCAATTGCTGACAGAGCTTAATCATGAAGGCAAAACCATTGTTATGGTGACGCATGAACCAGAGATTGCAGATTTTGCAACACGTAAGATTGTTATTCGTGATGGCGAAATCACCAAAGATACAACAGATAGTGTTAGGATTGACTAAGGAGGAAGATTATGGAAAACTGGAAATTTGCCCTTAGTTCAATCATGGGGCATAAGATGCGCTCATTCTTAACAATGTTAGGGATTATTATCGGAGTTGCTTCGGTTGTTGTTATCATGGCATTGGGGCAAGGAATGACAAAACAAATCACAGATATGTTTTCTGCCGATACGCGTGATGTGCAAATCTATTATGTTTCGGAAGATTCTGAAAGTAGCAGCACCTTTGATGATTTCGAAATAGCCTCATCAGATAATGCCCCTACAATTAAGGAGGAGTGGCTGCAAAAAATTGCAGCTGATGTCCCAGGAGTTCAAAATTATTACCTGACGAATATGACAACTGCAACAGTTTCGTTTAATAAAAAAAATGCTGAAAATGTTAATATTACAGGGGTTAACAAGACCTATTTTGAGGTTAAAAAGTATAAAATTGTAGCAGGAAGAAATTTTCGTTCGGATGACTATGACCATTTCTCACGTATTATTATGCTTGATACGAAATTGGCTGTGAAATTATTTGGAACGAATGATAATGCCTTAAATAAGCAGGTGTCAGTTGGTTCTAAATCATATCTAGTCGTTGGTGTATACAAAGATCCAAATGCAGGTTCGGCTTTCTATGGCATGATGTCAGGCGGTAATGCTGTTATGACAAATACACAACTGGCTGCTGAGTTTAATGTTGACGAAATTGGAAATGCTTATATTCATGTTAATGATGCAACAGAGTCGACAAGTATCGGGACAGCAGCAGCTGAGATGATGACACAATTATCAGGTGTTAAGACGGGACATTTCACGATCTATGACATGTCTAAAATGATTGCTGAAATTAAATCAGCTTATAGCATGATGACAACGGTTATTGGTGCAATTGCTGGCATTTCACTGCTGGTTGGAGGCATTGGTGTTATGAACATCATGCTGGTATCGGTTACCGAACGAACACGAGAAATTGGCTTACGTAAGGCTTTAGGTGCTACGCGCCGAAAAATATTGGCGCAATTTTTAATTGAATCAATGGTATTAACACTTCTTGGTGGGATGATTGGTTTAGGTTTAGCTGCTGGTCTGACAAGTATTCTTAATAATAATATAGCTGATATGAAACCGTCTATTTCACTTAATGTAGCAGTAGGAAGTCTTCTCTTTTCAGCTTTGATTGGTATGATTTTTGGGATTTTACCAGCAAATAAAGCAAGTAAGCTTGATCCGATTGAGGCACTGCGCCATGAATAAGGGCATAAATATCAAAGTTGCTTAGATATTTAAAGGGCTGTCACCAGCTCTTTTTTAAGAACGATGAAAGGTGATGTTATGTATGACGCTTTAAAAAGAGTGATCAAGTTTTTAGGAATTTTTTCTATTATTCTGACCCTTTTGTGTTTGGTTTATCTTTTTAAACATTTAGATATTTTGAATAACCCTCATGCTTTAGCGGATGTTTTGCGAGGACATCTCTTTTTGGGAAGCATTATTTTTCTTCTGTTGCAAATTATTCAGGTGGTCATTCCGATTATTCCAGGTGGGGTGACAACGGTAGTTGGTTTTATGGCATTTGGTCCAATATTAGGATTTATTCTTAATTATATTGGTATTGTTATTGGGAGTATTATTCTTTTTCTATTAACACGCCGCTATGGGAAGCCATTTATTTTGCTATTTATGGAGGAGAAATTATTTGCTCGCTATGAACGACGATTAACGTCATCGACTTACGAAAAAGTTTTTGCCTTAAATATGGCGTCCCCCATTTCGCCTGCAGACATTTTGGTTATGGTAACAGGGCTGTCAAAGATGACGTTTAGGCGTTTTCTCTATATCATTCTGCTTTGTAAGCCTATCTCTATTGTGGCTTATAGCTATTTCTGGATTTACGGTGGGCATTTCATTAAATCTTTTTTGTAATTTTGCTATAATAAAAGCATGACTATTGCGATTACGACAAGTTTGCGGGAAAATGTTGCTTTGCGTCAGCGAGCGCAAGCTATTGGCGAAAAACTTCATTTACCTGTTATTGAACGACGAAAACAATCAGTGACAAAGCTTTTACAGTCTAGAGAAGCACTTCTTTTGGTTTATGAAAATGAGCTGCGCTTGGTCAATCAAGACGGTAGTGAGTTTGCTTTTCATCCTGATACTGCTATGTTGCGTATTAAGAGTGAGCATGACGCTTTATTGGCGTTATTGGGTGATGACAAGTTGCAAATTCTTGATACAACGATGGGGCTTGCTAGCGATAGCATTGTTATGGCTTCAGCAGGCAATGATGTAACAGCGATAGAAAGCAATCCTCTTATCCACTTTATCGTTTCAGATGGCTTGACAACTTATTCATCAGAAAATCAACGATTAACAGCTGCCATGCGTTCCATTAAAACTTATTGCGCTGACAATATTACTTATATGAAATCGTTGCCTGATAAGTCATTTGACGTGGTTTATTGCGACCCAATGTTTTCTGATAGGATTTCAGAATCTAAAAACTTAGATGGTTTACGACAATTTGCCAATCCTAGTCCTCTATCTGATGAGTTTTTGAGGGAAGCAAAGCGCATGGCAAGAAAGAGTCTTATTATTAAAGCTTATTTTAGAGATGATGTTTTTGAAAAATTTGGTTTTAAAAGAATTGTTAGACCCAATCAAAAATTTCATTATGGCATTATTGAGTTATAACACGACAGTCAATAACAGAAATTAGGTTTGAGAGAGTTTAGAACAATTGTTTCAGCTCTTTTTGTTTTTAAAATAATATTTTCAGACAATTATCATGTTTTTATTTGCTTTTTATGCAATTTCATCCTATTTTAAACAAAAAATATATTTATGTGAGCCAAAATATAGATTTTTTGGAAAGGAGATAGAATGAAAAGAAAAGCTATTTTTTGCTAATGTTATTAACCTGTCTTGTGACTGGTATTTTGGGAATGAATCAAATTAAAAATAAAGATGTGGTTGCTGACGATGTTCAAATTAAGTCCTGCGAGACATCAAGTGATAATGCGACTATAAATCGTTTGATTAAGGTTTGGAAAGGAAATCGCGAGAAGCATTTGATAACTATTTTGCAGATTATTCGGACGAGCAGCGTATTGTTGCTGATGAAGAAGGTGGTATTTTGGCTTATATTGATGGTTACGGTGATGAGGAAGAATCACAAAATAGTTATATTCAGTACAAAGACGGAAGCGTTCATGTGCTTGATTTAGAAGGTTCAGAATCAATGACAGTTGGCGAAGCTCGTCAGGTCTTATATCAATATTAAAAATAAACTAAGAAGCTATGAAAAAAGAATCATGTTACCAATTGTTGGTGCTTTAGTGATTGTATCTGTTAGCACAGCTAAAACAATTGTGTCTGATGAATTGACAGCGTTACTTCCTAAAACTGTTGCCGAACTGATTACTTTACAGCTTGCTGTGGAGGAATATCAAAAAGATAATAGTTTTGTGGAGTTTCTGGATACTTATTGTTCAGATACCGATTTTGTGATTGGTTATCCTGATGAAGTGGGCGGGGGATTTTCATTTAAAGATGAAGCAAGTTCAGCTGCTGAGCTATTGGTTGGAGAACTTTTGGGTGATGATGGCAACGTTGTCTATCGAGATGACCAAGCAGTGACTGTTGCGGAAATAAAAGAAGCTATTTTGCAATCTCAACAATAATGCGCTCCTGCTTATTTTTAACCTTTCAAAAAAATTTAAAAGGTGTCAAGAAAAAAACTTGACACCTTATCTTTTTATGATATAATGAGTTAAGTGAGTTAGTAGCAGAGCTATTAACCAAAACAAAAACTATAGAAAAGAGACTTTATACTAATGGCAGTAAAAATCCGTTTAACTCGTATGGGTTCTAAGAAAAAACCTTTCTACCGTATCAACGTAGCTGATTCACGTGCTCCACGTGATGGTCGTTTCATCGAAACAGTTGGTACTTACAACCCACTTGTTGAAGAAAACCAAGTAACTTTGAAAGAAGATCGTGTTCTTGACTGGTTGTCAAAAGGTGCACAACCTTCAGATACCGTTCGTAATATCCTTTCACGTGAAGGCGTTATGAAAAAATTCCACGAATCAAAATTCTCAAAATAATAGAGTACACTAAGAAAAAAGCCTATGGATACCATTGAAAATCTTATTATCGCTATTGTGAAACCTTTGATTTCACAACCAGATAATCTTACCATTAAAATTGAAGATACACCTGAGTTTTTAGAATATCATCTTGATTTGGATGCACAGGACATCGGTCGTGTTATCGGTAAAAAAGGTCGTACCATTACAGCGATAAGGTCGATTGTCTATTCGGTACCAACTCAAGGTAAAAAAGTAAGACTCGTTATTGATGAAAGGGGAGAAGAGTAGTGATTTACTACTCTTTTCTTGTTTTTGGTGAAGAAGTGTCATGTTCATTGGAACTTTTTATTAGAAAATCCGAGATTGCAAATCATCATTATACGTTTTGAATGCTGACTAATGCGACCAAACGTTGGCAATCAAAATTTTTTCAAAAAAATTTAAAAAATGTATTGACAGAGAGTCAAATCTACGATAGAATATACCTTGTTGTTTTGGGGTATAGCCAAGCGGTAAGGCAAGGGACTTTGACTCCCTCATGCGTTGGTTCGAATCCAGCTACCCCAGTCAAACTCATTGGTTTTATACATTGATTTTGGTCCGTTGGTCAAGGGGTTAAGACACCGCCTTTTCACGGCGGTAACACGGGTTCGAATCCCGTACGGACTATCTTGACCAGTTGCAGAGCGCAGCTGGTTTTTTCATTGCTATCATGGTACAATGGTAAAGACTAAGTTAAGTGGAGTAAGCATGAATTATTTTAATGTTGGAAAAATTGTTAACACACAAGGTCTCCAAGGTGAGATGCGCGTGTTGTCTGTAACGGATTTTACAGAAGAACGCTTTAAAAAGGGGTCAAAATTAGCGATTTTTGATGATAAAGACCGTTTTATTATGGAAGTTGAGATTGCTAGTCACCGTAAACAAAAGAATTTTGATATTGTTAAATTTAAAGGCATGTATCATATTAATGATATCGAGAGATACAAAGGTTGCACTTTAAAAGTTGCTGAGGAACATTTATCTGACCTTGATGATGGTGAATTTTATTATCATGAAATTATTGGACTTGATGTTTATGAAAATGATCTTTTGATTGGTCAAGTTAAGGAGATTTTGCAACCTGGTGCTAATGATGTCTGGGTGGTGAAACGTAAAGGAAAACGTGATTTGTTGCTTCCATACATTCCACCAGTTGTGCTTAACGTGGATGTTGCTGGCAATCGTATTGATGTTGATGTTTTGGAAGGACTTGACGATGAAGATTGATATTCTAACGCTCTTTCCAGAAATGTTTTCACCGCTTGAGCATTCGATTGTTGGTAAAGCTACTGAAAAAGGTCTGTTGGAAATCAACTATCATAATTTCCGTGAGAATGCAGAGAAGGCTCGTCATGTTGATGATGAACCATATGGTGGCGGTCAAGGAATGCTTTTGCGAGCACAGCCGATTTTTGATACCATTGATAAGATTGACGCTAAAAAGCCACGTGTGATTCTCTTGGACCCAGCAGGGCGTAAATTCGATCAAAGCTACGCTGAAGAATTAGCACAAGAAGATGAACTAATTTTCATTTGTGGGCATTATGAGGGCTATGATGAACGCATTAAAACCTTGGTTACCGATGAGATTTCTTTGGGCGATTTTGTTTTGACTGGTGGAGAATTGGCTGCGATGACGATTGTTGATGCCACGGTTCGTTTGCTTCCTAATGTCCTAGGAAAAGAAGCTAGTCATCAAGATGATTCTTTTTCATCAGGGCTGTTGGAATTTCCACAATATACGCGCCCATATGATTTTCGTGGCATGACAGTGCCAGATGTGTTAATGAGTGGGCATCATGAGAATATCCGAAAGTGGCGTATTGAGCAAAGTTTGCGTAAGACCTTAGAACGTCGTCCAGATTTATTGGAAAATTATGTTTTTAGCAAGGAAGAAGAAGCTATTTTTCGAAAGATTCTAGTAGAAGGACGAGAAAGTTAACAATGTGATATAATAGAGGACATGTTGAGATGTCTCTTTATTTTTGAGGAGGTTTTATGCGGACAGAAGAGGTGATTGTTCTTTCCTACCAAGAAAGTTGGAAAGATGATTTTGAAAAAATTGCGCAAGAGTTGCGTGCTGTTCTTGGTGAGTTAGCTATTAGAATTGAGCATGTTGGAAGCACAGCCAATCATTGATATTGATCTTGTGATTGCTCAAGAGACGGATTTATCTATGGTTGTTGAAAAATTAGCAAGTATTGGATATGTTCATGAGGGAAATCTAGGGATTGAAGGCAGGGAAGCTTTTGCTTATTCTGGTAAAGAGTATTTGCAATGTCATCATCTTTATGTTTGTCCTGAAAATTCACTTGAGTCGAAACGGCACCTTGCTTTTCGTGATTATTTGCGCAGTCATCCTGATGCAGTTGCGATTTATGGAGCAACAAAAATAAAAGTAGCGCAGCTATTTCCCAAAAATATCGAGAGTTACATGGCTTATAAAACATCAGTCATCGAAGAAATTGATAAGGAGTTGGAAAAATAAATGTCAGAAAATCGTGAAATATATGATATTACCGTTATTGGTGGTGGTCCTGTAGGGCTTTTTGCTGCTTTTTATGCAGGTATGCGTGGTGTTTCAGTGAAAATTATTGAGAGTTTGTCAGAACTTGGTGGGCAACCAGCTATCCTTTATCCTGAAAAAGCCATTTATGATGTGGCTGGTTTCCCTGAAATCACAGCAGCAGAATTAACTGAAAATCTTATCAAACAATTAGAACGCTTTGAAGACCGAACAACGATTTGCCTTAAAGAAGAAGTTAAGACTTTTGAGAAAGAGGGCGATGTTTTCACTATTGAGACCAATAAAGGGCAACATTTGTCACGTGCGATTGTGCTTGCTTGTGGCAATGGTGCATTTGCACCTCGTACGCTTGGTTTAGAGGGGGAAGAAGCATACGCTGACAACAACCTTTTCTACAATGTTCATCAATTAGACCAATTTGCTGGCAAAGACGTTGTTATCTGTGGGGGTGGTGATTCTGCCGTTGACTGGGCAAATCATTTGGATGGCTTGGCTAAAAGCGTGACCATCGTTCACCGTCGTGAGGCTTTCCGTGCTCACGAACATAGCGTTGAAGTGCTTAAACAATCAAATGTGACAATCATGACACCGTACCTACCAGTTGCTTTGGATGGTGATGGTCAATTTGCTAACAGTTTAACCATTCAAAAGGTTAAATCAGATGAAACGATTGACTTGCCATTAGATGCCTTGATTGTTAGCTTTGGTTTCTCAACATCAAATAAAAACCTTAAAAATTGGAATCTTGATTATAAACGTTCAAGCATTAGGGTGTCACCATTGTTTGAGACAAGTCAAGAAGGGGTTTACGCGATTGGTGATGCCGCTGACTATGAAGGTAAAGTTGCTTTGATTGCCTCTGGTTTTGGTGAAGCCCCAACTGCGATTAATCAAGCGATTAAATACATTTACCCTAACCGTGATAACCGTGTGGTGCATTCCACATCATTGATTAAAAGCAAGGAAAAATAAGACAAACCTCTCCTCACAGCTGATTGTGATGGGGAGGTTTGTCTTAGCAAAAAATGACTATTTTTCCGACTTTTTGGGAGTTATTCTCAGTAGTGAGTAAAAATGATAGATTTTGGTAGAAAATGCTTGACAATGATAGAAAAAAGAGTATAATCGTATCTGTAAACGATTTCAGTGGAGGTGGTGAACATCCTTAAGTCTAAACGAAAACAAATCATCATGGAAAAACTGTCTCATGATAAATTTGTTCATCTCGATGACTTAGTTAGCATGCTAGATACCTCGGAGTCTACTGTTCGTCGCGATTTGGACGAACTAGAGAGTGAGCGTAAGCTCCACCGAGTCCATGGTGGTGCAGAACTTCCTTACTCACTGCAAGAAGAATTTACCAATCAACAAAAATCTATCAAAAACATTCAAGAAAAACTGTTAGTTGCCCAAAAGGCTGCTGATTTGATTGCTGATAATGAAGTTATTTTCATTGATGCAGGAACGACAAATGAGTTGTTGCTCAATTATCTCTCCCAAGATAATTTAACGGTAGTTACCAATTCCATTCACCATGCTGCCAAATTGGTTGATAAAAACATTCAAACGATTATTATTGGGGGGCATGTCAAAAAAGCAACTGATGCTAGTATTGGAACGGTCGCATATGAGCAAATTAAACAGTTAAATTTTGACAAAGCATTTTTAGGCATTAACGGTGTCGATGAGCAATTCCTAACAACACCTGATGTTGAAGAAGCGGTCATCAAGAAAACGGTTATTGAAAATGCCAGAAAAACATTTATTGTTACAGATTCCTCAAAGATTGGTCGCATTTCTTTTGCTAAGGTTGCTAAGGTTGAAAATGTCACTCTCATTACCAATCAATCTAGCGGAGCACTGATGAAAAAAATAAAAGAAAAAACGAGGGTAATTGAAGTATGATTTACACAGTCACTCTTAATCCATCTATCGACTTTATTGTTCGCTTGGATAGTTTAGCACTTGGAAGTGTTAATCGTATGACTAGCGATGATAAATTCACTGGTGGTAAAGGGATTAATGTTAGCCGTATCTTGAAACGTCTTGCTATTGAAAATACAGCCACAGGATTTATCGGTGGATTTACGGGGCGTTTTGTGAAAGATGGCTTGGTAGATGAAGGCGTTGCAACAAAATTTGTTGAAGTTTCTGAGGATACACGTATTAATGTCAAAGTTAAAGCGGGCGAAGAAACAGAAATCAACGGTGCTGGTCCACACATCTCAACAGAAAAACTTGAAGAGTTGGAAGCTATTCTTGCTGGTCTTTCAAGTGAAGATACTGTTGTTTTTGCTGGTTCAGCTCCAAGTAGCCTTGGTAACCAAGTCTATAACACATTGATTCCGATTGCTAAAAAAGCCGGTGCAGAAGTTGTTTGTGATTTTGAAGGGCAAACACTTTTAGATGCCTTAAACTATCAACCACTTTTGGTGAAACCAAATAATCATGAATTAGCTGATATTTTTGGTGTTACATTAAACGGTCTTGCTGATATTGAAAAATACGCCCGTGAAATTCTCGCAAAAGGTGCTAAAAACGTTATTATTTCAATGGCTGGTGACGGTGCATTGTTGGTAACACCAGAAGCAGCATACTTTGCAAAACCAATTAAAGGCACTGTCAAAAATTCTGTGGGTGCGGGCGATTCTATGGTTGCAGGATTTACAGGCGAATATGCCCAATCTGGCGACCCAATCGAAGCTCTTAAATGGGGTGTCGCATGTGGGACGGCAACGACATTCTCAGATGACTTGGCAACCGCTGAATTCATAAAAGAAACTTATCAAAAGGTAGAGGTAGAAAAACTATGAAAATTCAAGACTTACTCAGAAAAGATGTCATGATTCTTGATTTGAAAGCCACTTCAAAAGAAGCGGCGATTGATGAAATGATCACAAGCCTTGTTGAACACGGTGTGGTAACTGATTTTGCTACATTTAAACAAGGTATCATGAACCGTGAGGCACAAACATCTACTGGTTTAGGTGATGGCATTGCCATGCCTCACAGTAAAAATGCAGCTGTTAAAGAAGCAACGGTTTTGTTTGCTAAATCTGCTGCAGGTGTTGATTATGAAGCATTGGATGGTCAACCGACTTATCTATTCTTCATGATTGCAGCACCAGATGGCGCAAACGACACTCACTTGGCTGCTCTGGCTGAATTATCAAAATATCTTTTAAAAGATGGCTTTGCGGCTCAATTACGCCAAGTGACATCAGCTGACGAAGTGATTGCAACATTTAACGCAGCAGAAGAAGATAACAAAGCAAACGAAGAAGTGAAAACTGCTCCAGTTTCAGATGATAAACCCCTTATCGTAGCTGTTACAGCTTGTACAACTGGTATTGCGCATACTTACATGGCAGAAGAAGCCCTCATCAAACAAGGTGACGAAATGGGGGTCACAGTCCGTGTTGAAACAAATGGTGCTTCAGGTGTTGGCAATCGTTTGACTGCTGATGAAATTGCACGTGCAAAAGGTGTTATTATTGCAGCTGATAAAGCTGTTGAAATGGCACGTTTTGACGGAAAACCATTAGTATCACGTCCAGTTGCTGATGGTATTAAAAAATCTGAAGAATTAATCAATATCATCCTTGATGGAAAAGCAGAAACTTATACAGCTTCAGCTGATAAAGCTTCATCTTCAAGTGATGCTAGTGAAACATTAAGCCTTGGTGCTGCATTCTACAAACACTTGATGAGCGGTGTTTCTCAAATGTTGCCATTCGTTATTGGTGGTGGTATCTTAATTGCTATTTCATTCTTGATTGACCAATTTATGGGAGTGCCAAATGACCAATTAAGTCACCTTGGTAATTACCATGAAGTCGCAGCTATCTTTAACCAACTTGGTAATGCAGCTTTTGGTTTCATGATTCCGGTATTTGCAGCTTACATTGCTTATTCAATTGCTGAAAAACCTGGTTTGGTAGCTGGTTTCACAGCTGGTGCTATGGCAACTTCAGGTATTGCCTTTGGTCGTATTTCATTCTATAGTTTAGATAGCGCAGTAAACCTTGCTGACAATCAAATTGCCTCAGGTTTCCTTGGAGCTCTTGTTGGTGGTTTCTTAGCTGGTGGTGTTATTCTTGTTCTTAAGAAAGCTCTTGCCTTCTTGCCAAAATCACTTGAAGGTATCAAATCAATCCTCCTTTACCCACTTCTTGGTGTCTTGGTAACAGGATTCTTGATGCTCTTCATCAACATTCCTATGGCAGCTATTAACAGTGCACTTTATGATTTCCTTGATAGTTTATCTGGTAGCTCTGCTGTTATCCTAGGACTCATCCTTGGTGGTATGATGGCAATCGATATGGGTGGACCTTTCAATAAAGCGGCTTATGTATTTGGTACAAGTAGTCTTACTGCGGCAGCTCTTTCAAATGGTGGTTCAGTTGTTATGGCAGCTGTTATGGCCGGTGGTATGGTTCCTCCTCTTGCTGTCTTTGTTGCAACACGCTTGTTCAAAGATAAATTCACAGCTGAAGAACGTGACGCTGGTTTGACAAATATTGTTATGGGATTATCATTCATCACAGAAGGTGCGATTCCATTTGGTGCTGCTGACCCTGCCCGTGCGATTCCAAGTTTTATGGTTGGTTCAGCTGTAGCAGGTGCTCTAGTAGGGGCATTCGACATCAAATTAATGGCACCTCACGGAGGAATCTTCGTCTTTGCGTTGACAAGTAACTGGATTCTTTACCTTGTTGCTATTGTTATCGGTGCTATTATTTCAGGACTACTATTTGGTGCCCTTAGAAAAGCTAAATAATAAATTTTATTAATCTAACATCGAACTCCTGCGGGAGTTCTTTTTCGTTATAGTTAAGAACTATAACAAGCTCTAAATGTATAGCTAAAAACTATATAAGGTCATTAAAAGATAGAATGACGAAAGGTATTGAAAAAAGCTTTGTTATCCTTTACAATCTTAACTATAAAAAATAGCAGATATAGTTTAAAACTAATACTGGTATAGGAGGTAACTATGGTAAAGGTTTCGAATTTAGGTTATCCGCGTTTAGGTGAAAATCGCGAGTGGAAAAAATTAATTGAGTCTTATTGGGCAGGCGATATGTCACAAGAAGAGTTACAAGCTCAAGCTAAAGAGTTGCGTCTTGAATTTTTGAAAAAACAGGCTGATGCAGGGCTTGATTTTATTCCTGTCGGTGATTTTTCACTTTATGACCATATCTTGGATTTGTCAGTACAATTTGGTGTCATTCCAAAACGTTTTGCTAAAGAAGAAATCAACCTCGATTTATATTTTGCCATTGCGCGTGGTAATAAAGACAACGTTGCTTCATCAATGAAAAAATGGTTCAACACAAACTATCACTATATCGTTCCTGAATGGTCTGGTGTTCAACCACAATTGACAAATACACGCTTGCTTGACCTGTATTTGGAAGCAAAAGAAGTGGTTGGCGATAAAGCTAAACCAGTCATTACAGGACCAATCACTTATGTGGCTCTTTCATCTGAAGTTGATGATTTCACAGCTACAGTGAAAAAATTGTTGCCACTTTATCAGCAAGTCTTTGCAGAATTGGTTGAAGCAGGGGCAACTTATATTCAAGTTGATGAGCCAATCTTTGTGACAGATGAAGGTGCTGACCTTTTAGAAGCAGCAAAATATGTTTATGCCTATTTTGCCAAAGAAGTGCCAGAAGCTAAATTGATTTTCCAAACGTATTTTGAAGCTTTGATTGATGCCAAAGATTTGTCAGAGTTACCAGTAGCGGCCTTTGGTCTTGATTTTGTTCATGGTCTTGATGAAAACCTTGAAGCTATTGAAGCAGGTTATTTTACTGATAAAGACGTTTTTGCAGGTGTGGTTGATGGACGTAATGTCTGGGCAACAGATTTTGTTGAGACATCAGCATTGCTCGAAAAAATTCAAGCCAATGTTAAAACACTTGTTGTTCAACCTTCTTGTTCACTGCTTCATGTGCCAGTAACGACTAAAAATGAAACAGAGCTCGAATCAGTTCTTAAAAATGGTTTGGCATTTGCGGATGAAAAATTGCAAGAAATCACATTGTTGAGCCAAGGTTTAGATGGTGAAGAATCTGATGTTTACAAACAACACCTTGCTGATTTTGCTGCTTTGCAAGCAGCTGATTTCCGTAATGTAAGATTGGAAAATTTGGATGATGTTGCTACTGAACGTGTTGACTATAAAGTTCGTCGTCAAGTGCAAGAAGAAAAACTTGGTTTGCCAATTCTTCCAACGACAACAATTGGTTCATTCCCACAATCGCCAGAAGTTCGCCGTACACGTTTGGCTTGGAAACGTGGCAATATTTCTGATGCGGAATATGAAGATTTCATTAAATCAGAAATCGCACGTTGGATTAAAATTCAAGAGGATTTGGACATTGATGTGCTTGTTCATGGTGAGTTTGAACGTGTGGACATGGTTGAATTCTTTGGTCAAAAACTAGCTGGTTTCACAACAACAAAACTTGGTTGGGTTCAATCATATGGTTCTCGTGCTGTTAAACCACCAATCATTTATGGAGATGTTAAACACATTCAACCATTGACTGTGAAAGAAACCGTTTATGCTCAAAGCCTGACTGACCGTCCAGTAAAAGGAATGTTGACTGGTCCAATCACGATTACAAACTGGTCATTTGAACGTTCTGACATTTCACGTGCTGATTTGTTTAACCAAATTGGTCTGGCTATCAAAGATGAAATTAAGTTGCTTGAAGATGCAGGTATTGCCATCATTCAAGTGGATGAAGCAGCGCTTCGTGAAGGTTTGCCACTTCGTAAGAGCAAACAACAAGCTTATCTTGATGATGCTGTTCATGCTTTCCACCTAGCAACATCATCAGTGAAAGAAGAAACACAAATTCATACGCATATGTGTTACTCTAAGTTCAATGAAATCATTGATTCTATTCGTGCTTTGGATGCAGACGTTATTTCTATCGAGACAAGCCGTAGCCATGGTGACGTTATTGAATCATTTGAAACAGCTGTTTACCCGCTTGGAATTGGTCTTGGTGTCTATGATATCCACTCTCCACGTGTACCAACTAAGGAAGAAGTTATTGCTAACATTGAACGTCCATTGCGTCAATTATCCCTTGAACAGTTCTGGGTAAACCCTGACTGTGGTCTTAAAACACGTCGCGAACCAGAAACAGTAGCGGCACTTGAAGTTTTGGTGGCTGCAACCAAGGAAGTCCGAGCTAAATACGGAAAATAAGAAAGGTTATGCTATGTCACGATTATTAGAACGTTTAAAAACAGATATTCTGGTAGCCGACGGTGCTATGGGAACTCTTCTTTACGCCAATGGTCTTGACAATTGCTACGAAGCTTATAATCTTACACATCCAGATAAGATTTCAGCCATTCATCATGCTTATCTTGAGGCAGGGGCAGACATTATCCAAACCAATACCTATGCTGCTAAACGCCATCGTCTGAAAGGCTATGCTTATGATGACCAAGTTAAGGAAATCAATCAGGCTGGTGTTAAAATTGCTAGGGAAGCTGCAGGTGATGATGCTTTTGTTCTTGGAACTGTTGGGGCTCTTCGTGGGCTTAAACACTGTGATTTAACCCTTGATGAAATTATTGAGGAGACTTTGGAACAAGTCGGGTATTTGATTGAAACGAATCAAATTGATGGTTTGCTTTTTGAAACTTATTATGATGAAGAAGAAATTATTGAAGTTTTAAAAGCTGTTAGACCAATAACGGATTTGCCAATTATCACTAATATTGCTCTCCATGAAGCTGGAATTACGGAAAATGGTCGTCCTTTAGTTGAAATTTTAGGAAAATTAGTCATGTTAGGTGCTGATGTGGTTGGCTTGAATTGCCACCTCGGTCCCTATCACATGATTAAGTCACTGAAACAAGTTCCGCTTTTTGCTCAGTCTTATTTGTCTGTTTATCCAAATGCTAGTTTATTGTCTTTTGTTGATGGCAATGGCAGCGGTCAGTATGGCTTTAGTCAAAATGCTGATTATTTCGGAAAAAGTGCCGAACTTTTTGTAGCAGAAGGTGTACGTTTAATAGGTGGTTGTTGTGGAACAACACCTGATCATATCAGAGCGGTAAAACGTGCTGTTAAAGGATTAAAACCTGTTGAGCGAAAACTGGTAACACCAATGGTTGAAGAAGCAGAGCTTATCAAAGCAGCTAAACAATCAGAGACATTGGTCGATAGGGTCAAAAGAGAGGTTACCATTATTGCGGAGTTAGACCCCCCAAAGACACTCGACATTGCGACATTTACAGAAGGGGTAAAGGCTTTAGACAAAGCAGGAATTTCAGCCATTACCTTAGCAGATAATTCACTAGCTAAAACGCGCATTTGTAATGTTAGCATGGCGGCCTTATTGAAAAATGAGGTTTCGACCCCTTTTCTCTTGCATTTATCCTGCCGTGACCATAATATGATTGGTTTGCAATCACGGCTTTTGGGAATGGACGTTTTAGGATTTAATCATGTCCTTGCCATTACGGGAGACCCATCAAAAATCGGTGATTTTCCTGGTGCCACAAGTGTTTATGATGCCACAAGTTTTAAATTATTAGCCCTCATCAAACAGCTCAATAAAGGTCAGGGCTATAGCGGTGCTAGTATCAAGAAAGAGACCGATTTTAAAGTAGCTGCAGCTTTTAATCCAAATGTCAAAAATCTCTCACGCTGTGGGCGTTTAATCGAAAGAAAAGTAGCGGCAGGAGCAGATTATTTCATCACACAACCTGTTTTTAACACAGAGATTATTGATGAATTAGCCGATTTAACACGAGATTATGAAGCGCCATTTTTTGTGGGTATCATGCCAATTACAAGTTATAATAATGCTATTTTCCTTCATAATGAAGTTCCTGGTATCCAACTATCAGATGAGTTTTTAGCAAAATTAGAAGCTGTCAAAGAGGATAAAGAAACCTGCCAAAAATTGGCTTTGGAAGAAAGTAAACAATTAATTGACTGCGCTTTGGAGCATTTTAAGGGCATTTATCTCATCACACCATTTATGCGCTATGACTTGACAGTCGAGTTGATTGATTACATTCATCAAAAAGTTGAGTTAAAAAACCAAAGAATATCTTAAAAATTGAGAATGGGAAAGCTGGGACGAAAGTGTCCAGCTTTTTTAGCTGCGAGATATGGTGATTGGGCTTTTAAAATCTGAAGATGAGAGCAAAAGTGGAGAAAAATATTTTTTGAGTTGTTTTGGCTAGAAGCGCTATAGCATTAATTTTTTCGTCATTTTTTGTTATAATAGATACAATATGAAAACAAAGGGGAATAAAATGGCTTTTATAAAGCACAAAAAGGTGGAATTAACCGAACTATTTTATGATTTGGTTTTTGTTTATGCCATTAGTCAAATCACGACATTAATTCATCATGTTCATCATGGTATTGTAGTACCATATGCATTTTTCACGTTTGTTATTGCCTTGATTATTTTTGTTAATTCTTGGATGGTACAGACGGTATTTACAAATCGTTTTGGGAAAAATAGTTTGACCAATATTGTATTTATGTTCGCTCAAATGCTATGCCTTTTGGTTTCGTCAACTGCTGTGGCTGAAAAATGGTCAACGAGTTTTGTACCCTTTATTTTGCCAATGGCCTTTATTTCGCTATTGTTATTGTTGCAATATGTGGTTGAGTATTTCAATACGAAGACAAAAGCAGATCGTGGTTTGATTCGTCAATATTTTTATATCTTGGGTCTACGTTCCCTAACTTTGTTTGTTTCAATCTTTTTGCCTTATCAGCTTGGGCTGAGTTTGGCAGTGTCTGGTGTCTTATTAACGTGGATTTTACCTGGTATTTTGACCAATCCAAAACAAGGCTATGTGTCAGAGACCATGCCTGCCGTTAATTTTCCGCATTTGATTGAGCGTTTATCGCTTCTGGTTATCATCACTTTCGGTGAAATGATTATCGGCATAGCGCCGTATTTTTCAGTAGGTAATTTATCGGTGGCTTCTTTCTTGATTTTCATCATCGTAGCTAATCTTTTTATGATTTATATTGTTGAAATTGACCACATGATAGATGTCAATCAAGACCGTGTAACAGGAAATGGCGCCATCTATTACCATTATCCTATTTTGCTAGGGCTTAGCTTGATTACAGTTTCTCTAAGTTTCCTAGGAAATCAAGCGGCTAATAATCTGTTTTCGGTTTGCCTGCTCTATCTTGGTATTTTACTATTACTGTTTGGTGTCTTTGCACATCAGCATTATAATAAATCAAGTCATCAATTTACCAATAAGCTTTATTTTGTTGAACTTGGTATGCCAATACTAGGACTGCTTTTGAGTTTCTTGGCACTTCGCTCTACATTTACTTTAATTGCAATTGCTTGTCTTGTGACGCTGTTCATGATGATTGCCATGATTTCCTTTAATCTAAAACGAATTTAATGTGAGAGTTTATCAGCCTTTGGGGCGATAAACTTTTTTATTTTTTAAAATAATGTTTTTGCTTGACTTGGAGTTAACTCCAAGGTCTATAATAAGGAATAATTAGAAAATAGCAATTTATTGGAGGTTGCGTATGGAATACACAAAATTGGGCAATACAGGTCTTGAAGTATCAAAATTGTGCCTTGGTTGCATGAGTTTTGGTGATGCTAGTCTTGGTTTTCATTCTGGTTGGCTTTTAGATGAAGAAAAATCACGTATCATTATTAAGAAAGCTTTAGATTTGGGCATTAACTTTTTCGATACAGCAAATGTTTACGGAAAAGGAACAAGCGAGGAATACCTTGGTCGTGCTCTTCGTGACTTTGCGGACCGTGATGAAGTGATTATTGCCACTAAGGTTTTCTTTGGGGATGGTTTACATGAGGGACGAAATACAACTGGTTTGTCACGAAAAGCCATTTTTAGTCAAGTCGAAGCTAGTCTTAACCGTTTAGGAACAGATTATATTGATGTGCTCTACATTCATCGTTGGGATTATCACACACCGATTGAAGAAACTATGGCTGCACTTAATGATTTAGTGCGCTCTGGTAAGGTGCATTATCTTGGTGCGTCAGCAATGTATGCTTGGCAGTTCCAAAAAGCGCAGTATGTGGCTGAGAAAAATGGTTGGACAAAATTTTCAGTCATGCAAAATCATTACAATATGCTTTATCGTGAGGACGAACGTGAAATGATTCCGTTTTGTAAAGATTCAGGTGTTGGTTTAGCGCCTTATAGTCCTTTGGCAGCAGGTCGCGTGGTGCGTGATTGGGATGCGGATACGGCACGTAGTAAGACAGATGAAACAGCCAAAATGAAATACGATAGCACCGAGGAACAAGATAAAGCTATCGTAGCGCGTGTGGCAGAAGTTGCAGAAAAATACGGTGTTACGCGTGCTCAAGTTGCTCTTGCTTGGCTATGGCAAAAAGGGATTGACTCACCGATTGTTGGAGTGACAAAAGAAAAATACCTAGATGATTTCATGGGGGCTTTTGACGTGACTTTGACAAATGACGATATGGCTTATTTGGACGAAAACTATTTACCACATAAAATTGTTGGGGCTTTGTAAGGTGAAAAGGGCTTGGAACTTTGTCCCTAGCTCTTTATTGATAGTGTTATTAGAAGGTATGGTGGTTTAGCCTTCAACAATCTAGGGATAGCCTACTGACGGCTACTATCAAGAACATCAAAACAATGACCGCCAACCTCGTCAACCTAAGAACTCCCATGCCCAAGGCTTAGATACTTTGGTACTTGCCTTAAAAGCTTATTTCTAAACTCAAACCATTCTCAAGGGCTTCTGCAAAGTCAGTGTCAAAATGGTCTTGGGATAAGTATAAGTGTTTTAGATCAGCAAGGAGACATTAAGACTTGCTTGAAAAGCGCCTGTCTTTGCCATTGTTGCTTACTTTTAGGTTTTAGGCTCGTGGCTCAAGTCTCTCCTTCAGACTTGACTTGTTCCATATTTTTTTCTTTTTTAAAACTTTTATCTTGACACCGAGTCATAAAAGAGTATAATAGAAACATAATTTGACACCGAGTCATAATAAAAGGAGGTTAATATGGGAAAAATTTCAAAAGAAGATTGTTTGAAACGTCGTGAGGAAATTATTGATGTTGCGCAGGCTCTTTACCAAGAAATGCCTTTTAAAGAGATTAACATAAAAGAAATTGGAGGTCATTTAGCATTCACACGCACAGCTATTTATACTTATTTTAAGAATAAAGAGGAAATCTTTTTAGCGCTTTTAGAGCGTGAGTATTTAAAATGGGAGCAGGATTTGCAAAGTATCTTAGACAAAGAGGCGCTAGATAGAGAGCAGTTTGCCAAAGAAATAGCTATGAGTCTTGAAAAACGCTCGATTTTGCTGAAGATTTTAGCGGTTGATATGGCCTCGCTTGATGCTGGAAGTCGAATAGAAGCTTTGATTTCTTTTAAAAAAGTTTATGGCCGTTCACTGGATTTGGTTAACCAAATACTCAAAAAGCATTTTCCAGAACGAAGTGATCTAGCGAATCAAGGCTTTATCTTTGCTTTCTTTCCCTTTCTTTACGGAGTATATCCCTATACAGAGGTAACCAATAAGCAGAAATTGGCAATGACTGAGGCATCGGTTTCCTACGTTTACATGGGTGTTTCGGAAATAATTGAAAATTGTATTTTAACGTTAATGAAATAGGAGAAAAAATGTATTTAATTGATATTACTATTAGGGCTGACCAAGTGCCTGCTGATAAAGCCGATGAACTCTTGGCTGGTCATCGTACTTGGTTTAGCACACAAGCACAGGCAGGACACTTCTTGCTAGTCGGTCCCTACCGTGATAAAGCAATGGCAGGACTTATCATTGCACAGGCAAATAGCAGAGCTGAATTGGATGATTTGATTGCTAAGGATGCTTACTATCCAGATATGGCGACTTATGACATCCACGAATTTCAAGCTAATATTATTGCAGAAAACATTACAGATTATAAAGGACATTAAGAGGTGACGAATATGACTCAAAAAACAGAAGCAAAATTGGTATTAGGAACATGGTCTTGGGGAGTTGGTGGTTTTGCTGGCGGCGATGCCATCTTTGGTAATCAATTGGACACAGCAGATTTGACAGACGTTTTCAACACAGCTATGGCACATGGCCTTAATGTCTTTGACACGGCTTATGCTTATGCTAACGGTGAATCAGAACGTATTCTCGGTGAACTTGCTAATGCTTATGGTCGTGACCAAGTTGTTATTTCCGATAAATTCACCCCAGGTATGCAAAATGATGCAGCTGAAAATCCAGTCCTTGATATGTTTGAAGGTAGCCTTAAACGTCTAGGTACAGATTTTATTGATATTTATTGGATTCACAATTCAGCAGATGTGGAACGTTGGACACCGCTTTTGGTTGATGCCGTTAAAACTGGAAAAATTGGCCGTATCGGTGTTTCAAATCATAGTCTTAATCAGGTCAAACGTGTTCAAGACATTTTAGCTCCACATGGCATCAAAGTATCAGCAGTTCAAAATCATTTTAGCCTTTTGTATCGCAATTCTATTGAAGATGGGCTTCTTGATTACTGTAAGGAAAATGACATTCAATTCTTCTCATATATGGTCTTAGAACAGGGTGCCTTATCTGGGAAATACGATGAAAATCACCCACTCCCAGCAAATTCAAGCCGTGGTAAGACTTACAATCCAATGTTCCCAGCTTTGAAAGACTTATTGGCATCTTTAGCGCAATTGGCAGAAAAATATGATGCCTCTTCAGCACAAATTGCGACTGCTTGGGCAATTGGCCGTGGAACAACACCAATTTTAGGGGTGACAAAAGTAGAGCAAGTCATGGATGCAGCACAAGTGGCAACCATTACTTTGACAGCTGACGAAATTGCACAACTTGAACAAATCGCCATTGCATCAGGTGTTGATACACGTGGTGGCTGGGAAGGTCAGGCCTGATTTAACAGAAAGGAATTTACAAATGAAAACAACCGTTTTTGCATTTCATCCAGACTTAGAAAATGGCTCACGTATCAATGCTAGTCTAGCAAAGGCTGCTAGTGAAGCTGGTTTTGAGGTACGTGATGTTTACCAGATGTATCCTGATTTTAAGATTGATGTGGCAGCAGAGCAGGTTGCACTTGAAGCAAGCGACCGCATTGTTTTACAATTTCCTATTTATTGGTACCAAACGCCAGCTCTTTTAAAACAATGGTTTGACGCTGTTTTGGAGTATGGCTGGGCTTATGGCTCAGCAGGAGACGCCCTCCAAGGTAAAGAAGTACTTTTGGTTGCAAGTTTTGGTGCAGGATCTGAAGATTATCAACCTAATGGTCGCTTCCATACGACTATTGAGGAAGTTTTGAAGCCTATTATGACGATTCAATACCATACAGGTTTGCTATTTCTAACGCCATTTACCATCACAGGCACCCTAAATCTTAGCGATGAAGTTCTTGGTCAACAAGTCCAAAACTACCTTGAACTATTATCGGCAAACTAATGGTTGCCGCTTCAAAATGAAAGGAAAAGCAATGCAATATATAACACTCAACACTGGGGCGCAGATGCCTCAGTTGGGATTTGGGGTTTATCAAATTCCTGAAAAAGAGGCAGAGAGAATTGTTAGTCAAGCGATAAAAACAGGCTACCGTCATATTGATACAGCACAGTATTATCGCAATGAAGTTGGCGTTGGTCAGGCAATTAAGGCCTCTGGTCTGCCTAGAGAAGACTTTTTCCTTACCACCAAATTGGCGACATCAGGCTACCGTGCAACCAAGGCACAGATTGCGCAGGCTTTAAAGAATCTGCAAACGGATTATATTGATTTAATGTTGATTCATTGGGTGGTATCTGATTATGAAGGAACTTACCAAGCCTTGCAAGAAGCTTATCAAGCAGGTCAGTTAAAGGCAATTGGTTTATCAAATTTTAACCAAGAACAAATCAAGAGAATTCTTGCTAATTTTTCTGTGAAACCAGCGGTGCTCCAAAATGAAATGCACGTTTTTCAACAGCAAGTTGCTATGCGACAATTTTGCCGTGAAAATGCTATTCAATTTGAATCTTGGGCACCTTTCGGTGAAGGTAAGGAAAATATTTTCAATCATCCTTTGTTAACAACGATTGGCAGCTATTATCACAAGACAGCTGCGCAAGTTATTTTACGCTTTCTACTTCAAGAAGGTGTGGTAGCTATTCCCAAATCTGCCAATAGCGATCGGATGAAACAGAATTTTGAGATTTTTGATTTTGAATTGTCCACTAAAGATATGGAGGCGATTCGTCAACTTGACCGTGGCCACGGTTTATTTGGCTGGAACGAATGAGACAGGAGAGGAAAACCAAAATGAAGATTTTTATGGCAGGTTCGACAGGTCGTGTAGCGACAGAACTTTTGAAAAAATTATCAGCAAAAAATTACCAAGTGATTGCGGGTGCTCGTCGCCCAGAAGCCGTTGTTGAACTCCCCAACGTTACACCGCAGAAAATGGATTTACATGCTTCAGTTGCAGATTTGGTAAAGCTTTTAAAAGGGGTTGATGCTGTTGTGTTTACGGCAGGTTCTCGTGGTAAGGATTTGCTACAAACGGATGCTTACGGTGCTGTCAAATTAATGCAAGCGGCTAAAGAAGCTGGCATTACTCGCTTTGTGATGTTGAGTGCACTTTATTCTTTAACACCTGATAAATGGCCTGACAGTCTGATTGATTATTATATCGCTAAATTCTTTGCGGACAATTATCTGGTGAATCAATCTGATTTGGACTACACGATTGTTCAGCCAGGAAATTTATTGGAAGAAGCAGGGCAAGGTCACATTGCTTTGGGAGATAAAGGCTTTACCGCTATTTCAATTGAAGATGTGGCGAGTGTTTTAGCAGAAATCGTTGACAAACCGTCAACTTTTAAACGTGTGATTGCGATTAATCCAGGCAGCACAGCCATCTCACAATTATTTGACTAATGATCAAAAGACTTGATTTAGGGTTTGCTTTAAGGTAGATAATGATCTAACTTGAAAATAGTAAGATGTCATGATTTTTAAGGATAGTCAATCTATTTGAGAATAGATGAGACTGTCTAATTAATTTTTAAACCAAAGAAGGAGAATTATCATTATGGTACTTGAAACCATTACATCACCACAAGATTTAAAACAATTATCACGCAAAGATTTGCACCGTGTTGTTGATGAAGCGCGACAAGCACTTCTTGAAAAAACAAGCCAACATGGTGGACACAACGGACCAAACTTTGGTATGGTTGAGATGACCGTTGCCATGCACTATGTCTTTAATTCGCCAGTAGATAAATTTATTTTTGACGTGTCACACCAATCATACGTTCATAAAATGTTGACTGGGCGTGCACAAGCCTTTCTTGACCCAGCGCATTATGATGACGTGTCAGGTTATACGAATCCTAAGGAAAGCAACCACGATCTCTTTACAGTAGGTCATACATCAACATCATTGTCACTTGCTTCTGGTGTGGCTAAAGCACGTGATGTGAAAAATGAAGCCTATAATGTTGTTGCAGTTATTGGTGACGGTTCCCTTTCGGGTGGTATGGCGTATGAAGGCCTAAACCAAATCGCAACAGAAGGAACTAATACCATTGTCATTGTCAACGATAATGACCAATCAATCGCTGCTAACCCAACCGGCGGCATTTACACAGCACTGCATGATTTGCGTGAAAGTAATGGTCAAGCTGCTAATAATCTTTTCAAAGCGCTTGGGTTTGATTACCATTACCTTGATGCAGGAAATGACCTTGACCAATTAATAACCTTATTTGAAGAAGTCAAGGATGCTAATCACCCTGTTTTACTACACATCCACACGCAAAAAGGGCACGGTGTGCCATTCATGCAAGAAAATCGTGAAGCTTTCCACGCTGGTGGCCCATACAACCCTGAAACAGGGGAGTATCTTCACAGTGGTGTAGGTGGTGCTGAAACTTACAGTAGTATCACAACAGATTTGGTTTTGGATAAAATCAAAAATGACCCGACAGTCATTGCTGTCAATGCTGGCACACCAATGTTTATGCTCAGTCAGGATCAACGCAAACAAGCGGGCAAACAGTTTGTTGATGTGGGGATTGCTGAAGAAGAGGCTGCTACGATGTCAGCAGGACTTGCTAAAAACGGAGCAAAACCAATTTGGTATGTTGCTGCTACATTTATGCAACGTACTTATGACCAGTGGTCACATGATATTGCTTTGAACAATCTGCCAGTCACAGCTCTGGTGTACACGGCGTCTGTCAGTGCCATGAATGATGAAAGTCACCTTGGTTTCTTTGATATTCCATTCTTGGCTCACATTCCAAATGTGGTCTACTTGGCACCGACAAGTAAAGAAGAACATCTTGCCATGCTTGATTGGGCGATTGAGCAAAAAGAACACCCAGTAGCTATTCGTATCCCAGTTGGTCCACTTCGTGAAACAGGTGTTGCTGATCTAACAGACTACTCGATTCTTAATAAAAACCAAGTGACTCAAAAAGGTAGCAAAGTGGCACTCTTTGGTCTTGGTAATTTCTACGGATTAGCTGAGGAAGTTGCTAAAGAATTGGCTGACAAACATGGTATTACAGCAACAATCGTTAATCCAAAATTCATCACAGGATTGGATGAAGAATTGCTTGATAGTTTAGAAACTGATCACCAAGTCGTGGTTACTTTGGAAGATGGTGTTTTAGAAGGTGGCTACGGTCAAATGGTTGCAAGCTATCTTGGCGATAGGGAGCTTAAAGTTCAAAATTATGGTGTTGAAAAAGCTTTCCATGATCGTTACAATGTGCAAGAACTGTTAGCAGAAAATGGCATTACTGTCGAAAATATTGTTAACAATGTTTTAAAGAATTTGGCAGAATAAAACCTTTTCAGTATAAGTAACAATCAACATGATAAAAGGCAAAACTTGCCTTCCAAGAAGCTGAGACCAAGTGCTCAGCTTCTTTGTTTATGTAGTCATAGGCAGTTTGAATTTTAATAATCTGGAAATAGATTGTTGAAGGTCGCTGTAAAGGCATATAAAAACAGCCCTTGCCACCTTTGGTTAATTTAGATTTTCCATGCTCAATTGATTAGGCACTTTTTAATATTTGCTTTGTAAGCTAGATTTCCAACCTCAAACAATTCTCAAGCATTTGAGCAATCAGTTACTGGGTTCTAATACGCTGATAATCGGCACTCTTTTGGGTGCTGATTTTTTATTTTTGACAACAGTTATCAGTCTCTTTTTTATTAAAAATTTGTTATACTGGAAGGTGAATTTGCGAAAGGATTGACAGATTTGGCAAAAACAAGAAAACGAAAGATTAGAAAGAAAGCGAGAAGTCATCGTCGGCAGAAAAAAGTTCCTAAATGGGCTTTATACGGCATGAGTTTGTTGGCGGTTTTAGCTTGTGTCGCCTTAGTGATTTTCACTTATCAAGCACAAGATGCAGATTATACAGCAACGGCTGACACCACAAGTTCTACTACAATATCTGACCAAATAACGATAAATTTTATTGAAAGTATTGGCGAGGCCGCACGGCAAATTGCTGCGCAAAATGACCTTTATGCTTCGGTGATGATTGCGCAAGCCATTCTAGAATCAAACAGCGGTCAATCAGCTCTCAGTCAAGCACCTAATTATAACTTTTTTGGCATAAAGGGGGACTACAATGGGCAATCAGTCACGATGAAAACGTGGGAAGATGACGGAAGTGGTAATGCTTATACCATTGATGCCCAATTTCGCTCGTATGGTAGCCAAGCAGAGTCATTGGAAGATTATGCCCAATTTCTCCAAAAAGATATTTATGCTGGTGTTCATAAATCAAACACAACTTCCTACAAGGATGCGACTGCGGCTCTTACAGGTACCTATGCCACAGACACTTCATATGGGACAAAACTTAATCGACTGATTGAACAATACGGACTTACTGTTTATGATAGTTGGTGAGTGTGACTTTTTGCATTTTTTTGATAAAAAGAATGTTCAGTATTATTTCAAACTTCAAAGAAAAATGTGTAAAATATAGCCTATTTATGCTATAATGAATGGTGATATACAAAAGAGGAGACCAGTATGGAATTAGTACGCGAAAAAGAATTTGTAAACCAGTACCATTATGATGCAAGAAATCTCGAATGGGAAAAGAAAAACGGTGCACCAAAGACTAACTTTGAAGTGACCTTTCAGTTAGTCAAAAAAGATACAGAAAACAATCAAACAACGATTGTCTCCGTATTACAATTTATGGTCGTCAAAAAAGAATTCGTTATTAGTGGTGTTATCTCACAGATGGTTCACATTAACAATCGCATTGTTAACGAACCACGTGAATTTACTAAAGAAGAAGTTGAAAATTTAGCTGCACCGCTGTTAGACATTGTCCAACGCTTAACCTATGAAGTCACCGAAATTGCTTTGGATCGTCCAGGGATTAAATTGGAGTTTAGAAACTAATGAAATTAGCCGTTATTACAGATACAACCGCAGTTTTGTCAGATGACATCAAACAAAAAGAGAACCTCCACATTTTGGATATTCCAATCATGATTGGTGGGATTAGCTACGTTGAAGGTAAGAACTTGAGCTTGGATGATTTTTACAAGAAAATGGCAATGTCGCCTGTTCTTCCGAAAACAAGCCAACCAAGTTTGGCAAAATTAGACGAGATTTTGTCACAGTTGTCTTCAGAAGGTTACACACATGTCATCGGTTTATTCTTATCTTCAGGAATTTCAGGATTTTGGCAAAATATTCAATTTCTAGTTGACGATTATCCAGAATTGACCATTGCTTTCCCAGATAGCAAAATTACTTCCGCACCGCTTGGTAGCATGGTAAGAAATACCTTGAATTGGGCAGAAGCTGGTATGGATTTCGACGATATTTTAGCCAAATTGCAACAACAAATTGACGGAACGAGTGCCTTTATCATGGTTGATGATTTGAATCACTTGGTAAAAGGTGGACGTTTGTCAAATGGATCAGCACTTATCGGAAATTTACTTAGCATCAAGCCAATTCTTTATTTTAATGACGAAGGTGTTATCGAAGTTTTCGAAAAAGTGAGAACTGAGAAAAAAGCTATCAAGCGTTTAGTTGACGTTTTGTCTGAAGTGACTGTTAATGGTGATTACGAAGTTTTCATCATTCATTCGCGAGCAGAAGAAAAAGCGCAACAGTTTTATCAGACTTTAGCCGACAGAGGTCAGGCTGAAAATCTTAAAATTGTTACATTTGATGGTGTTATTGCTACTCATTTAGGGGAAGGCGCAGTTGCATTTGGTTTCACACCAATTGTTTAAGTGTTAGAGAGGAAAAAACATGAGTATTAAAGTTATCATTGCAGGTTTTAAAGGACGAATGGGGTCAGCAGCAGTTAATATGGTTAAGGGAGATGACGAATTAACCTTAGCCGCATTACTTGACCCATTTGCGACAGAATCAGACGTGGATGGTGTTCCAGTATTTACAGATAAATCACAATTAGTTGGGTTTGATGCAGATGTTTGGGTTGATTTTACTATGCCGGCAGTTGCTTATGAAAATACCCGCTTTGCTTTGGAAAATGGCTTCGCTCCCGTTGTTGGAACGACAGGATTTTCAGAAGATGAAATCGCTGACTTAATCGCTCTTTCTGAAGAAAAGAAAACAGGTGGTTTGATTGCTCCAAACTTTGCAATTGGTGCTATTTTACTCATGGAATTTGCCGCTAAGGCTGCCAAATATTTTCCGGACCTTGAAATCATTGAACTCCATCATGACAATAAGAAAGATGCTCCTTCAGGTACAGCTGTGAAAACAGCAGAATTGATTCGTGAAGTTCGTCAACCTAAAAAACAAGGGGCTGCAGATGAAGTTGAAACGTTAAAAGGAGCGCGCGGGGCTGATTTTGATGGGATGCGTATCCATAGTGTTCGTTTACCTGGCTTGGTTGCGCACCAAGAAGTTATCTTCGGTGCCCAAGGTGAGGGATTAACACTTCGTCATGATTCTTATGATCGTATTTCGTTTATGAGTGGTGTTAATATTGGCATTAAAGCAGTTGTCAAACGAGATAAACTCGTTTATGGTTTGGAAAAATTACTATGAAATTAAACAATCTGCCTTCTGAGTTTCAGGAGGCTTTACCAATCTTGAAAAAAATTCGCAAAGCAGGCTACGAAGCTTATTTTGTCGGCGGTAGCGTTCGTGATGTTTTACTAAATCGTCCGATTCACGACGTTGATATTGCAACAAGTTCTTATCCAGAAGAGACCAAGAGCATTTTTCATCGTACGGTTGATATTGGCATTGAGCATGGCACGGTTCTTGTTTTAGAAGAAGGTGGCGAGTATGAAATCACCACTTTCCGTACAGAAGATGTTTACGTGGATTACCGCCGACCTAGTAGCGTCTCATTTGTGCGTTCTCTAGTGGAAGATTTGAAACGTCGCGATTTTACAGTCAATGCTTTTGCACTTGATGAGACAGGTTTAATTATTGATAAGTTCAACGGTTTGGCAGATTTGGAAGCTAAGTTATTACGTGCGGTGGGAAATCCTGCGGAGCGTTTTAACGAAGATGCATTGCGTATTATGCGCGGTTTCCGTTTTGCGGCTAGTCTTGATTTTGATATTGAACCTGATACCTTTGCTGCTATGGCAGCACATGCGCCCTTACTTGAAAAAATTTCGGTAGAGCGCTCTTTTATTGAATGTGATAAATTATTGATGGCGCCTTTCTGGCGTAAAGGGATTAAAGCCATGATTACTAGTCAAGCTCAAAACTATTTACCATATCTTGAGAATACTCATGACAATTTACAGCAATTACTTGACGATTTGGCTTGTGATTATCACTTTAAAACGTCTGAACAAGCTTGGTCAGCTTTGCTATTAGCTTTAGATGTCAAAGACGTTCGTGTCTTTTTGAGAGCATGGAAAACATCAAGTCAATTTCAAAAAGATGTCGAAAAGATTGTGGCGATTTACCGTTTCCGTCTAGAAAATGAGCTTGATAAGATGGAAATGTACCGTTATGGCAGTTGTTTGATTGAACAAGCTGAAGATTTGCGTGCTGGTTTTGGTTTGCCAGTTGATTTTGAGCGTATTGAGCGTTTAGATAAAGAATTAACCATTCATGATAAACACGAAATCGTTGTCAATGGTGGCATTTTAATCAAAGACTTACACTACAAAACTGGTCCAGAATTAGGGCAGGTATTAAAAGAAATCGAGGAAAAAATTGTCCTTGGTGAACTTGCCAATGACAAAGAAGCTATTTTTGACTTTATTAGAAAGGAAAACAAATGAGTGATTTTATCGTAGAACACTTAACAAAATCAGTCGGTGATAAGACTGTTTTTCGTAATATTTCCTTTATTATTCATGATTTTGACCGCATTGGGATTATTGGTGTCAATGGAACGGGGAAAACAACGCTCCTTGATGTCATTTCTGGTCGTCTTGGCTTTGATGGCGACGTGTCGCCGTTTTTAGCTAAGAACGGCTATAAAATGGCTTATTTGACCCAAGAGCCTGAATTTGATGATGACAAAACTATTTTGGATACAGTTTTGTCGTCTGATTTGCGTGAGATGACTTTGATTAAGACCTATGAGACCTTGATGGCTGATTACAATGAAGCTAATCAAGCTAAACTTGAAAAAGTCATGGCAGAAATGGATTCGCTTGACGCTTGGGCGATTGAAAGTGACGTCAAAACTGTTCTTACAAAGCTAGGTTTGGACGATTTGTCACAAAAAGTTGGTGCTTTGTCTGGTGGGCTTCGTCGTCGTGTTCAGTTGGCGCAAGTTTTGTTAAATGATGCAGACTTGTTATTATTGGACGAGCCAACCAACCACTTGGATATTGATACCATTGCTTGGTTGACGAATTTCCTAAAAAATTCTAAGAAAACGGTGCTCTTCATTACCCACGATCGTTATTTCTTGGATAATGTGGCAACGCGTATTTTTGAATTGGCTAATAGTCAATTGACTGAATATCAAGGAAATTATCAAGATTATGTGCGTTTGCGCGCGGAGCAAGATGAGCGTGATGCTGCAAGGCTTCACAAGAAAAAACAACTTTACAAGCATGAATTGGCTTGGATGCGTACGCAACCACAAGCGCGTGCGACAAAACAGCAAGCTCGTATCAATCGTTTCAATGAGTTGAAAGCTGATTTGTCAGGAGCGACACAATCAACAGAGCTTGAGATTAATTTTGAAACAAGCCGAATTGGTAAAAAAGTTATCCATTTTGAGAATGTTTCCTTTGCTTATCCTGATAAACAGATTTTGACTGACTTTAACCTTTTGGTGCAAAATAAAGACCGAATCGGAATTGTTGGTGATAACGGTGTCGGAAAATCAACGCTTCTTAATTTGATAAACGGTGATTTGCAGCCGACAGCTGGGAATCTTGAAATTGGTGAAACGGTTCGCATTGGCTATTTCTCACAATTGACAAAAGACATGGATGAAAACAAACGTGTCATCAATTATTTGCAAGAAGTAGCTGATGAGGTCAAAACAAGCGTTGGAACAACAAGTGTCACAGATTTGTTAGAACAATTCTTATTCCCACGTTCGACACATGGCACATTGATTTCAAAATTATCTGGTGGTGAGAAAAAACGCCTTTACCTGTTGAAACTGTTGATTGAAAAACCAAATGTGCTTCTTCTTGACGAACCAACCAATGACCTTGATATTGCAACCTTGACAGTTCTTGAAAGTTTCTTGCAAACATTCTCAGGACCAGTTATCACGGTTAGTCACGACCGTTATTTCCTTGATAAAGTGGCTAATAAAATCTTAGCATTTGAAAATGGGCGTGTTCGCGAATTCTTCGGAAATTATACGGATTATCTTGATGAAAAAGCGTTTGAAGAAAATGCCGTAGCGGAACAAGCTAAAAAAGCGCCGTCACAAAAGACCGAGAAAGAAAAAACGAAGAAGAAACGCATGTCTTACTTTGAAAAACAAGAATGGGAAGTCATCGAAGATGAGATTGCCAAACTTGAAGAGGACATCGAAACTATTGAAGCGCAAATGCAGGAAAATGCCAGTGATTATAGCAAATTAGCAGAGCTTCAACGTTCATTAGACGAAGCTAATGAAAGCCTACTTGAAAAATATGAACGATACGATTATTTGAGTGACTTAGCTGAATAAGCATGGTCACTCTTTCTTGCAGAAAGAAGGTAGTTGTTACTAAAAATAGAGAACAGATTAGAAAGGAAAGTTACTATGAAACTAGTTTGGACTTATTTGAAAAAATATCCCAAATGGCTCATTTTGGATGTATTAGGAGCTTTTACATTTGTCGTGGTTAACCTTGGGTTGCCAACAGCACTAGCTCGGATGATTGACCAAGGGATAACAGTTGGAAATAAAGATAAGGTTTATTTCTGGGCAATTGTCATGCTTATTGTGATTATTTTTGGAGCGATTGGTCGTGTTACTTTAGCTTATGCGGCAGGAAAAATCACGACTAATATGATTAAAGATATGCGTAATGACATGTACGATAAATTGCAGGAATACTCACACCATGAATACGAACAAATCGGTGTGTCATCACTTGTCACTCGGATGACAAGCGATGCATTTATTCTGATGCAATTTGCTGAACAATCTCTGCGTATGGGGGTTGTAACACCGCTCATGATTATTTTTAGTGTTGTCATGATTTTGGTAACAAGTCCGTCTTTAGCATGGATTGTTGCGGTGGCTATTCCTTTTTTGGTGCTTGTGGTTTATTACGTTGCGACACGCACACGTCCTTTGTCTGAAAAACAACAAGCCACCCTTGATAAAATTAACCAATACGTTCGTGAAAATTTGACTGGTTTGCGTGTCATTCGCGCCTTTGCTAGAGAAGATTTTCAAGAAGAACGCTTTGATCGTAAAAACGAAGAGTATAAAGGCATTTCAAGTCGTCTGTTCAAGCTAACTGGTTTAACAGAGCCATCATTTGTCTTTATCATCATCTCAATGATTGTTGCCATTGTCTGGTTTGCCTTAAATCCGCTCTCAAGAGCTGATTTGCAGATTGGTAATCTGGTTGCTTTTATTGAATATAGCTTCCATGCGCTCTTTTCATTCTTACTTTTTGCTAATCTCTTTACCATGTATCCTCGTGTTGTTGTCTCAAGCGAGCGTATTTCAGAGGTTATGGCAATGCCAATTTCAATCACACCTAATGAAAATGGTGTGACTGAGACTGAAACAAAAGGTTATTTGGAATTTGACAAGGTGACTTTTGCTTACCCTGGTGAGACGGAAAGTCCAGTCTTAAAAGATATTTCCTTCAAAGCCAAGCCGGGCGAAACCATTGCCTTTATCGGCTCAACAGGTTCTGGAAAATCTTCTTTGGTCAATCTGATTCCACGATTTTATGATGTCACACTTGGTAAAATTTTGGTTGACGGTGTTAATGTTAGAGACTATCAATTGAAAGCTCTACGTCAGAAGATTGGCTTTATTCCGCAAAAAGCACTCTTGTTTACGGGAACTATTGCCGAAAATCTAAAATACGGTAAAACGGATGCAACCGTTGATGAATTGCAAGAAGCAGCAGCTGTTGCACAAGCAAAAGAATTTATCGAAAGCCGTGATGAGCGTTACCAAACCCATTTGGCAGAAGGCGGTAGCAATTTATCAGGAGGACAAAAACAACGCTTGTCCATTGCGCGTGCGGTTGTTAAGAAACCTGATATTTATATTTTTGATGATTCGTTCTCAGCTCTTGATTATAAAACGGATGCGCAATTGCGTGCGCGTTTGAAAGAAGTCACTCAAGAAGCGACCGTTCTCATTGTGGCACAACGTGTGGGAACGATCATGGATGCTGACCAAATTATCGTCCTTGATAAAGGTGACATTGTGGGACGTGGCACACATGATGAATTGATGCAAACAAACACGATTTATCGTGAAATTGCTAACTCACAATTGAAAAATGCAGACGAGATGAAAGGAGAATAACAATGTCAAAACGCAACGTTTTTCTACGTTTATGGGATTATCTCCAACACTATAAAGGTGCGCTTTTTCTTGCCATTTTCTTGAAAGTTTTCAGCAGTGTCATGAGTGTATTAGAACCTTTTATTTTAGGGCTTGCCATTACAGAATTGACGGCAAACCTTCTTGACATGGCGCACGGTGTAGCAGGTGCTCATATCAATAGTTCTTATATTGCAATGATTTTAGCCCTTTATTTCTTGCGCGGTTTGGGTTATGAGCTAGGAAGCTATTGGTCAAACTATTTCATGACTGACGCTGTGCAAAAAAGTATTCATGATTTGCGCCGAGATTTAAGTGACAAAATCAATAAAATTCCAGTTTCTTATTTTGATAGTCAACAATTCGGAAATGTCTTGGGGCGTTTTACGTCAGATGTTGAAACAGTTTCAAACGCTTTACAACAAAGCTTTCTTCAAATTATCAACGCCTTCTTAACCATTTTCTTGGTTATTTGCATGGTGCTCTACCTCAATTGGCGTTTGGCTTTGGTGGTTATTTTAATCATTCCAATCACTTATATCAGTGCTCAATTTATTTTGAAAAAATCTCAACCCTATTTCAAAAAACAAGCTGACACTCTCGGTGATATGAACGGTTTTGTTCAGGAAAATCTAACTGGTTTTAACGTTATCAAACTTTATGGTCGTGAAGAAATTTCAAGTGAAGCATTTCGTGAAATCACTCAAAATTTGCAAGAAGTTGGTTTCAAGGCAAGCTTTATTTCAGGAATTATGATGCCAGTTCTTAGTGCAATTTCTGATATGGCTTACCTGATTGTGGCCGTTTTGGGAGCTTTGCAAGTTCTTTCTGGGAACTTGACGGTTGGTAATATGCAAGCTTTCGTTCAATACGTTTGGCAAGTCAGTCAACCCGTTCAAACCATTACACAGTTGGCAAGTATTCTTCAAAGTGCCAAGTCATCACTTGACCGTATCTTTGAAGTTCTAGATGAGCCAGAAGAAGTTGCTGATGTAACAGAGCATTTGACACATGATTTAACAGGTCAAGTTAGCTTTGAAAATGTTTCCTTCCAATACATGGCAGACAAACCATTGATTCAACATTTCAATCTTGATGTCAAACCAGGTGAAATGGTGGCGATTGTTGGTCCAACAGGGGCTGGTAAGACAACGCTGATTAATCTTTTAATGCGATTCTACGATGTTACCTCTGGTTCAATTAAAATTGATGGGCATGATATTCGCAACTTGTCACGTCAAGACTATCGCAAACAATTTGGAATGGTCTTGCAAGATGCCTGGCTCTACGAGGCAAGTATCAAGGAAAATCTCCGTTTTGGGAACTTGGATGCGACAGATGAAGAGGTTGTTGAGGCTGCTAAAGCTGCCAATGTTGACCACTTTATTCGCACGCTACCTGGTGGTTACAATATGGAAATGAACCAAGAATCAAGCAACGTATCACTTGGTCAAAAACAATTGTTAACCATTGCGCGTGCCTTGCTTGCTAACCCTAAAATCCTGATTTTGGACGAAGCAACGTCATCTGTTGACACACGTTTGGAATTATTGATTCAAAAGGCAATGGCTAAATTAATGGAAGGGCGTACAAGCTTTGTCATTGCTCACCGCCTATCAACCATTCAAGAGGCTGATAAGATTTTGGTGCTTAACAATGGTCAAATCATTGAACAAGGCAATCATGAAAGCTTATTAGCTGCGAAAGGTTTCTATTCTGACCTTTACAATAGCCAGTTTGCCAAAAGCAAATAAGCATAATTATTAATAAAAAACAGGATTTTGTTTTAAGACAAGTCCTGTTTTCTTATTCTTGCATTTTTTAGTCATTGAATATCTGTTGCAAAGATGATATGATAGTAATGTTAATAATAACGATGTTTGGGAAAAGCCATCGCTAAAAAAAACCAGCCTAATGACTGAATTAGCGCCCTTGTGGATTCCCATGAGGGCTTTTCTTTTGCCCAAATATCTGAAAAGATATAGAGGAGATAAGATGAAACGTCAATCTGCACTTGTCGTCTTTAGTGGCGGACAAGATTCAACAACTTGCCTATTTTGGGCTTTGAAACACTACGACCACGTGGAAACTGTCACGTTTAATTATGGTCAACGTCACAGTTTGGAAATTGAAGTAGCCAAACACATCGCTGCCGAACAAGGGGTTAAAAACCATTTGCTAGACATGTCTTTATTAGGACAATTAACTGAAAATGCCTTGACTCGTGATATTGTAATCGAAAATCCAGACGATGATTTGCCAAATACTTTTGTTGATGGTCGAAATCATTTGTTTTTATCGTTTGCGGCTGTGCTGGCGAAGCGTCTTGGTATCACAGACATTATTACTGGCGTTTGTGAAACGGATTTTTCGGGTTACCCAGACTGCCGTGATGCCTTTGTCAAATCACTCAATGTTACGCTGAACTTGGCAATGGATTATAATTTTGTTATTCAAACTCCGCTGATGTGGCTTGATAAGTCAGAAACATGGGAATTAGCTGACCAATTTGGCAAATTTGATTATGTTCGAGAAAATACGCTAACATGCTACAACGGCATTAAAGGAAGTGGTTGCGGTGAATGTCCTGCTTGCAAGCTTCGTCAGGCAGGTCTTGAAAAATACCTTGCAAAGAAAGGGCAAGCCTAATGTTTGAAATACCAAAAGAGCTAAAAGTCCCAACTGGTGAATCCTTGGTTTATTGCCCACGTCGTGTCATGGTTTCAAAAGAATTCACCTTTGATGCGGCACACCATTTGTTCAATTATGATGGTAAATGTAAGGCTTTGCATGGGCATACTTATCGTTTGCAAATTGCGGTTTCTGGACTGCTTGATGACCGTGGCATGACAGTTGATTTTGGCGACCTCAAACAGATTTACCAAAAACATTTGGAACCAAGTTTAGACCACCATTACCTCAATGAAAGCCTGCCCTACATGAACACTACAGCAGAAAATATGGTTTACTGGATTTTTAAGCAAGTTACGCAGTATTTGCCAAAAGAACGTGAGATTCGTGTAGAATATATCCGCTTGTATGAAACGCCGACATCATTTGCGGAATTTAGAAGGGAGTGGGAGATTGATGACTAAACGTCAGTTAACCCTTCCGATTCTTGAAATTTTTGGTCCAACTTTTCAAGGTGAAGGCAGAGCGATTGGGCAAAAGACCATGTTTGTGAGAACGGGTGGCTGTGACTATCATTGCGATTGGTGCGATTCTGCCTTTACTTGGGATGGTTCGGAAAAGCCTAAGCGAATGACTGTTGATGAAGTGATTGAGCAGCTTGACCAATTGGGAACCTACGATTATGTGACTTTATCAGGTGGCAATCCATGTTTATTGGCGAATAATATGGCAGAGCTGGTTGCCAAATTAAAAGCGCGTGGGGTGACCTTAGCTATTGAAACGCAAGGCTCGCGCTGGCAAACGTGGCTAAAGGACATTGACCAAGTAACACTTAGTCCCAAGCCACCGTCAAGTAAGATGACGGTTAATTTTGAAACGCTTGATTTTATTGTTTCGCAATTGAAAAAAGACCAAATCACCTTTAAAATTCCAGTTTTTGATGATACCGATTTGGCATTTGCTAAAATGATTCAAAAACGTTATCAGCCCGATGTTTTGTATTTATCAGCTGGTAATCCAGAACCGCACGCCAACGGCAACATCGTGGAGCACCAGCTCGACCGTTTGCGACAACTATGGGAGACAGTAGCAGCTGACCCAGAATGGCAAGGCGTGCGCGTGTTGCCACAATTACACACGCTTTTATATGACAACCAACGCGGTGTTTAAAAGGAGACATTCTATATAAAAAGTCAAGAGGAAATTCTAAAAAATAAAAAAACACCCTCACTGCGATAAACTTGAATGCAAGTTACTCAATCGTCTGGAGGATGCACTTGTTATTTTACTACTTTTCGTCTAAAAGCTCAATTTTAGACACGCAAAAAATCTTGCCCTTGAGCAAGTTTTAAAAATCATTCTTGACTTCTGTATTTTTATCTTAGTTTAGCTTCATCAAAGGTTTGATTGTTTTTGAGTAGATGATAAATGATACGAATAAGTTTCTTGGCAACAAGTGTTACAGCGACATTATAGTGTTTTCCTTGACTGATTTTTAGCTTTAAATAGGCTTTAAAATGCGGTGAGTAAATCGAGATGAGCTTGGCAGCTTGTATCAGGGCATACCTTAGATAAGAGGAGCCTCGTTTTACCATATGTCCAGTATTGTCCATCTGTCCTGATTGGTAAATAGCAGGGTCTAAACCTGCGAAGGCTTGGAGCTGATTCGAATTCTTGAAATTATGAATGTTCTTAATTTCAGCTAAGATAATAGCACCAAGGCGATTCCCAATTCCAGGAATAGAAGTAATAGGAGAGTTCAATTCGGTCATCAAGCGATTAATTTCTTCTTGGACTTGGTTAATTTGTTTATCATAGTGTTTGATACTTTCAATTAATTGCACTAATTCCAAGGATAAAGCAGGTGAAGCATTACCAATAGTCCGTTTGGCTGTTTCTTGTATCTGATGAGCCTTATCAGCGGTTAGTCGTTTGATGTTAAGTAACGATGAGAACCGAGCGCGAGCTATCTTTTGTGGAGAAGGATAATTTGTTAGTAACTCATAGACAAAATGATTATGAAGATTACTAATAACTCTATGGAGTTCAGGGAAGATAATGTCAAGCAATCTGATATATAAGTTCTTGCATTTAGACCGTGACTGAATTAAGCGATTTTGATAGCGTGTGAGTTCTTTTAACTCATCCATTGATTTATCTGTCTGATAATATTCAGGAGTGACATCAGAGCGTAGCTTACGAGCGATTAAAAGAGCATCTTTCCTATCAGTCTTAGTTTTTCTAAGTGATTGAGATTTGGCAAATTGCTTGATAATAAAAGGGTTGTAAACAAATACGTTGTAGCCTAACTCTCTTAAAAAAGTCACTATATTGTAGTTATAGTGTCCTGTGCTTTCAAGCGCTATTTGGACATCT
>NZ_NETH01000020.1 GCF_003337175.1 Streptococcus gallolyticus
CATTTCAAAATACACTAAAAAGCCCAAATGGACTATACTGTAAGTGATGAAACATACAGGAGGTTAGTCCAAATGAGCCACTTACAGTATACTGCTAAATCTCATCATTTGCAATGGAATGTACCCCAATTATCTCAAATTTCTCATCACTTCTACCAAAACTATTGCCCAGACTCCTTCAAACATCGGCGTAATGTTGGCTTAGCCAAAGTTTCAGATGAATCAATTCTTGTCTTGCTTTTGTTACAAGCTGAACTAGGCCTAACGTCACAGCGTCATTTTTACAGCATCTGCCACCTCTTTCCTTGTGGGCAGCTACTAGAAAGAAGTCGTTTCAATCGTCGGTCAAAACAATTGATTTGGCTCATCCAATTAATCCGAAAAGCTATGAGTGAAATGCTTCCATCTGATAAACTAGCCATTATAGATAGTTTTCCTTTGCCACTTTGTCAACCTGTTCGCAATCACAGAGCTACCATTTTTAAAGGATTAGCCGATATTGGCTATAACGCCTCTAAACATCTTTGGTTCTACGGCTTCAAAATTCATATGCTGGTGACCTTATCTGGTTATATTCTGAACTATGTTGTCACACCAGCCTCTGTCCATGATATCAAGGTGGTTTATGAACTATTAGAGGGATGTAAGCAATCGGTTATCTTAGGTGATTTAGGCTACCTGAGCAGTGAACTCAAGAAGGACTTAGAACAACAAGGTTACCATCTATGGACGCCATTTCGTAAAAACATGACAGGAGCCGAAGAACATAACAATTGGAAAGTGATGACCATGAGACGAACTATTGAAACACGTTTTTCTGAACTGTGTCGTCTCTTTGACATCGAACATACATTAGCTAGAAGCCTAGCCGGACTACAGTTACGAATTGAACAAATTATTCTAGCTCATAACTTACGCTATTTTGAAATGAACTAGCACCACGGATATAATATATAATTTATTATCTAGTGAAATATTGACTTGGAACTTAGCCAATGCGACTATTTTTTTCATATCATTAAAAACCTCAAAACTAAGGAAATGGCAAATAGTGATACCGATTATAACATTTAGGATAGTTACTTTGAAAATAGGATATCCTAAACTGATAGGGATCAAAAGCTGTTGTATTGATACTCGGATATGCCTCAGACGATGAGACCCTGACAATCTTATAATAGTTATACTTGCCTTTCCCTAATAATTGAACGGTAATAGGTATTTTCAGCTCCCTTGATATCTGGGGCAATATTTCAGCTCCAGAATACTTCTGCTTTTTCCAGCTTGAAGCTTTTTTTGCTTCCTTTAGATAGCCATAACTATCCAATAATTTATCAATATTGATATTATTTTTAAAATAGTTTTCATATAAATACTGTTATTCCCCACTCATCTTCCATATTTGATGATACCCTATCTAAAACAACTATTGTTTGCTTTGCCTGTGTCTTTTTATCAATAATAATTCCAGTTTTTTCAACTTTTTCCACCATGCTATTCTCCCTCTTAATATCTTTGTAGATATTATAGTCTTAAAAAATTGTCAATCTTTTAAATATTAAAAATTGTCTAAAAATTGCTAACTTGCTAAATTATAGTTCCTAAGACAAAAAATACCTCTAAACTCAAGTAGTTTAAAGGCTTCCTTAATTAAATGATTACAATTCAGCGATTTGGTAAAGCTCCAATTCAGCTTGTGTTTCAGTTCCGAACATGTTAATCATCAATTTCACTTTATTGTTTTCAATTTCAACAACACGGCCCTCTTGTCCTACAAAGGCGCCGTCGATGATTTGAACCACATCACCTGGTTTGATATTTGTGTCAATGACATCAACAGTTTGTCCCATTGAGATAAGAATTGAACGGATTTCTTCTTCCAAAAGTGGTGTTGGTTTTGAACGGTTACCGTGTGACCCAACGAATCCAGTAACGTTTGGTGTATTACGAACAACGAACCAAGCTTCATCTGTCATCACCATTTCAACTAAGACATAACCTGGGAAACGATTTTCTTCAACTTCTTTGACTTTCCCATTTTTTTCAACGTTAACGGTTTGTGTTGGGATTTCAACGCGCAAGATGTTGTCCAACATATTGTAAGTTTGCGCACGTTGCAACAAGGTTTCTTTAACTTTATTTTCATACCCAGAGTAAGTTTGTAAAACGAACCAACCCTTATCAAATGAATCTAACATAATTTCCTCCATCATAAAAAAGCCCCACGAGGCTCTTTAAATCTTTTTCACTTTATTATAGGAAAAATAGTGAGCACTGTCAACGAATTGCTGCCAACTACGCACAAAAGCCTGAGAAAGGACTTCTCAGACTTCTTTTGACTTAATCATCAATCAGAAGCTTGCTATTGCAAAACCTCCAATCAAACGTCCTTAAAAACGATTCAATAAATCTGTCACTCCGAGTGAGAGCAATTTATCGAAAATGAAAATAACAATGGTAAAGAATGCTGTATATTCAAGTACAGAAATAAAATCTTTCCAACGTTGTTTACGATCTGGCCATGTTGTGTCTTTTAAAATCGTAAAAACTCCCTTAATGAATGCCACGGGCGCCTCCTTTTTCTATCATCTCCGCTCGTTACTCTAAAGCTGAGAATGCCAGTTGCTACACAAAATGATTAACGTGTTTCTTTATGTAGTGTGTATTTTTTACAATGTTTACAAAATTTATTAACTTCTAGTCGTACAGGCTTTGGATTGCTACTAACTCCGATAGAATAGTTACGGCTTCCACATTCTGTACAAGCTAAACTTGCTTTTTTTTGTGCCATAATGCCTCCGAAACCATATTTTATCATGTTTTTGATAAATTAGCAAGTTCATCAGTTCGTCTGATTATTAAACCAATTTGAAACACTATCCCAAGCGTCTTTAATTGCTCGTCCAATTGTATCGCCAGCATTTTGCGCAGATTCTTGCACTTTATCAAGGATACTGTCAGCGCTTGATGACGCACTACTACTTGTATCTGTTGAATCATCGGTGCTATAAACTAAATCGTATCCATTCTGGCTATAAGCATTTTCGACGGTAAACTCTGTTCCTGCCGTATATGGTAAAATGCTACTTGCTACCGCACTAAAAATGGTCGATGCCGTTCCCGAACTGGCGTCGGTTAGGTAGTGATTTTCGTCTGTTACGTCATAGCCAATCCATTGCGCAATAACGACATCAGGCGTATAGCCAATCACCCATTGGTCGCTTGTCAAATCTTCATTGAAGCTTGCTTCCACAGTACCTGTCTTACCAGCCATCGTGTAGCCATAAGCATTGGCGTTAATAGCAGAACCGTTTGAGAATGTCCCAAGCATCATGCTTGTCATCTTATCTGCGACGGATTGGCTAATGACACGTTTATTGGATTGTTTAAATTCTGCAATTACATCACCACTAGCATTTTCGATTTTGGTAATCAAATGAGCTTTGGGCATCACACCACCGTTGGCAAAGGTAGAATAGGCTTGTGCCATTTCAAGTGGATTCGTTGTGACACCACCACCGAGTGCAATACCCAATTCCTCGCTGACGTTGTCCATGTTAAGACCAAATTTCTTACCGTAGCTAATTCCCTTACTAATACCAATTTCATTTAGGAGATAAACGGCAGGGATATTATAGGAGTTAGCTAAGGCTTGATACATTGGCAAGTCGTCTGTTTCAATACCACCATAGTTTGTTGGCGCATAACCATCATAGTCTTGAACCGTATTTGGCAATTCGGTTGTAATCGAATAGCCTGACGCAACCGCTGGTGAATAAACCACCAGAGGTTTGATGGTTGAACCAGGGCTACGTGATGCTTGTGTCGCATAGTTGAAACTTCGGAAGGTTGCAGAGGTGGAGCTAACACGCCCTACCAGACCACGAACAGCCCCCGTTGATGGGTCCATGGCAACGCTTGCCCCTTGGGCGCTTTCACCGTCATAATCTGACGTCGGGAAGTAAGATGTATTGTCAAAAACAGCTTGCATATTGGCTTGATAATTTTGGTCAAGCTCTGTGTAGATTTTATAGCCATTATTGACAATATCATCTTCTGATAAGCCATAGGTTTCTTCAGCTTCCTGAATAACCGCATCAAAATAAGAAGCGTATTGGTAATCGTCAGAAGTTCCTGTGTAGGTATCGTTAAGCTCGCTCGCAATATCAACTTGCTCAGCTTCATCAGCCTCTTCCTGCGTGATTTTACCAGCATCAACCATAACACTTAGAACCGTATTACGGCGATTGGTCGCATTTTCAATAGAATAATAAGGATTGTAAATTTCAGGACCTTTCAACATCCCAGCAAGAATCGCTGATTGTTCAATGGTTAAATTTGCTGCGCTGGTGCCAAAATATTTTTGACTGGCGTCCTCAATTCCCCAGACCGAATTGCCAAAATAAGCATTGTTCAGATACATGGTCAAGATCTCATCTTTGGTGTATTTTTTGGTTAACTCGAGCGCGAGAAAGAATTCCTTGGCTTTTCGGGTGATGGTCTGTTCTTGACTCAGATAAGCATTTTTAGCTAACTGCTGGGTGATTGTCGAACCACCACCAAAGTGCCCAAAGGTAAACAGCGCCAAGAAAAAACGTGCATAATTAATCCCGCTATTTTCATAGAAAGTTCGATCCTCGGTTGCAATAACCGCATTTTTCATGTTATCACTGATGGCGTCTAATTCGACATAGGTTCCTTTTTGACCTGAAAGCGAACCGACTTGGTCACCATTTTGGTCATAGATAACAGTTGTTGCTTTCAAAGCATCTTGCAAATCCGAAACATTCGTTGATTTGGCGACAAAGTAAAGGTAAGAACCAATCGCTAAAACACCAATTCCTGTTAAAATAAGCAGAATTTTTCCAATATGGTAGCGACGCCAGAAACGTCGGATTGGATTTTTGGTGGAGGGCATGAAGCGAGAGATTTTTTGCACCCAAGCAGGCGATTTTTTCACCTTTTCGTGGTGTCCTTTGCTTCGCTGATACGTTGGTGTTGCTTCTTTTTCTTCTGTTTTTTCTGTTTCAAATTCATTAACAGTAGCGCCTGATAACTCCTTGGATGAGTTGCGCTTACTGTGATTGTGAGAGGGGATTCTCTCCTTGATGTCATTAAACAAAGAAAGAATTTTTTCTTTAAACATTTTTAATTTTGTCATAGCTACATTATATCAATTTCTTTTAAAATCGTCAGAGATAAAGGGATTCCTTAAATAATACAACGTTTTCATTTCAGCCTTTTTGTGATAAAATAAAAGCATAGAAAATAGGCACAACTGGTCTCAAACAACCACTCATTCCCACAATACTTCTACCAAGTATTAGAAAGGATTTCACGATGAACAAAGGATTTGAAGCATTTAAAAAAACATTGTCACACAAAAGTTTAAAAGCCGTTTATGATGAAACAAAAATTGAAGTTTCTGAAAGCGAAGCCGAAGGCACAGAAGCCTATTCAATGGCAGTCGCAACTCAAATGGCAGTTAATTTGTTGGAAAAATACCACGATTGGCTACACGAAAACGACCAAAAATAAACGATCAGCGCACCGAACAAGGTGCGTTTTAATTTGTAGTCATGCTATAATAGAGCTATGACTTTATCATTTACGCTTAAAAATCCTTATCCAGACTGCACGGTCAAAGAACTTTTAGAGGAGCATTTGCTCATTCCACGAAAAATTCGTCACTTCTTGCGCACTAAAAAGCATCTTCGTATCAACGGAGAAATGATTAATTGGCAGAGTTTGGTCAAAACTGGTGATAGGATTCAGTTAATTTTTGATGATGACGATTATCCCAAAAAAGAGATTCCTTTTGGACAAGCTGAGCTGGTTGATTGTCTTTATCAAGACGAACACCTCATCATCGTCAACAAACCAGAAGGCATGAAAACCCATGGCAATGAACCCAATGAAATTGCTCTGCTTAACCACGTCTCTGCCTATGTCGGACAAACGTGCTATGTGATTCACCGTTTAGACATGGAAACTAGCGGAGCTGTCATGTTTGCCAAAAATCCTTTTGTCTTGCCAATCCTCAATCGCCTGCTAGAAACCAAAGACATTGCTCGCGAATACTGGGCTTTGGTGCAAGGAAAATTCGAACCCAAACACCAAGTCTTTCAAGATAAAATTGGGCGCGACCGTCATGACCGTAGAAAGCGTGTGGTTGACCGCAAAAATGGGCAAACTGCCTTAACCATCGTTGACCGTCTCAAAGTTTTTCCAAATGGAACTCTGGTTAAATGTCGCTTGAAGACGGGACGCACGCATCAGATTCGTGTGCACTTATCAGCACACAACCATGCTATTATTGGCGACCCACTTTATAGCAAAATCCCTGCCAAACGCCTTATGCTACACGCACACAAATTAAGTTTCACACACCCATTTACCCTTGAGGCAATCCGTGTTGAAGCCAAATCTCAAAGCTTTGAAGTAGGCTTACTAGCAAATCAAGAGGGGGAGGACAACTAAAGTCGCCAGTGGACATTTTATGGATAATCCGAAAAATGAAACAGTAAATTAGCCATTTCAAAGACACTCGATTTCTCAGCAAGTCTTAATTCCTTATCACGAAGCTCAAACGATTTATTCCCAGACCGTTTTTTGAGGTCTGGGACAAAAAGATATTGATGTTAAAAGCCTTACGTCTAAACCATTTAACTAACTTAGACGACTAAAAAGCGAACAAAACAGAAAGTTTAACTGGTAGAAAACTCCGTTTGTTCGCTTTTCTGGTTGGATTTGAACATTTGTCCCAGACTCACGACGCCACCTCCGCATACCTTAAAAGGTTTAGGAAACCTTTCAAAGTTGAAATATCGTCACGTAAAACTCGAGAGCAAAAGGTTGTGAAGCTGATTTTCAGCGTATGAGTCCCTAGTCAACAGTGATCTATTCTCAAATCATGAGAATTGCTGGGGGCTTATAACTTAGTTGGTAAGGTAGAGCTATCAGTGGAAGTTTTACTGTTGGCTGATTATCTTTCCCAGCTATACGAATGGGACTTAGCACCCACTATCATTGGCAAATAACCAGCACTTCTTAGCGAGAGTTTACCCACTACAAAAAATTATAGAACCTATAGATAACGAGGCTAAGCATAAGCACTCAGCCTCGTTATTGTCCATAATAATTATCCAGCTTAGAAGCCACCCATCATTGATGGATCCATGCCTGGAGCTGGAGCTGCTGGGGTAGCTGGTTCTGGATGATTAGCCACAACGGCTTCTGTTGTCAAAATCAAGCTTGCAACTGATGCGGCATTTTGAAGGGCTGAACGTGTTACTTTAACAGGGTCAATGATACCTGCTTCAACCATGTTTACCCATTCACCATTGGCAGCGTTAAATCCTGTACCAACTGCAGATTTTTTCAATTGTTCAATGATAACTGAACTTTCATAACCAGCATTGAAAGCAATTTGACGAACAGGTTCTTCAAGAGCACGAAGAACAATATTACGACCCGTTGCTTCATCACCGTCAAGTTCAAGTTCCGCAACTTTTGAAATGACATTGACAAGTGCTGTACCACCACCTGCAACAATCCCCTCTTCAACGGCAGCACGTGTGGCATTAAGCGCATCTTCAATACGCAATTTCATTTCTTTCAATTCTGTCTCTGTCGCTGCACCGACTTTGATAACAGCTACTCCGCCAGCTAATTTAGCTAAACGTTCTTGTAATTTTTCACGGTCAAATTCAGAAGTAGCTGCGTCAATTTGTGAGCGAATCACACTAACACGATCGGCAATAGCTGAAGCTTCACCAGCTCCTTCAACAATAACTGTGCTATCTTTATCAACAGTTACCTTGGCAGCTTGTCCAAGAGCTGTCATGTTGGCATCTTTTAAATCAAGACCAAGGTCTTCTGTAATAACAGTACCACCAGTTAAAATAGCAATATCCTCAAGCATTGCTTTACGACGGTCTCCAAATCCTGGAGCTTTAACGGCTACAACATTGAACGTACCGCGGATTTTGTTAAGCACAAGTGTTGGAAGAGCTTCACCGTCAATATCATCAGCGATGATAAGAAGGGGGCGGCTAGTTTTAAGCACTTCTTCAAGAAGGGGCAAAATGTCTTGAATGTTTGAGATTTTCTTGTCGGTAATCAAGATGTATGGATTTTCAAGGTCAGCAACCATTTTTTCATTGTCAGTAACCATGTATTGTGAAAGGTAACCACGGTCAAATTGCATACCTTCAACAACATCAAGTTCTGTTGCCATACCACGTGATTCTTCGATAGTGATGACACCGTCGTTGCCAACTTTTTCCATCGCTTCTGAAATGTACTCACCAACTTTTTCAGAACGTGATGAAACCGCAGCAACTTGAGCAATGGCGTCTTTATTAGCAACAGGTTGAGCAATAGCTTTTAATTCGTCAACTGCAACCGCGACAGCTGATTCGATACCACGACGGATACCAATTGGGTTTGCACCTGCAGTAACGTTTTTAAGACCTTCACGAACGATAGCTTGTGTCAATACTGTGGCAGTTGTCGTACCGTCACCAGCGATGTCGTTTGTTTTTGAAGCAACTTCTGATACAAGTTTAGCTCCCATATTTTCAAAATGGTCTTCTAATTCGATTTCTTTGGCAATCGTCACACCATCATTTGTAATCAGTGGTGACCCAAATGATTTTTCAAGAACCACATTACGACCTTTAGGGCCTAAGGTTACTTTAACAGTATCTGCCAAAACATCCACACCACGCATCATACTTGCACGTGCATCTGCTGAAAATTTAATATCTTTTGCCATAATTAGTTTCCTCTATATTATTTCTATTGATCAATGTTCTAGATAAAAGTTACTAGCAACACCTATCTTACGCCAAAATAGCCAAAATATCTGCTTCACGAACGATAGTTACTGTGCTGTCATCATCTTTAACTTCAATTCCAACACCGTTTTCAACAAGGACTTTATCCCCTGCTGCAACACTTGGCGCCACCAGCTCACCCGTTAAGCTACGAGCACCGTCACCGACTGCGACAACAGTTGCTACTTGAGTTCTTTCTTTGCTTGCGCCAGCAAGGACAAAACCACCAACGGTTTGCTCTTTTTCTTCTTCGACTTTCAAGACCACACGGTCACCTAATGGTTTTAACATGCTTTTGCCTCCAATTATCTCTTAATTTTTGTTGGAAAATAGCAGAGCTAAATTCCTTTTTAGCACTCTAACAACTCTAGTGCTAATTCTTACAAAAACTATTCTAACACTTGGTCAGAAATAGTCAAGAAAAAAACACTAATTCTCAAAAAAAGAAAACTGAGCTGAAATCGTTCCTATAGTGGAAGCAATCTTGCTCAGTTAATCTATATCACCCCAACACTAGGGCGTCGTCGTTTAGGGTTTGACCGCTATTTTTGTGGAAGAGATCCATGAGTTGGGCGACGGTGAGGTTTTTCTTTTCACTGCCGCGAACGTCAACCACAATTTTGCCGTGATAAAGCATGATAAGACGGTTACCATACTCGATAGCGTGTTCCATATTATGGGTAATCATTAGAGTTGTTAACTCTTGTTCTTCAACGATTTTTTTCGTTAACTGCATAACCATGTCACTTGTTTTTGGGTCAAGGGCTGCTGTGTGTTCATCTAAGAGAAGAATTTTGGGGCGCACCAAGGTTGCCATGGCAAGCGTTAGTGCTTGACGTTGCCCTCCTGATAAGAAAGCCGCATCTGTTTTCAGACGATTTTCCAGTCCTAAACCAAGTTCTGTCAATGTTTCTTTGAACAATTCACGTTCTTGTTCAGTGACAGATTTTTTGAAGAAGCTGCGCTTTTTACCACGACGGTAAGCAATCGCCATGTTCTCTTCAATCGTTAAATTGGTTGCTGTTCCCATTCGTGGGTCTTGGAATACACGGCTAATATCTTTTGAACGTGCGGCAACGGAAGCTTTTCGAATAGACTCTCCTTCCAGAAGAATATCTCCTTCGTCAATGTCAACGACGCCTGCAATGGAATTCATCAGTGTTGATTTCCCAGCACCATTTCCTCCAATGACAGAGATGAAATCACCTTGTTCAATGTCTAAATCTAAGCCACGCAAAACGTGATTTTCGTTAACAGTGCCTTTTTCAAAGGTTTTATGAATAGTTGATAAGGTTAAAAGTGCCATTAATCGTCACCTCCCGGAGTTAATGTTTTTGAGGGTTTGATATGAAGTTTGTTGCGAATTTCTGGAACATAGAGAATCAAGGCAAGCAGAATCGCTGACGCTAATTTGAGCATTTGTGCATCGACATTCATGGCTAGAATGATAACAAGCACCAGACGATATAAGATTGAACCAAGGACAATTGACCAGAGACGTTTGCCAAGTGGCAAGTATTTCACGATAACTTCAGCAAGGATAATAGATGCCAAACCATTAACAATCGTACCTGTTCCCATATTCATATCAGCGTAGCCATTATTTTGCGCCAAAAGTGAACCAGCAAGGGCAATCAGACCATTTGAAATCATGTAACCCAAAATCTTCATGCGGTCAACCTTGATACCATTAGCTTCACCCATAGCAATATTATCACCTGTAGCACGAAGGGCCAGACCGACTTGCGTATTTAACAGAACCACCAGCAGAATAATGACTAATGCGACAAAGATAAGACCAATCAACATCACAGCATATAGTTTCGACAAGTTAAGTGCTGACGTCATTAAGCTCACAAGTGTTTCTTGACCTGCTAATGAGACATTAGCACTACCTAACACCAAAAGATTGATAGAATAAAGTGCCGTAAGAGTAATAATCCCTGTTAACAGAGCTGGAATTTTCATCTTGGTATGCATGAAGCCAGACACCGCACCAGCAAGCATTCCTGCCACAAAACCACCAATAGTAGCAATTAATGGATTAATACCATTGACAATCATAATCGCTGTTGAAGCTGCCCCGAGTGGGAAGGAGCCTTCGGCAGAAAGGTCAGCAATATCTAAAATACGGAAAGTAATAAAGACACCAATTGCCATGATTGACCACAAAAGACCTTGTGAAACTGCTGATAGAACAATATCAAGCCAACCGTTTGTTCTTGACGAATCCGTTTGTGTTGACGTGCTTGATGAACTTGTTTTCGTTGTGCTTGAGCTTGCTGACGTGCTTGTTTCAGTCGTATCAGAAGATGATTCTGTCGTGTCATTCTCAATACTGCTTAAATCAATTCCTAAAGTCTCAGCCATTTCATCATTGGTAACGACGTTTAGTGTTTCTGGGTATTGCGCAGCAACATCACTAACATCTTCACCTTCAAGGACACGAATGGCTAATTTTGCCGTTTGACGACCAAGGGCTTCATAATTGGCACCGTATGTGAAGAGGACACCTTGTTCCACAACATCTGCTGAGCCACCGACAACTGGAATTTTTGTTTCTTTCGATAATTCTGTAATGAGCGAGATCGCACTAACAATCATATTATCCGTTGGGATAAATAGAACTTCTGTCTGGCTCATCAGGCTTTTAGCGGTATCTTGGACATCATTTGTTGATGAGATACCTTTGGTAATGACCTCGATACCTGCCTTAGCAAACGCTTCTTTTGCTTCTTCCACTTGAACTTCGGAATTGCGTTCACTTGTTGTGTACATGATGCCAACTTTTGTCACATTCGGCATGACTTTTTGCAATAATTCGACCTGTTTGGAAATGGGTGACATGTCACTTGTCCCTGTTGCAAGGCCCCCAGGATTTTCCATTGACGCAACTAATTTTGCTGATACGGGGTCGGTAACTGCTGTAAACAAGACTGGAACGTCCGTTGATAGGTTAACCAAAGTTTGCGCAGCTGGGGTTGCAATCCCTAAAACAAGGTCATTATTAGCAAGCAAATTGGTTGAAAGGGTTTGTAAATTTGATTGATCACCTTGGGCATTTTCATAATCAATGACGATATTATCCCCGTCAACGTAGCCTTCTTTTTCTAATTCATCCACAAATCCCTTGCGAGCTGCCGTTAGTGATTGATGTTCAACATACTGAAGAATCCCAATATGGACAATATCGTCGCTAGTACTTTTTGATGATGAACACCCAAATAACGTGAGTACAGCTAACATCAAAGCCATAATAGCTGCCATATTTCTTTTCATACTACTTACCTCTGCTTTTCTTACTCCCAATCTTGATGTCGAGATTGGAAAACTTTTTCAAATAGTAGAACTGCTTAGTTCTACATCCGCCACAATAACTAAAACCAGCTAGGCTCAAAAGTCTAACTGGTTTTTAATCCATGTCTCAAAACATATCTTGACTCACCAATTAGCACTCAAAATATCTAATCGGCTTTTCTCAACAGTAAAATGCTTTAGCTTCATAGATACAAACGGGGTGACGTTTGCATCCATGATTGGCTACAAACGTCTATCTAAAGAAACTAAAGTAATAGTCATGATTTCGTTTTTCAGTCACTAGAGACGCTTTTTTCAGCATACTTCCTCCTGTTAAGTCATACCCCCAGAACAATTGACCTAGGTTATCATCTTTGTGTTTGATTAGAGTCTACCTTTATTTTTGATTTTTGTCAATATATTTTTAAAATTCAGAAAAAAATTGCCACCACTAGGTTATGGCTTATCCTACTCTGAGTAGTCTAAAACAGCTATGGCCCATCGTATTAGCTAAGAGACTTAATACCAAAAAACTCCTAGTAGATGTCTTCCTAGAAGCTTTTTGGTATTGGAATGAGATGACAGGGATTTTTAAGAAGTTTAGTTTCTGTTTAAAAGGATTGGAGTTTTAGTTCAAAATCATCAATGAGTTTGGTGACATTTTGTTTGCCACGGTAAATGCCATAGCCAAAAAGCAACATTCCCAAAACACCGACAAAAGCTAGAACGTAGCCAAGAATAGATAAAATGAGGTTGCTTTGACGAAAGAAATATAGTAGCAAAAATCCAATACTCGCTACTAAAAAGAGCAAGGTTCGCCAACGTCCGAGATTTTCAATCATATGTTTTTGGTAGGCTATTTCTGTCTGATAGCCATTAATCACTTCTGATTTTGTCATGAATTTTTCCTCTTTTGATTGATATGACACGCCAGAAATTCCTAGTAAAGTTGAGATTTCTAAAACGTATTAGTAAGACAAACCTGGATCGAAGAATCCAACGAGAACACCAACAAAGGCAATAACAACGAGTAATAGCATGACTTTAATTGGTGAGATATTTTTCTTAGCCATTAACCACCAGCAAAAGACGATGAAGATTGCTGTTAGCAAACCTGGGTAAACCGAATCTAATTTATCTTGGAGAACCAAGTAGGGGTTTTTGGCGCTACCAAGTTGGAATGATGTTTTAACAGATACCCAAGTGGCAGCCACACCACCGACAACCATACCACCGACGATAGAAACGGCTTTACGAATGGCTTGACCTTGAGCACCGACTAGAAATTCAACCGCTTTATCACCGAGTTCATAACCTTTGAAATAGGCAAACTTCATCCCCAGATAAGCTAACAAATTCCAAACGATGATGTAGAAAACGGCACCGATTGGTGAGCCACCAGTGGAAAGACCAAGGGCAATCCCTAAAATCACTGGAATCAAAGTTCCAACAACAAGTGAGTCACCGATACCAGCCACAGGTCCCATAAGCCCTGCACGAAGTCCGTTAATGGTTTCGTCATCAACTTCTTCAGAACCATTAGCACGCGCTTCTTCAAGACCTGCTGTGATTCCGACAATGAGGGAACCAAGCTGAGGTTCTGTATTGAAGAAAGCTGTGTAAGTTTGCATTGAACGCGCTTGGTCTTCTTTATTGTCATACAATTCTTCCACGATTGGAAGCATTGATGTCAAATAACCAAAGGTTTGCATATGCTCTTGTGAGAAGCAAGTAAGGTTACCATAATACCAATGATGGAAAGATTTCATCAAGGTTTTCTTTGTTAATTTCTTTTGAGCCATTTTAGATATCCTCCTCATCATCGTCATCAAAATCATCAGCTGCTGTAGCTGTTGCTCTTACAGTTTTAGCCATTTCAAGTTCGTAGAATAATACGGCAAAGATTAATGAAATCACTGCACATGATACCAAGTTCAAACCAAGTGAAGCTGCTAAAGTGAAGCCAACAAAGAATGGAATAAAGTCAGTCACTTTTTCAACAATTTGTTTCAACAGAATGGCAATTCCGACACATGGTAACAAAGCCCCTACTGTAAAGAGGGTTTTCATTGGAATACCATCCATTGGAAGGGCATCTTTCATTGCTGTAACAGCAGTCGCACCAAGTTTACACATGACCAATGTTGGGATAAATGAGAATACAAAATGTGATACCCATGGATAGAGCCAGTCAACTTGATAAAGTTTTCTAAATTGACCTTTTTCTACCGCACGCCAACCAATGTGTTGCCAAACAAGGTTCATAGTTGCTGTTCCGTAGAAAAGAACTGTACCAATAGTACCAACAAGCGTCCCCATTGATTTAGCCAAGTTAGCCGCATCAGCTGAATCAGCTGATAACCCTTGAGAATGGATGGCTACCATTGCCAAAGGAATACCGATATAAGACACCGCACGCACGTCGGCTGAAACCGTACCACCAGGTGTTACAAGGGCAATATAAACCAACTGCATAGCGACACCGCAGATGATTCCTGTTTTAACATCGCCAAGAATCAGCCCGCAGACAAGACCACCGACAAGCGGACGACCAAGTGTATAGTTACCAATGGTTGTACCACCAAGCCCTGGCATTGAAGACAAACATGCAAACAACCCTAACAAAGCTGCTTGAAACCAAGAAATTGTCATAATACATCTCCTAACTAAGATACAAAGAGCGTTAAGAAATCCGTATAAAAATAGGAAACTGACGACGTGTCAGCGAGGCACAAGGAAGTTTATCTTTTTACTAGGATTTTAGCTCATGTTCAATTAACAAGATACAAAGAGCGTCAGCGAGCAAAGGCAAAATAGGAGTTTGGACGAAGAGGCGCTAGACTCTAGGAGAAACTATCTTTTTGACACAGCTCGCAGCTCGTGTTCAATTAACAAGATACAAAGGCCGCAAACGAGTAAAGCAAAAATAGGAGATTGACACGTGTGCTGGCACACAAGGAAATCTATCTTTTTTGCACAACTCGTAGGCCGTGTTCAATTAACAAGATACAAAGAGCGTCAGCGAGTTTGGGCATCACAAATAGCTATGCCGACTCACTTTATTCGCTACTAAGTAACAATAAATTAATAACCAAATTTTGATTTGAAATCTGACCAGTAACCGATTGAAACATCTGGCAATAATTGGAATTTCACTTTGTAGCCAGCTTTTTCAATTGCTTCAAGGGCATCTGCTTCTTCTTGGGTGATGGATTGATTATTCCCAAGTTTGACAGCACCTGGTCGGTCATTACATGGACCAACGATAATTTCTTTGACATCACTAGGAACAAAACCTTGGTCAACAAGAATTTTTTTCATGTCAATTGGATTCTTGGTAATCACAAAATAACGCGTGTCAGAATCCAATACTTTTTGAGATTTTTGTCCAAAAGCATCTACCGACCAAACAAAGGTTTTCTTGTCCGAAGCGCCTTTGTAAGCTTGGGTTAAAACTTTGTTTTTTGACGCAGCATCGTTTACGGCAATCAAACCGTCACAAGGGTATTCTTTTGCCCAACGTGTTACAGTTTGCCCATGAATCATGCGGTCATCAATACGTACAAATGATACAGTCATTTTTTATCTCCTTTTTTTAAATATCATCGTCATCATCATCTGAAGTGATTTTGAATTCTTGAAGAGCTGCTTTGGCTTCTGGCAAAACGGCTTGTACAAAATCATCGCCCTCAAGCATATCTTTCATCACTGCAGCAGTAATGGCCATTGGTAAATTCATACCACCTAAAACAACAGCATTTTCCAATTTTCCGAGCTCATCCAAGACATTACAAGCAGTTGTCAAAGGGCTACCGCCAATAATATCAGCAAGAACAACAAGGGAATCGTCAGCTGTTAAACCTGAAATAGCTTGTCTGAAGTCTTTTTCAAAGTCATCAACTGTTTTGCCATTTTTTAGACCGACAGCGATGACTTGGTCAATTTTGTCTTCCGCAAACATGGCTAAAGACGTTTTTAGACCCGTCGCAAAGTCTCCATGACTGACTAGTAGTAAATACTTCATAGAACTTATCTCCTTATCTGCTTTTATTTTAGCCTCAAATAAAACGTTTTCACACTCTCGTTTGTCACTTTCTTTTGATGACATTTATCACCTCGAATATGACATTTGTCATTTTGAAAACACACAAAAACATCTGGGGATCAAACTCTCCAGATGTCATCATGATTATTTCAAACTGTCTTCTATTGTCTTTTGGATGGTAAACAAATCTGTCTCGATACTGTTATTGGCAATGGATTTGGTAATCAAATAGTCTGCTTGTTCCAGTACGGTGTTATACGTTTTAAACGTTGGCTGGGTAATTCCCTGACTAAGCATTGAATCCAATGTTGAAACCGTCAAAGAATCTGAACCAAAACCATCCTCTTTTAGCTTTTCTTTCGTGGCGTCGCTTTGCATCACACTTTTCAAAACAGATGCCCCTTGCGAATCATCAAAGACTGATTGCTGAATGTCCTCATTGGTACAGAGTAATTGCAAAAATTTCCACGCCAAGGTAGGGTGTTTGGTTTTTGAGGACATGGCATAAAGCGATGTTGCGACTTGCGTTGCATCGCCGTCCTTGCTACTTGCTGGCATGGTCACACAAGACCATGAGAAGCTAGAATATTTCGCAACATGATAAGGATAAGGTTTATAAGTGCGATATTCTGCCAAAGTCATTGGCAAAAAAGCAACTTTTCCTTCGTCAAAATCTTGTGAAGTAACCTCATAATTTCCACTAAGGGCATTGAGCTGCGTCATCAGGGAAAGGGCATTTTTCACGTCATCACTGTCAAAATAAGCTTTCGTTCCCGTTGTGTTAAATAGCTTGGCACCATAGGCAGCGACAGCTTGTTGCCAAGTGTAGCCTGTACAGCCATACTGATCAATTACCCCATCACCGTCAGTATCCTTAGTCACTTGCTTGCAAATAGTGTAAAAGTCCTCTAAAGTCCACCCAGAATCTGGAATCGAAATTCCCTCTTTTTCCAAAAGGTCAATATTAATACACATCATGGTTGGATTGCTTTCAAATGGCAAAGCGTACTGCGTATTATTGTAATTTCCTGCCTTATAAGAGGATTCATAAAATATCGAATCATCAAAGCTCGTACTAATATGCTCATCCAACTTAGCAAGTGCACCTGTTGATGACAAGAGGTTAAAGTCATCTTCTGGCACGATAAAAACATCTGGCTGTGTTCCTGCAACAATCTGGTCTGTTAACCAATCAGAATAATCATCCTTTGAAATACCACTCTCATAGACCACCTCGACATTTGGGTGCAATTTTTCAAAGCGTGAAATCGCAGTGTCAATGACTTTATAATCATTTCCATTTGGCACATCCCAGCTACTTCCTGCATAAATGCCGATTGTTAAAATGATTTTCTGGTGTGTTTGATGATAACTAAAAGCAGCACTCCCAACGACAATTACGAGTAGCGGTAGCAATAACCATTTGTAATATTTTTTGAGTTTAGTCATGGTCATCTTCCTCAAATGATTTCAAGGTGACACCTGTCTGCACTGCCCAAATAGCAAGCTGCGTACGGTCACGCAAATTCAACTTAGAAAGGATGTTAGATAGATAATTTCTAACGGTTCCTTCCGACAGATACAGTTTGGCAGCAATTTCTTTATTGGACAATCCAAAACCAATCTGCTGTATAATGCGCCACTCCATTTTACTAATATCAGTCGTTAGCGCATCATCAACTTGGATAGCAAAGTTTGATTGCGCCATTTGTGAAAAAAGTTTGAAAACTTTTGTGGCAATATCTGGATTTAGCATGGCACGTCCGTCATTAACCGTCACCACCGCATCATGCAATTCATCCATCGAAGTTCCCTTCAGCAAATAACCACTGGCACCATATTTTAGAGCGCTATAAATAAAATCATCATCATCAAAAGTCGTTAGGATAATCACTTTCGTAGTTGGGAAATGTTCTTTAACAGCTTTAGTACACAAAACACCGTCCATTTTTGGCATACGAATATCCATTAAAATCACGTCTGGTTTGCTAGTCGCTAGCACCTCCAAAACCTCTGTCCCATCACTCACCGCACCAACAACTTCGATATCAGGATAGGCCGACAAGACAATTTTTAAGGACTCTCGAATCAATTCTTGGTCGTCTGCAATTAAGACTCGGATCATGCTTCTTCTCCTTTTATTTTCGGGATATGAATCGTTGTGGCAAAGCCATCCTCACCTGAAAAGTGCGCATGACCGCCAATAATAGCTAAACGTTCCCTCATTTGGGTCAAGCCAAAGCCGTATTGAATCGTTTCACTCCCCACTCCATTATCTTTAATGAACAAAACGTAATCATCTTCATTTAGCATACTAATCTTAATTTCAGTTGCTCGTCCATGACGCAAAGAATTGGTCACAGATTCTTGAATGACACGGAAAATGACATCTTCTTTTGTTTTGTCAAAATCAACATTGTCCCACTGATAACTCAAATCAATCTGCAAATGTGATAATTCTTGATACTCGGCAAGCATTTTTTCAATAGCGTCTTTTAAACTACGATTTTCCAGAGCACCTGGACGCATTTTATTCAGCGAGCGCCTAACATCAACAATCCCCTCTCGCACAACGTTGGAAACATTGGCTAATTGCTTCTTGGCATGACTCGGATCAAGGTCGATCAAGACATTTACCGCATCAATTCCCGCAGAAATGCCTGTCAAGGCATGACCGATGGTGTCGTGAATTTCACGGGCAATGCGTCTACGCTCTCTATCTTCCGTAATTTTTTCAGACACCGCCACGTATTCTTTCAAACGCCTATTTGCCTGCGAAGCCATGAGCAACTCTTCCTCAATCTTATGGTTTTCAGTCACCGAATAGATAATGTAAGTCACCAAGAAAATAATGAAAATAATCATATTTAGCAAAACCAGACAATTTTTGATGAAAAGAATCACTAAACGCGTGCTTGCAGGGAAAAATCCGATATAAACATCCAAATCAGGCGTTCTAATCAAAAGCGACAAGACGTCATAATTTGACAGCAAAAGCGCACCGAAGCTAGCGACAATAAAGAGCAACCATGACTTTTTCTCACGAAACGTGTAAAAATCCGTGTAAGAGAAAAAGATATCCATAAAAACAAGCAAAATTAAACCGTTATAGGAAAATTGCAGCGCTACAAAGGTAGCTAACAACAAGAGCACCTCAAAAATCGCAAACCAATCACGCGCCCTTGTCCCTTTTTTAAACTTTTGATTTCTGATATAAATAACAAGTAGAAGCCCTGCAAAAAAGAGATTTGACAACCAAAAAATTCGCTCTGGTGAACTTGGAATGACGCTAATTGCTTCTAATAAAGACCGACTCAAACCATTGCCAATAATGTACTTTGTAGCTGACAAATAAACTGAGCTATAAAATAACACCGCCAAGAAATTAATAATAATCAGGGCACGTTTTGCAAAATCAATATTTTTCAAAGCTTTCATCATTGCCACCCCGCTAAATCAAAGTCAGAAACGTTCTCACTAGTCATCAATTCAACTGGAATGACAATTTCCTTATCTACTTGATTGTTGTGATATAGCGAGTAACCCGCCTGAATCGCTCGTTTACCGATTGTTAACGGCGATTGAACTACTGTTGCTTGAATTGAACTCGTCGTTGCCAATAAATTTTTCATATCTGGCGAACCATCTACACCATAGATTTTAATCGATGTTGTCACATTTGAATTTTCGATTGCAGCCAAAGCTCCGATAGCCACTTGGTCATTAAGCGCCATCACCGTGTCAAATGCGACCCCTGAAGCGATGACCGATTCCACTTGCGGCATCGCTATTTCGGTTTGCCCTAGGCAATCCTTACGGTCAACCACTTGATAGTCATCATTTCCTTCAATCGTATCTAAAAATCCATTGATACGATCTACTGCTGACACTGCATTTTGATGTTCCAATAACAAAATTTTGGCACTTGATTGCGTCTGCATTACATTTTGAGCGCATAAAACACCAGCTTGATAATTATCCGATACAATCGTCGTATCTACTGAAGAATCATCTGATAGTTGACTATCGACAACAACAATTTTTATCCCAGCTCTTTTCGCTTTCTTCAAAGCTTTTATTAATTTTTGACTGTTTGCATCAACAGGATTGATGATAATGATATTAACACCCTTTTCAATAAACGATTCAACCTGTTGCGTTTGTTTATCAATGTCCAAAGCAGGGTCTCTAGTGTACAAAATATCATTATTTTCCTCAACAATTTTTTCAACCTCGTTGTTTAATACCTTGTAAAAATCATTGTTCATGGTCATGTAGGTCGCACCAATCTTAACCTGATTTTCATTTGAAGGAACCATTTTATAGTTCCAATAAACCCCAACAATGGCAAGAACCCCAATAAAAGCGCTTATCAAAACACCGATATATTTCCGTTTTTTCATCTCATACCTTTTCACTAAAACCAAGAGACCACTGATAGCTATATTCGCCTTAATTATAACACGTTTAAATTATACAGACAATTCAGTCAGAAATAGCCCCTCATTCTATCTAACGAATTTTAAAAACACCCGCAGGTGTTTTTTATACTCTATTTATTCGAAACTACTTATGCCAAGTTTTGCTAGAACTAAGGCAATACCGTCATGATTGTGACTGGCTGTTACGTGTCCAACACGCTCCTTGACTTCTTGAGGCGCATTTGCCATAACATAAGCTTCACCTACTGCCTCTAGCATGTCTAAATCGTTAAAATTGTCACCAAAAGCAAGCGTGTCTGCCATATCAACCTCGTAATGCTGCGCCAAAGTCTGGACTGCCCTTCCTTTATGAATCCCACTTGCCATAATTTCAATATAATAAGGCAGCGACCTTGCAATTGATAAATCTGAATAGAGGCTTTTTAGCTTATTTTCCAAAACTTCCATGCGTTCTGGTTCACCCATTAACAAGATTTTATGAACTTCTGGCAATCGACCGATTTGTTCCAAGTTCGCTTCCTTAGAGGCTAAGCCCACCACGCGCTCTTCACGTGAAATCCAACAATTAGCACGGTTTTGGGACAACCACTTTTCACCGCTGTAAACATTCCAAGCAACGTCAGAAACTTCTTTTTCTAAATACTGACAAATCGCTTGCGCTTCTTGTGGACTCATCGGACAGCTATCAATCACTTGCCCTTGTTCATCTTGGATGAGGGCACCATTATAGGAAATCATGGGTACATCAGGTAAAAAATCTTTCAAAATTGGCTTAATCGCCTCTGGCATACGCGCCGAAACTGGAACAAATAAAATACCTGTATCAACAGCATGACGAAGGGCTTGGCATGTCCTAGGCGTCACTTTCAAGGCATCATTAATAAGAGTGCCGTCAATATCACTAAAAATTATTTTTACCATTGTACTTTTCCTCCTATTTTCTCTCAGTATAGCATTTTTTGAAAAGGATTTCAAAAACTATTTCCTGATAATAACAAAAAAGCCCAAGTCAAAAACTAACTCGAGCTTGGGTTGGTTAAAATGGTAATTCTTCCTCTTCCAAAACTAAATCAGCGAGGTCGTTTGCCACATTATTTTCTCGCATGGCACGTTGGGCACGGCTTTCTAAAAGTTGGAAAGAATGGCAAAGCACTTCTGTCACATAATTCGTGTGACCATCTTTTTCATATTTGCGTGTGCGAAGCTCGCCATCAATCGAAATCAGACTTCCTTTTCCAGCATAAGAAACAAGAGTTTCTGCCAAACGTCCCCAAACCACAACTGAAATAAAATCAGCCTCACGCTCACCATTTTGTGATTTAAAACGGCGGTTGACTGCTAGTGTTACACGTGTAACAAATTTCTCATTTGACGTCGTCACAAGCTCAGGCTGCGCCGTCAAACGACCAATCATAATAACTTTATTGTACATCATTACCTCCTTATCTTATTATTCGAAAAAGAAGTTGTTAATCTACTTGAAAAATGAAATGTTCAAACAATTCTACTAAAATAAAATCAATTTTTACAGATAAGAGATTCTATGACAGTCAATATTAATGCCTATAAGGAAATGCTAAATCAGCCTTGGGGAAAATCATGTACCGTTTGATTTTTGTGCAGCTCAGCCATATCAAAAACAAGCAAGTCTTAGACTTCGGTGCTGGTTTTGGGACAACCTCACTAGAAAAGTGTTACATCAGGTTATTTTTAACAATAACATTGAAGATGCTCTTCATCTTTTAGAAAGGAAAGATAGCTACAATAGCTCATCATTCGGACATGGCGAAACTTACAGTATTGACGAATTAACCAGCAAAACTAACTTAACACTTGAAAATTATCAAGGTCTGCGCACCTTTTATGCCCTCCAACCAAACGCTTTTAAAACAGAAGAAGGGTGGCTAGAACGCCTAACAGACATTGAATTAGCTGTGGCTAACCAAGAACCTTACAAAGATATCGCTTTCTTGCAACACCTTACCTTCCGCAAGCCCTAAATACAACACATAAATAAACAACAGAGACTCACAAATACATGAATCTCTGTTTTTCTTAACTAAGCATTTCTCTCAAGCTCTTTTTCCTACCCTCTCCAGTGTTTTTCTGGGTTAAAGGCTTCGCCGACTAGGGTTGTGTCATCAAGTTCAATGATACCACGTTTTTGTGGGGCATTGGGAAGGGCTAATTCGCGAGGTGAGCACATCATACCAAAGCTCTTTTCGCCACGAAGGGTACCTGGGAAGATGAGACTTCCGTTTGGCATCATAGCACCTGGAAGGGCTACGATTGTCTTCAAACCAACAGTGGCATTTGGCGCACCTGCAACGATTTGAACGGTTTTGTCATCTGAGATTTGCACTTGGCAAATGTTCAAGTGATCGCTGTCTGGGTGGGCTACCATTTCTTTGATTTGACCAACAACAAACTTCGGTGAAGGATCATTTTCCAATTGTTCGCTAAAGCCTTCTTTTGCCAATTCAGCATTCAATAGTGCAACATCTTGATCAGATAGAGCGACTTGACCGACACCTTCAATTGTAACCAAGCTTGACACTTCAAAAATATTCCAAGCAACTGTTTCACCATTTTTCTCAAGGAAAACGCGTGAAACATTGCCTTTGCGTTCATAGTCAAGTTTAGCACCTCTGCTATCTTTGACAATTACCATGAGGACATCACCGACATGTTCTTTGTTGTACGTAAAAATCATTTTCTCTCCTATTTCAATCCAGCTAAAAAGCTGTTAATTTCTGCCTTGGTTTTGCGTAATTTATTAACGAAACGACCCATTTCTTTTCCATTTTCAGTCACTACAAAACTTGGAATCCCAAAAATATGCCAGCCTTGTGCTACTTCCATAAAATCATCACGATCCACACGGACAAAGGTGAATTCTGGATTTTCTGCTTCAATTTCAGGCATGACTGGATAGAGGAATTGGCAGTCTGGACACCAATTTGCCGTAAAAAAGAAAACCACTTTATCAGGTTTTTCTAGATAGGTAGCCAATTCTTCATAGGATTTTGGGCTAATCATTCTTCTCCTCCTCATAGCTAATCTCACCATTTTGGTAAACAAATTGAAAGGTTTGACCGTCCTCTAAAACAAGACCACCAGTCGTTCTCTCCTTATCAGATTCAAAAGCATTCACATAAAGCACCGAGATATTGTCAAATCGACTAAAATAATCACGAATGGCTTGCTTAATTTTTTCTTGTCGCTTTTCTTCGCGTTGTTTTTTTAGGATTGCTCCCAAAATGATGACACCACCGACTCCCACTAAGCTAAAACGTGACAGTAAGTTTCTTTTTTTGTTTCTCATACGCTTTATTTTAGCATATTTTAGCCTATAATACCAAGATAGACAATTTAATCCTATTTCTGCCGTTAAATTATCTGAAAACGTGGTAAAATAGGATTCATAGAATCGAGGTTTTTATGTCAGAATTATTTTCAAAAATTAAAGAAATTACAGAACTTGATAGTATTGCAGGATACGAGCATAGCGTTCGTAACTATCTTCGTTCAAAAATCACACCGCTCGTTGATGACGTACAAACTGACGGTCTTGGTGGTATTTTTGGTATTAAAAACTCTGCTGCTGAAAATGCACCACGCATCATGGTTGCCGCTCACATGGACGAAGTTGGTTTCATGGTCAGCGACATCAAAGCTGACGGTACCATGCGTGCTGTTGGTATTGGTGGGTGGAATCCTTTGGTACTAAGCTCACAACGTTTTACTCTTTACACACGTGACGGTCGCGCCATTCCAGTCGTTTCTGGTTCTGTTCCACCGCATTTCCTTCGTGGAGCAAATGGCTCTGCTGCTCTTCCAAAAATCGATGACATCATTTTCGATGCTGGATTTACAGACAAAGCTGAAGCAGAATCATTTGGCATTCTTCCAGGCGACATCATCGTCCCAAAATCTGAAACCATTCTCACAGCCAACCAAAAAAATGTTATCTCTAAAGCTTGGGACAATCGCTTCGGTGTGCTTATGGTAACCGAATTGCTTGAAAGTCTTAAAGGGCAAAAACTTGCTAACACTCTGATTGCTGGTGCTAATGTTCAAGAAGAGGTTGGTCTTCGCGGCGCACACGTCTCTGCCACAAAATTCCAACCAGACCTCTTCTTTGCTGTTGATTGTTCACCTGCTGGTGACATTTATGGTAACCAAGGTAAAATTGGCGACGGAACACTTTTCCGTTTCTACGATCCAGGACATATCATGTTAAAAGATATGCGTGATTTCTTACTCACAACCGCTGAAGAAGCTGGTATCAAATATCAATATTATGCTGCCAAAGGGGGAACAGATGCTGGTGCTGCTCACCTCAAAAATAGTGGTATCCCATCAACAACTATCGGTGTCTGTGCGCGTTACATTCATTCACACCAAAGCCTTTATGCTATGGATGACTTCTTGCAAGCGCAAGCCTTCCTTCAAGCCATTGTTAAAAAATTAGACCGTTCAACTGTTGACCTCATCAAAAAATACTAGAAAGGAGCTAGGGGACTCAGGTCATTAAGCAACTCTTTTGCACTCCCCCTTATCTTACTATGAAAATTGGATTTATCGGCGTTGGAAAAATGGCAACTGCCATTATCAACGGACTTAACACAACATCGCACGATATCATCATTTCAGGTTCTTCGCTTCCTCGCTCACGCGAAATCGCAGAGCAGCTTGAAGTTGAAGCAGCTCTTTCACACCAAGAACTCATTGACCAATCTGATTTGGTTATCCTTGGTATCAAACCACAGATGTTTGATCTAGTCCTTTCTGAGCTTCACTTCCACCAACCCATTCTTTCAATGGCAGCAGGGGTAACATTGGAACGCCTTGGCAAATTAACAGACCCAAATCTGCCATTAATTCGTATCATGCCAAACCTCAATGCCCAAATTCTAAAAAGTACAACAGCGATTTGTACCAATGACAACGTTTCTGCAGAACTCCTAGCAACCGCCAAAGAAATCACTGACAGTTTTGGCTCAACCTTTGACATTCCTGAAAAAGACTTTGATACTTTCACAGCTCTTGCAGGCTCTAGCCCAGCTTACATTTACCTCTTTATTGAAGCTCTTGCCAAAGCTGGTGTCAAATATGGTATTCCAAAAGAAAAATCACTCGATATCGTGACACAAACGGTCCTTGCTAGTGCTGAAAATCTTCTTCAAGGTTCCGACAGCCCATATGACTTGATTGATAAAATCTCAAGCCCTGGTGGAACAACCATCGCAGGACTTCTCGACCTTGAAAAAACAGGCTTGACAGCAAGTGTCATTTCAAGTATCGATGCCACTATTGATAAAGCAAAAGCTTTGTAAATTTTAAAAAACGCCTCTACGGCGCTTCAAATAAAAGACAAACCCCTAAAATGAGGTTTGTCTTTTTTACTAACTATAGTAACTGGCAAAAAGACCAATTTTTTATTTACATTAATCTCCTAAACCGATACGGTTAAAGATTTCATCAACACGTTTCGTGTAGTATGATGGGTTGAACAAGTCATCGATTTCTTCTTGTGTTAAACGTGAAGTGACTTCTTTATCAGCTTCAAGAAGTGGTTTGAAGTCAACTTGGTTATCCCAAGAATAAGCTGTCTTAGGTTGAACAAGGTCATAAGCTTGTTCACGTGTCATTCCTTTTTCAATCAATTTAAGCATTACACGTTGGCTGAAAATAAGACCAAAAGTAGACCCCATGTTGCGAATCATGTTTTCTGGGAAAACAGTCAAATTTTTCACGATATTTCCAAAACGGTTAAGCATGTAATCAATAAGGATTGTAGTATCTGGTGAAATAATACGTTCAGCAGATGAGTGAGAGATATCACGTTCATGCCAAAGTGACACGTTTTCGTAAGCTGTTAGCATATGACCGCGAATAACACGTGCAAGACCTGTCATATTTTCTGAACCGATTGGGTTGCGTTTGTGAGGCATAGCTGAGCTACCTTTTTGCCCCTTAGCGAAGAATTCTTCAACTTCACGTTGTTCAGATTTTTGCAGACCACGGATTTCAGTTGCCATACGTTCAATTGATGTTGCAATGCTAGCAAGAACTGCAAAGTATTCTGCATGAAGGTCACGTGGAAGAACTTGTGTTGAAATTTCTTGTGCACGAATACCAAGTTTTTCACACACATAAGCTTCAACAAATGGTGGAATGTTAGCGAAGTTACCAACAGCACCTGAGATTTTACCAGCTTCAACACCAGCAGCAGCGTGTTCAAAACGTTCGATGTTACGTTTCGTTTCACTGTACCAAGTTGCCAATTTCAAACCAAAGGTAGTTGGCTCAGCATGGACACCGTGAGTACGTCCCATCATGATTGTAAATTTATGTTCTTTAGCTTTGTTAGCAATGATTCCAAGGAAATGATGCAAATCTTTGCGGATGATGTCATTAGCTTGTTTGTAAAGGTAACCATATGCTGTATCAACAACGTCAGTTGATGTCAAGCCATAGTGCACCCATTTACGTTCTTGCCCAAGACTTTCAGAAACTGCACGAGTGAATGCCACAACGTCGTGACGTGTTTCTTGTTCAATTTCCAAAATACGGTCAACGTCAAAGCTTGCATTGGCACGGATTTTAGCGACGTCCTCTTTAGGAATTTCTCCCAATTCAGCCCAGGCTTCGTCAGCCAAAATTTCAACTTCAAGCCAAGCTTTGTATTTGTTTTCTTCACTCCAAATTGCCGCCATCTCAGGGCGTGAATAACGATCGATCATGTTTAAGATATTAAGGGCGTTAAGCGAATACAGTTAACACCCTAGCTCCTTTCCTTTTTTTAGTTATATCAATAAAATAACTAACACAATTAATTAAAATCTTCCTTACCAATTTCAACAGATGGATAGTGAGGTAAAGTTGTTAAATCTGTATCAAGTGGTAAATCATAAACAACAAGGTAATCATTGGGGTACTTATTTGTCAGTTCTGCCATTTTTTCAGAAATACGAGACTTATCAGAAGAAGCAAAAACGACTTCAACGATAGCTTTCTCAGCATTATCAATATAAGCATGAACAATGATTTTCAGCATATTTCCTCCGATTAACACTTTAAAAATCCATTCCTTCCCCCATTTCCGCAATGGTATCTGGTTCATCACTAAACAAAGTCATGTGTCCCATTTTGCGGTTATGTTTTGCCTCTAGTTTACCATAAAGGTGGAGGTGAGCGCTAGGATTTTCTTGCACATAAGCTTGTGCTTTTTCCATGTGTTGTCCAAGAACATTCAGCATAATAGCTGGTTGATGGAGATGAATTTTTGGAAGTGGCAAGCCGAGAACTCCCAAAATATGTGTGTCAAATTGTGAAAAATCACAGGCTTCAATTGAATAGTGTCCTGAATTATGGGGACGTGGTGCCATTTCATTGACGATAATATCATCAGGTGTCGCAAACATTTCGACACAAAGTGTACCAGACAAGTCCAGTTTTTCAGCAATTTGAACAGCCATAGCCTGCGCTTTTTGAGCAAGTTCATCAGAAATGCGAGCTGGTACAATTGTTTTAGATAAGATATTATTGCGATGAATATTTTCTTGTACTGGAAAAACGGTCATATCCTTGCCATTTCCTGAAACAATCACTGAAATTTCAAGGTCAAAATTCACAAATTCTTCCAAAACACATTCGCAAGAATTGGCTAATGTGTTAGCGTCAGCTAAGTTTTCAACTGATTTGATCACGATTTGACCATGACCATCATAACCGCCAGTTGCTGTTTTTAAAACGTATTTCTTAGATAAATCAATATCCTCAAGGTCAAGACTTGATGTGACGACCTTGTACGGTGCTACTTTCACACCTGCTGTTTTAGCTAGAAAGTCTTTTTCAAAGATACGGTTTTGCGAAATACGAAGCAAATCAGTTCCTTGCGGTAATTGCCCTTCCTTGACAACCGCATCCAAAGCATCCGCATCAACATTTTCAAACTCATAAGTGAGCACATCGCAGCGTTTTGCTAGTTCACGCATAGCCTCAACATCATCGTAAGGTGCCACAATCATATCACTCACACGTGAAGCTGGGCAATCTGCTGTGGGGTCCAAAGTAACCACTTTATGTCCCATATAGATAGCTGAAATAGCCATCATTTGCCCAAGTTGTCCACCACCGATAATACCGATTGTTTTAGTCGAGTTCATCTGTTGAAGCCTCCGCAACTTTACCTTGCTCAAGTGCAAAGTTTTCTAATTTTTCTGCCAATTCAGTATCTTCAATTGCCAAAATACGAAGAGCTGCTAGGGCAGCATTAGTTGCTCCTGACTCTCCGATAGCCATAGTTGCCACAGGTACTCCGCCAGGCATTTGAACGATTGAATAAAGCGAATCCAGTCCGCTAAGCGCACGTGTCCTCACAGGAACACCAATAACTGGAAGTGTCGTTTTAGCTGCGACCATACCAGGCAAATGAGCAGCACCACCAGCACCAGCAATAATCACCTTAATACCACGCCCCCGTGCTTCTTCGGCGTGTTTAAACATCAAATCTGGTGTACGATGTGCAGAAACAACTTTCTTTTCATACGCCACACCAAATTGATCAAGTACCTCTGCTGTTTTTTTCATGGTAGCCCAATCAGATTTACTACCCATGATAACTGAAATTAATGGTTTCATTATTTTCCTTCCAATTGTTTTATATCTTCAACATCAACAACATGATAGCAAAGTTCTTTTAATTTTTGAGCAAATAGCCCACTACCTGCCACTTTTTGTCCAGAAAAGTTTCCATCATAGACTTGATTAACACCACATGACGGACTGCGTGATTGTAAAATGGCTAAATCAATTGACTTTCCAGCCATTTCATCTAGACAACGTTTAATGCCCTTTTCAAACATCTCATTATAACAATTACCAGCAACATCAACAACACGACCGTCACGCAATTCAACTGGTTCTCGTGGTGTAGGCAAACCTGCTAACACTTCTGGACAAACAGCTATCACCTCTTTGTCAGCAACATAATCTACAAGGGCTTGATTGTAATTATAACCTCCGTTATACTGACATCTTTCGCCCAAAAGACAAACGCTGACTAAAATACATTTTGGCTTAACGTCCAATAGCTTTGCTTCCGATATCGTTTCGATAGAAAAGACCTGTTGTGTCTTGAGTTGCAAGTTCAGCATAGATAACATCTTGTACTGATTTAACATCTTCCTTAGTTGTTACCAACATGTAAACCCGACCACCATTTGAAAGAAGTGCTTTATCATCAGCAAATTTAGCACCTGCATAGTAAGTGATAAGATCACCTGACGTTTTCTCAGGAAGGCGGACACCTTTTTCATAAGCAACTGGATAACCTTCTGAAGCCACAACAACACCAAGAGTGACCCCTTTGTCTGTCCAAGTAATTTCTGGAGCTTTGCCATCTAAAATGTCAGTGATATTTTGAGCAAAATCAGATGTCAAACGTGGTAAGATAACTTGGGTTTCAGGGTCACCAAAACGTGAGTTAAATTCGATAACTTTTGGACCATCAGCTGTCAAAATAAGTCCTGCATAAAGAACACCAAGATATGGACGCCCTTCCGCAGTCATACCATTAAGAACTGGCTTCACAATTGTTTCTACAGCTGTGTCAACAACGCTTTGTGGTAAATGTGGAACTGGTGCATAAGCTCCCATACCACCAGTATTAGGACCTTTATCGTCATCAAAAGCACGTTTGTGGTCTTGTGCAGTTGGCATGATATAGAATTTATCACCATTAACAAAGGCAAATAATGAAAATTCTTCACCATCAAGAAATTCTTCAATGACCACACGCGCACCAGAATCACCAAATTTATTGTCAAGCAACATTTCATGTGCTGCTTCGATTGCTTGTTCTACTGTTTCGGCAACGACAACACCTTTACCAAGCGCCAAACCGTCAGCCTTAACAACAATTGGTGCACCGTGTGCTTCAATATAGCTCTTTGCTTGCTCAAAATCTGAGAAAGTGCCGTAAGCAGCTGTTGGAACATGGTATTTAGCCATGATTGATTTAGCAAAATCTTTAGACAATTCAAGCTCTGCAGCTGCTTTACTTGGTCCAAATGCTTTCAAACCAGCAGCATTAAAATCATCAACGATTCCTGCAGCCAAAGCATCATCAGGTCCGATAAATGTCCAAGCAATATCATTAGCTTTCGCAAAATCAATCAGCTTAGAATGTTCGGAAATACCGATATTTACCAAATCAAGTCCATCAAGTGTCATGCCATCATTACCAGGTGCTACAAAAACCTGATTCACTTGAGGAGATTCCAACAACTTCTTAGCAATAGCGTGCTCTCGCCCACCAGAGCCAACAACTAAAAGTTTCATAAGTAAAAATACCTCAGTACAAACATCACAGGAGCCCAAGCTCCAAATTCAACAAAGTACGCAAAAATATATTTTACGAATTATATAAATACATTATAACATATTTGTTCGGAAATTATCGCAATTCATACAACAAGTTTGTAAAAAATAATAGAACTACAACAAAAAAGAAGCATCTTGCCGTTTCAAAACACTTCCCTTTCTGACGTTGTCTTATCTAATCTATTTTTTAACTAAGAACGCAGAAGACATTCTGCCAGTTCCTCATTCCCATAATATTATTTAGAATGCTACTCACAATCCATTATTTTAAGAACAAGACTCATAGATAATGATTCTTGTAGGAGATTATAATCCCCACCAACCAGTTATAACAATTGAAAAAATTTTTAGCATCTATCAATTCCAACCTTTCTTATAATTTATGATTTTATTTTAACGAAATCTATAAGAAAACAACATGACAAAAATGTCATGTTGTATCCTTATTCCATTCTTCTATTAATTTACTTTCCAAATAAGTATCTCCAATTAAGTTAGCAAATAAAATAGCATTGGAGTAAGATTTTTGTGCCGCTAAAAAATCTTTTTTAAATTGTAAATAATATTTCCACTCAACTAAACTTAAAACTGGGCGTCTTTGAAAATCATGAACACTTGTCATGATAGTGTCACTTTTTATAATAATTCGTTTCATAAAAGATTCTCTATGGAATCGTAAAACCAAATCTACATTATTTAACAAAACATTATTTAAAACCAAAGAAGTTTCTGGTGAAAGATTTTCTTGATTCAGCAAACACTCCATTAATTCATCATACAAATCTAAGCTATAGATTCCCTCAAACGATTTAGCAGAAGCAAGGCAAGCAAAATATAAATCTATTAAAATCAAATCATTAATTTGAAAGTTCTTCTTTCGTCTAACTTGGTCAAAATAATCATTTAAAATGCCTTCACCAAAATTAACATCATCACTGAAATGAACATCAATCTTCGATTGTAAACAATCAATAATTAAGCGTTCTTCTTCAGGTATAACTTCATAGTATTTTTCTGAAATTTCATCAAAATAGGACGTTTGTCTCTTAAGACGTTCCTTATCCCCATAAGTTGGTGTTCGTAATAGTAAATATTTTAACTCCTTATACCTAGTGGGAAGTTCTAAATTTTTACCATCAGTTAACTCACCAATAGTTACTCCTAATACTTTCGCAATATATCCCACCTTATTAAGAGTTGGGACGGATTGTCCTTTTTCAATCCTAGCTAGCTGTCTCACAGATAGTTCTGTTTCATCACCACAGAATTCTTCACGTGAAATCCCTTTTTTCTCTCTTAATGTACGTACTTTAATCCCAAACTTTTCCAACTTAATCTCCTAATTTTAATCTGAATACATATATTCTAGCATACTGTCTCCAATTACCAAAATATTTTCATTAAAAAAGTGAATTTTCTAATAAAAAATAGATAAAAAATAACCCAATTTCCCTTTTCTAAGATCATTGGATTAAATCAATATTAATCAATTATGAAACTTTACCTTACAGGAGCATAAGAAGCACTCCCAATGCATTATTGATAAAATGGATAGCTATGGTATACTCCAGTTTCTGTGTCTTATGATAAACAACAGCAAGTACCAATCCCATACCACCGTAAATAATCCAACTTCCAATATCAGTCGGCATATGCAAAGAACCAAAAAGCAGAGAACTAAGGATAACACCAAGATAAGAATTATTAAAGGTACGTCCTAAGATAAGTCCACGCATAACTGTTTCTTCTACAATCGGTGCAGCAATAACAGTCAATACAATTAACAAAAGAGGTGACATTCCAAGCTGCTCAAGTGCTGCTTGGTTTTCTGTATTTGCCCCAAGACCATTTTCTAAAAGTAAAATAATACCACCAATATACTTAACGACAGTTAGTACAACAAAGCCTATCAAAACCGTCTTCCAAGCTTGCCAGGTCTTTAATTCCTCTAAATGGTTCAACAGCCCAACTCGCTTAGCAACATAGACTGTGAAAACAGCAACTAGCAAAAGAGCTAAAGTAATTAATACAGATTGCCAAAATGGTTGATTTGCCGTAATAAAAGCAGTTGGCAACTGTTCCAGTAAAATCAATCCTAAGGCCAAAAAGAAATATTTTAAAGCTGTTAAAAATTTTTTCATGATATCACCTCTTATAAAATTCTTATAAATATTAGTTTAAAGAAAACAAATCCCAAAAATAAACTATACAACCAAATCAGCAAAACTATCGGATACGTTAACACCACGCCCATAAAAGCATATAAGATAATCAACATAAAATTCTCTAAAAATAAGAAAAGCAAAGTTGATATAGCTGTCACCCTCAAAATAAATTGATTGCGCTCATCATAAGCTGCTATGTAAGCTGCTTTTAACCGATTCGGCTGCCTTATCAAAGTTAAATAATAGATGGCAATTACTAATCCTGCTACTCCTCCGCCTAGTAATAAACCAGCCGAAAAATCATTGGTCTTGATAAAAATGAAATCAATAAACATAAAGCAGCAACAAATAGAAAACTTAATGATACTGTCATCATATAATGACGATATTCTTCCAATGTCTTTTTCCGAGTTAGACTTACCCAATTTGTAAAATTAAGCTAGACAGAAAAAAGCCATCTATGTTAGGCTCAGATAAACACCACATTTGTCTGAAAGGAACTAACATAAATGACCTATACTCATCTTACCACAACCGAGCTTGTAATGATAGAGGCTTATTACAAAGAGGGAATACCTATTAGCGATATTTGTCAATCCCTCAAAAGATCAAGACAAACGATTTATAAGGTCATTGCTTACCTCAAGACTGGTCACACGGCCTATGATTACTACAAGAACTACAAGGCCAACAAGAAACGTTGTGGTCGTCGTAAGACTCAACTCACTCAAAGTGAACAAGATTTTATTCAAAGACATTTAGAACTTAATTGGAGTTTGGATGTTGTCAAAGGAACTTATCCCGATAAAATCCCTTGCTCTATGAGAACTCTTTATCGCCTAGCTGACCGTGGCATCTTCAAGAAAGAGGATTTACCATGGAAGGGAAAACGTAAACCCAATGGTAAGGCCGAAAAACGTGGCAAACAAGCTTTTCGGAGGGATATCCGCGAGCGTGCGGAAATTTATCCGGAATTTGAAAGAGAGTTTGGACATCTTGAGGGAGATACGATTGTTGGTAAACATCACAAAAGTGCTGTTATCACCTTGGTAGAGAAGCAATCTAAAGCGATTATCACCCTTCAAACCAATGGTCGAAAAGCTAGTGACATTGAACAATCACTAGATAGATGGCTGTCACAATTCCCAAAACATCTCTTTAAATCGATTACCTTTGATTGTGGGAAAGAATTCTCTAATTGGAAGACAATATCCAACCAACACGACATTGATATTTTCTTTGCGGATCCAGGTTGTCCTGGTCAACGTGGGTTAAATGAACATTCAAATGGTTTATTAAGACATCATGGACTTCCAAAGCAAATGGATTTCAATGGTGTTTCTCAGAAATATTTATCAGCT
>NZ_NETH01000021.1 GCF_003337175.1 Streptococcus gallolyticus
AACAGCAGCTAATGAACGCTCGAGAATAGGTGATTGGGAAGCCGATACTGTTGCTGGAAAGACTGGAAAAGCTTGCCTAGTAACACTCACTGATAGGCATTCCCGCTTCCTCAAAATTCAGAAAGTAGCTGTCAAGAAAAGTAAATTGGTTATAGAAGCCATGGTAAATATGTTAGAGTCTCTACCAAAAGAAACAGTGACTCCTGATAGAGGTAAGGAATTCTCAGGGCATCCTGAACTCACCGAGAAACTAAATGTCGAAGTCTATTTTCCTGATCCTCATGCTCCTTGGCAACGAGGAACAAACGAGAATACAAATGGCTTATTGCGAGAGTATTTTCCAAAAGGAAGTGACTTAACAGAGGTAGAACACTTGATTATTCAGGAATGGGAAGATAAATTAAACAATAGACCACGAAAATGTCTAAACTGGAAAACACCTTATGAAGTTTTTTATGGGATAAATGTGCACTTAATTTGACAATTCGCCACCAAAAAGCCTGAATCCTTTAAGAATTCAGGTTTTCTACCACTATTTTTGCTTGACTAAACTTCGGAGATTTTAAAACTTAAACGGCATCACCACCTCGTTCTCCTGTCCGAATACGAACAACTTCTTCAATTGGAAGAATAAAAATTTTACCATCTCCAACTTCACCTGTACGAACAGCTTTGCAGATGATAGCCACAATGTCATCAACCGCTGCATCGTGTGTCACAATTTCAACTTTTACTTTCGCAAGCAAAGTAGGCACAATCTTTTGACCACGAACATATTCTGCAAAACCGCGTTGGTTTCCATAACCAAGCACTTGACTGACTGTCATTCCCTTGGTAAATCCTGCTTTAGACAAGGCATCTTTGAGATCTTCCAAACGGTCTGAACGGATAATCGCCTCTATTTTTTTCATAATACACTCTCTTTCTAAACGTTTCTATTTAGCTCAGATTTCTAACTATCCTTTAATTATGAATCAAGTCCCATAAAGGTTGGGTAGGCTGTTTCTTCATGCTCACTATCATCAAGACCAATAGCTTCCGCCCGATCCTCAACACGAATACTTGTGAAGATTGAAATCACTTTAATAATAACAAAAGTTGCTACCGCTGACCAAACAATGGTAAAAATGATAGCTGCTACTGTTACTAGGAACAGATGCGCATTACCATAGATTAAGCCGATATTGTTTCCGTCAAGAGCAAGCTCTGGTGTTGTGAAAAGTCCTGTTACCAAACCACCAAAAATCCCTCCTATACCATGACAACCAAAGGCATCTAAAGCATCATCATAACCGAATTTGCTCTTAAGAACGGAAATCGCAAAATAACAAACTGGGCTAACACAAAGACCGATGAGAAGAGAGCTCCAAGTTGAAACAAAACCTGCTCCTGGTGTGATAGCAACAAGCCCTGCTACCAAACCTGTTGAAGCACCGACAAGTGAGAATTTCCCAGTTAATACTTTTTCAACCAGTAACCAAGAAAGCATTGCTGCCGCTGCTGAAATATGCGTTGTAATAAAGGCATGGACAGCAAGCCCATCTGCTGCAAGAGCAGAACCAGCATTGAATCCAAACCAACCAAACCAGAGAAGACCTGCACCAAGGAAAACAAATGGAATGTTATGAGGACGATACTCCAAATGCGCATAATCACGGCGTTTACCAAGTACCAAAGCCAAGACAAGACCTGAAACTCCAGAGGTAATATGAACAACATCACCACCAGCAAAATCAATTGTTCCCCATTGTGCCAAAAGCCCCTCATCCCAAACCATATGGGCAAATGGGAAATAAACTAGGAGTAGCCAGAAGACGATAAAAATAATCAAGGGTGTAAAGCGCATACGTCCTGCTACCGCTCCCGTTAAAATGGCAACCGTAATAATTGGAAACATCATTTGAAAAGCTGCAAATAAGGCATCAGGAATTTCTAAACCACGTGTACTAGCGGTTTCGCTAACACCATTGAAAAAGAGGTGGGAGAAATTCCCAATCAAGCTTCCATCACCACCAAAGGAAAGGGAATAACCACAAATGACCCACATGACTGAAGCTACTGCAATGGGAATCACACACATCATCATTGTATTAATGACATTTTTGCGCCTCTCTAACCCGCCGTAAAAGAATGCTAAACCTGGTGTCATTAAAAACACTAAACTAGCACAGACAATTATAAAAGCAATACTTCCTGCACTCATACCAAAAACTCCTTTTATATTTTAAGACTTTAAACCTTAAAGTCAATTTTCTAAAATACTACAACAAGCGTTGTGAGATTTTATGTTAGATAATATAACATTATTTTTTGGTGAAGTAAAGTGTTTTTTGGTAATTTTTCTAAATTTTCTGTATTTATCACATGAAATGTTAGCCGTTTTCGGCATTTAAAAACACTTCTCTTCTTTCGATAATACTGATTTTATCAATTATATAACTTGACATAGAAATGTTAACTAAGTCGCTATTTTCGACATAATTGTCAATGTTACGTTTTCTTACATAATTTTGTAGCATCTAAGTAAAAAAGCTTTGAAGACAAAAAACCACCGATGAGAATTTTATAATCATCGGTGATTATCTCAACTGATTAATAATCTTTAAAGTTGATGATAAGCATTGTAAACTTCTTGGCGGTTTAAACCATAAGTTTTAGCTATTTTTTTAATGGCTTGATTTGGTTTGTCCCCAGCTTCGACTAACTGAGCAACGAGTTTAGCAGGATTGATATCTTCTGACATTTTTTCCGATGTCACTGTCTCATCTTGACCAGATACAACGATTAAACATTCTCCTTTTAAAGGATTTTGGGCAATGTATTCCAAAATTTCTGAGATGTATCCGCGCTGATATTCTTCATAAAGTTTTGTCAACTCACGAACCAAAACAATTTTTCTGTCACCATATATTGCTAACATATTGTCCAATGTATCTGCGACACGGTAAGGTGATTCATAAAAAATTTGTGTTTCAGGATACTGTTTCTTAGCTTCAAAAAATTCCTTCTGCTGCTTAGCTTTTCTTGGCAAGAAACCATAAAAAATATGCGGTTGCGGTGCTAAGCCACTCGCAATAAGCGCCGTAATCCCAGCAGAAGCCCCTGGGACAGCAACGACAGGAATCTCTTCAGCGATAGCTGCTTTTACTAAATCATGACCTGGGTCAGAAATAGAAGGCATCCCAGCATCAGACACTTGTGCCAAAATTTTTCCTTCTTTCATCAGAGCAATCAATTCAGGAATTTTTTCATAGGCATTGTGTTCATGAAAGCTAATTTGCTTGGCTGAAATGTCAAAATGTTTCAGCAAAAGCCCTGTATTGCGAGTGTCTTCTGCACAGACAAAATCAGCATTTTTTAGCATTTCCACGGCACGATAAGTTATGTCTTGCATATTGCCAATTGGTGTTGGAACAAGATATAACTTGCCGTAGGTTGTCTGATATTTAAAACTTTTTTGTACTTTCATAGGCAGTTACTCCCTATCTAAAACTTCCATACAAAACATACATTCTTCATCGTTTTCACGACGTTGACCATAGTAGTCGTTGCAAATATGGAAACCATCATGGTAAATGCCTTCGATATATCGTTTTCCTTGCTTAGAAGATTTAGCTGGCGTATCTTGCTCAAGTTGAGCTAGACGCGTGCGAATTTTATCATTTTCAAGACGCAAAGCTGTATTTTCCTCTAGGAGCGATTGCACTTGCTTTTTCATGGCTTCAATTTCAGCCAAGGTAATCATTAAATTTTGTGAAAAGCCATCAAAGGCATCAAACAATTCTTTTTTATCCACGTACTTTGACCTCCTCTAAAGCATAGGTTAAAAGCGTGTGTTTTTCTGGTAAACGAACTTTGACGGTATCAGAAAACACATCAATCCCCGCAATAACTCCCAAGCCATCAGCTGTTTCAATCTCCGTTCCCACATCAGGGAATTTCTCCTTAGAGGTTTTATAAAAGTCATCTTCAAAACTCAAACAACACATCAAACGTCCACAGATGCCTGCTGTTTTTCCTGTGCTGAGTGACATTCCTTGATTTTTGACCATTTTAATAGATACAGGTGGAAATTCTCCCAAGAAGCTTGAGCAGCAAAGGGTACGACCACACGGTCCAACACCACCATAAACCTTAGCTTCTTCGCGACTATTAATTTGGCGAAGTTCAATTCTTGTTTTGAAATGACCTGCTAAGTCACGTAGCAATTGACGAAAATCAACACGTTCTTCTGCTGAAAACGTGATAAGCACATAGCTTCTTTCCAATGGGAAAATAATATCAATCACTTTCATTTTTAGGCTATTAGCTAAAATCAGCTCATTAACCGCTGAAAATGAGTGCTTCGCTAAGGCGATATTTTCTCGGTAGGCTTGTTTATCTTTTTCGTTGGCAAGACGCGTCACGAAATCCATCTCAGCAGGTAATTTGACCTCATCGATGACTTCGTTGCTAGTGACAACTTGCGCCAAACGACACCCTTTCTTATTTTTGACGACGACGTAATCGCCGAGTTTATATTTTTTATTTGGTAAAACATAGACAATACTGCCTGTTTCTTCGTATTTTACGCTCAATACTTCTGTCATGAAATCACCATATATTCTAGCACATTTTGGAAGCTTACATTGCTTTTCCACATTTGTTGCGCCTTATAACTTTTTTCTAAATAAACTAAACTTTCTTTTTGATTAAATTGCTTTGCTAAAAATAGCGGCAAGAGTTGAAAAACAAGTTCTTGGTCAGATTTTTCTAAAGCAACTTGAACCAAACGCCCTGTTTCTAAATAAGCTAGCATTTTTTCCTTAAACAGAACCGTGACAAAACGCTCACAAGTTTGAATGACATCCAATATTTTTTTATCTTGCATCAATTCATCAAGGTGCTTCGGTGTTTTTGCCAATTCTGCTAATATTTCTGCTTGTATTTTCAAAACTCCAGCTTTTGCAGCTTGCTCAATCAACAGCGGCTTATTTTTCGGAAAACGGAAAATCTGTGTTCGACTTTTAATCGTCGGCAAAACCTTATTTTCATCACTAGTCAACAAAATCATGTAGGAAGAACTTTGCGGTTCTTCAATAAATTTCAAAAGGCTATTTGCAGCATTAACATGCATTTTTTCACAATCTTGAATGATGAAAACCTGTGATGTGCCTTCAAAACCTGAACGTGAGAAATCGCGCATCAATTCACGAATCGTATCAGTTTTAATAACTTGCCCGCTTGGTTTGACAATCTTAACATCTGAAAATTCATTTTCAGCAATTAACTGACACTCACGGCATTCTCCACATGGCAAACCATCTTGGAGATTTTCGCAAAAACGACTTTTAGCAAGGTAAAGAGCAAAATCAAAGTTCGCAAAATCCCCTGAAAAAAGATAGGCGTGGTTCATCCTATCTGATTTTAAAATGTGATTAAACTCTTTAAAAAGTTGGGGTTGCAAGTGCTCTAATTCCATCTAAATCCCTCTACTCATTTTTTGCTAACTGTTCAAGAATGGTATAAAGTGTCTCTGACACAACATCTACCAATTCATGTGACGCATCAATAGTCACAATACGTTTTTCTTGTTCAGTCAAGGCTAAATAACCTTCTCGAACACGCTTGTGCATGTCTAATTTTTCCAAATCAAGTCGGTTAACTTCACGCTCAGCATTTTTAGCAATTCTGGCTAAACCAATTTCTGATTCAACATCAAAATAAAGCGTCAAGTCTGGTATTCTACCGTCTGTTGCAAAGTCATTTAATCTCGTAATGATATCTTTATCCAAGCCACGTCCAGCACCTTGGTAAGCGATTGAACTATCAATAAAACGGTCAATCAAGACCACTTTACCAGCCTCTAAAGCTGGTAGAACCTTCTCAACATAATGTTGACGTCTTGCTGCCATATACAAGAGCAACTCTGTCTTACTATCCATAGCAACGTGATTGACATCTAAGATGACATCACGAATACGCTCTGCAATTTCAACACCACCAGGTTCACGTGTGGTTACAATATCATAGCCCTTTTCTTGCAAAACTGGAAGAACTTGTTCTAAAACTGTGGTTTTTCCAGCCCCATCTGGACCTTCAAATGAAATAATTATGCCGTTTTTCATGAAAATTCCTTAAAATTCTTTCTATGCTTCTATTTTAACAAAAAACAGGCAAAAATAACACTAGCAAATGCGCTAACTTATTGGATTCAAGAATAAAAAGTTAAAACATGACTTTACATCTCGTCGCTCAAAAAAACAGAACCTAGTTTGAAACTAAATTCTGCTCTCTCAGTTAGATTACCAATCAATCCAATGATTTTGCTTCTGTTAATTCAATCGCATCAACTTGAATGCCTTGGTTAAGCAATTTTTCACGCAAATCTGCAACGTCAGCTTTACCATCGATTTGAATTTCAATCGCAACTTTTCCAGATTTACGAGTGGCAACAACGGTACGTTTGATATTGAGATTGTCGTTTGAAATCGTATCTACAATTTTTGCCAAAGTTCCAACCGTATTATCAGCCGAAATAGCCACGCGAATACCTTCTTCGCCATAACCAGAAATTTCAAGAAAAGCTTTGAAAATATCTTTATCTGTGATAACACCATAAACTTGCCCATTTTCAACAACTGGAACAATCCCAACCTTATTTTTCATCATGGTATAAATCGCATCTTCCAAGCGAGCATAGGGTGAAACCGTCACAACATCGCGAATCATCACGTCACGAATTTTAGTTTTATTAAGCAAATAATTCATCTCGTAAATGGACAAGGTTGTTGCTTTTGAAGGCCTAGCTTCTGCCATTGTTCTTTCGGTAACAATCCCGACAAGCTTATCATTTTCGATGACAGGAAAGCGACGCAGGCCTTGCTCCCTCATCATCTCAGCTGTACGGGCTACTGTTGTATCAGGAGACACATAAACAACTTTTTTAGTCATAAAATCTTTTACTGCCATAACAATTCTCCGCATTATTTTCTTGCTATTATTATACCACAAACCGCAAACGATTTCACCAAAGATTGAAAAAATAATGAAAATAAAGCAGACGAGAATGTTGTTAATGATAAAAGCCTAGGATAACAACTATCCTAGACTTGGTTAAATACTAAATTCAGTTAACGGTTCGTTAGCCACCGAGGTAAGCCTTGCGAACTTCTTCTGATTCTAATAATTCCTGACCTGTTCCTGAAAGAACAATGTTTCCTGTCTCTAAAACATAACCACGATCAGCAATTGCTAACGCTTTATTAGCATTTTGTTCAATCAACAAGACAGTTGTTCCTTGTTTTTGAATATCTTGAATGATATCAAAGATTTCTTGGATAAAAATTGGTGCAAGCCCCATTGAGGGTTCATCAAGAAGAAGTAATTTTGGCTGACTCATCAAAGCACGTCCCATCGCAAGCATTTGTTGCTCCCCCCCCGAAAGGGTGGCTGCATCCTGCGATTTACGTTCTTCAAGTCGTGGAAAGCGGTCAAAAACTTTCTTCAAACGCTTTTGATTTTCTTCACGGTCATTACGCAAGAAAGCACCCAATTCAAGGTTTTCAAGTACCGTCAAACCTGGGAAAACGTGACGCCCTTCAGGAACTTGTGACAAGCCACTAGCAACAATTTTCCGAGCGGGTTCTTTTTGAATCTCTTGTCCTAAAAATTCGATTTTACCAGCACTTGGACGAACCAAACCAGAAATCGTACGAAGAATAGACGTTTTACCAGCACCATTGGCACCGATAAGTGTGACCACTTCTCCTTCATTGACGTCAAAAGAAACATCTTTGACGGCTTGGATAACGCCGTAATGGACTGATAAATTAGCAACTTTTAACATTGTCATTATCCTTCACCTCCAAGATAAGCTTCAATAACACGTTGATTATTTTTGATTTCATCAGGTGTACCGTGAGCAATTAAACGTCCATATTCAAGAACGTAAATCCGTTCTGTCACTTCCATTACAAGGCTCATATCGTGTTCAATAAGCATAATGGTAATGTTAAATTCTTCTTTGATTTGACGAATTAACTGTGTCAATTCTGCTGTTTCTTGTGGGTTCATCCCAGCAGCTGGCTCATCTAAGAAGAGAATTTTGGGTTCCGTTGCAAGGGCACGCACAATTTCCAAACGACGTTGCTGACCGTAAGGAAGATTTTTAGCTAGGGTATCTGCATCCCCATCCAAATTAAAGATAGCTAGCAAATCCATAGCTTTTTGGCGCAACTCTTCCTCGCTTTGATAGAATTTTGGCAAACGAAGAAAGCTTGCAAAGACATGTGATTTATTTTGATTAGCCATGCCAACAAGTACATTTTCCAAAACAGTCATATCTTTAAAGAGACGGATATTTTGGAAAGTACGTGAAAGACCAAGTGATGCGATTTTATAAGGTTTCTTGCTATTTAACAATGTGCCATCCAAAGAAACTGAACCTTCGCTTGGTTCATAGACACCTGTCAAAAGGTTGAAAAGTGTTGTTTTACCAGCACCGTTTGGACCAATAAGACCAACTAATTCTCCCTCATTTAAATGCATTGTGACATCACCAACGGCTGTCAAACCACCGAAATTTTTGGTTAAATTTTTAACATCAAGAAGTGCCATTAATGATTGCCCCCCTTAGTTTTATTAAAGAAACGTGATAATGTGAATTCTTTTGTTCCTAAAAGTCCTCCTGGACGGAAAATCATTACCAAGATTAATGCCAATGAATAGATAATCATACGGAGGTTTGAAACGTTTTGCAAGAACATGTTAAGAATTCCTAAAACAATGGCTGCTAGAATAGTTCCTGTGATCGAACCAAGCCCACCAAGAACGGCAATAATCAAGTAATCAATTGATTTCATGATAGTAAAGTCTTTTGGCACAACTGTTCCGATGTAACCAACGTAAAGTGAGCCAGCAATCGCTGAAATGATCGCTCCCATTACAAAAATCAAGACTTTCATTCTTGTGACGTTGACACCCATTGCTTCTGCTGCAATCTCATCTTCACGAACAGAAATCACTTGACGTCCAACAGAGGAACGTAGGAAATTTAAAATCAAAATCGTAATGGCGACGACAAAGATAAAGATAACTGGCCATGTTGTATAGGGCAAAATTCCTGTCAAACCAGCCGCACCGTTGGTTAAATCGCCACCATTAACAATAACAATACGGATAATTTCAGCCATACCAAGTGTTGCAATCGCAAGGTAGTCACCTTTTAAACGAAGCGTTGGAATACCAAAGACAAGCGCCACAAGAACAGCAACCACAATCCCAACAAGTATTGAGAAATAGAAACCACCATAAGTTGGATTTTGTTGGGTGATAATCGCTGTTGCATAAGCTCCAATTGCCATAAACCCAGCTTGTCCAAGTGTGAATTGTCCTGAGAAACCGAGTACAAGGTTAGTACCGAGTCCCATTAAAATACTAATCCCAATCCCCATGAGGATTTGAATGTAGTAAAGGTTCAAAATATTAGTTGTTGCTAGAAATTCTAAGATTCCAAAAAGAACAACAATTAAAGCAAGCCAAGAAAGATTGATTTTTAGATTCTTTTTCATTTTCTACACCTTCTCTTTCACGTTTTTGCCAAGAATACCAGCAGGTCTTACCAAAAGAATGATAATTAAGACACCGTAAACAATGGCATCACGATAACTTGAAAGGTTGAGCGAAATTGATAAAGTTTCCAAAATACCAATAACAAATCCACCTAAAGCTGCCCCTGGAATAATGCCGATACCACCAAGAACAGCGGCAACGAAGGCTTTAATACCGGGTGTCATCCCCATTAATGGTTCAATTGAGTTATAGTAAAGACCGATTAACACACCTGCGGCACCTGCAAGTGCTGAACCAAGCGCAAATGTGAAACTAATTGTTGAATTGACGTTAATTCCCATTAATTCAGCTGCATCGCTATCAACAGATACGGCACGCATTGCTTTCCCCATTTTTGTTTTCTTAACGATTAATTGCAAAGCGACCATCAAAACAAGGGAAACAATCAAAATCAACAATTGAATGTTTGTCACCGTTACAGAGCCAATCTTGTAGCTGACAATGTCGATAGCTTGCGGGAATGAACGTGTATTTGCGCCGACCAAGAAAACCATGCCATATTCAAGGAAAAATGACACACCAATCGCCGTAATCAGGGCTGCAATACGCGTCGAATGACGTAAGGGACGATAAGCCAAAAACTCAATAATCATTCCCAGACAAGCTGTTGCAATCATTGTAAAAATGAGTGCAAGCCAGAAATTCATGTGAAGGCTACTAATCGCATAGTAACCGATAAATGCACCTAGCATATAAATATCGCCATGAGCAAAATTAATTAATTTAATAATCCCATAAACCATGGTATAACCGAGAGCAAGTAACGCATAGATACTTCCTAGAATAATACCATTAACCAGTTGTTGGGGGAGCTGTTCTAAAAACATATAATACCAAACTTTCTAGTTATGTGATATAAAGCTAAAGGAAAATGACCTCTAGTTATCTCCTGTAATTTCAACGGCTTCAGCCGAATCTTCGACACCATCTTTCATCTTAACCATCAAGGCTGTCTTGATTGGGTTATGATTTTCATCAATAGTCATTGTACCAGTAACACCTTCAAAATCTGTCAGATTTGCTAAGTTATCAGCAATATCAATTGAAGTTTCTGCCCCTTCTGCTGCCTGTGCAATCATATAAACAGAGTCATAAGCAAGCGCGGCAAACATATTTGGTTCTGAACCGTATTTTTCTTTATATGCCGCAATAAATTCTGTCGCCTTATCTGAAAGTGCTGTTTTCGTTGAATAACCTGATACGTAATAAACATCATGCGTATTTGCTGTACCAGCCAAGTCAGCAAAGCTATCATCATTGAATCCATCAGGTCCCAAAATTGGAACTTCAATCCCCATATCACGCGCTTGTTTTGTGATGATACCAGTTTCTGTATAATAACCTGGCATTATAATGGCATCATAATCCAAGTTTTTGAATTTTGTCAGAGCTGATTGGAAGTCCTTATCCCCTGAAGCAAAGGTCGCTGTTGCAACGATCTCTCCTTGATATTTTTCTTGGAATTCCTCAGCAATCCCTTTAGCATAGTCGCTTGAGTTATCATAATAAAGAACAACCTTTTTAGCATTCAAATTGCTATAAGCATACTGTGCTAAAACTTGACCTTGGAAGCTGTCTTGGAAAGTGGTACGGAAAATATACTTCTTCACGCCATCACTATCTACTGTCAAGTCGTCCTGTGTCCCACTTGGGGTTAACAAGGGAACACCTGTTTTCTGGGCATTCAAACTAGCGGCAGAAACCGCACCAGAAGTGGCTGGACCAATCATGGCATTAACTTGACTTTGAATAGCCAAGTTAGTCGCTGCGGTAGAAGCTTCCGCATTTTCAGATTTATTATCCTTGGTGATGAGTTCGATTTGTTTACCATCAACTCCGCCTGCTTCATTAATTTCCTCAACAGCCAGCTTAATGCCATTATTTTCCGCGATCCCATAAGCCGCTACTGCACCAGTCAATTCAAGGTTAACACCAATTTTCAAGGTGTCACCAATGGTTGTTCCTGTGGCATTTGCAGTGACGTCTGGTGACTTACTACAAGCTGCTAAAGCAATTGAGGCTAAAAAAGTTAGCGCTGTAAGCGCAATCCTTTTATGCATAAGATTTTCTCTCCTTAAATTTCTAATAAAAAGTCACTTCAAAGAATACTGAATTATCAGAAAATTGTCAATACTTTTCAGCACTTTTTCGTCATACAGGATTATATTATATCAAAAACGAGCTAAATTGCCTACAAAATTTTTATCGATATTATCAAATTGTGATAATGATACTTCTTTGACAAACTTTAATTCTGAAATTTCTTTGGCAATAGCTTCAGCGTCTTCTTTATTCACATACAAGACCTGATATCGCATTTTACGCGAATGGTATAAAACATCACCATATTTATTTAATTTTCGAGCATCACGATTATAGTATAAATAAACAATAATTCCCTGACGTTCCTGTTTTTTAAACATGCTTTTTCTGTCCTCCTTTACTACAATTCCCATGGTGTGATTTATGTGCTGCCAAAGGCAAACCTGTATCTACAAAAATATCAGATGAAATGGCTGATGAGATTTTTTGTGATAATTCCGCCAAAATTGTTTGGACAGCAACTTCACTCTGGCGCAATTGACTCACTTTTTCGTTGAGGTCAATGGCTCTTTTTTCCTTAAAAAGTTGATGACGCATTTCAGCAACTTCTGGTCGAAAAGCTGCATAGGGCTTAGCCTCTTCATAGCTTTGTTGCAAAGTCTGAAAATGCATAATTTTTTCCTGAAGCACCGTATCCGCCAAGAAAACCTCACGCGCTTTCTGATAATCTTTGACACTTTCCAACTCAAGAAAGAAAGCAACCACCTCGTCAATAGCCTCATCAATAGCAAATAATTGTTCATCAATTGTCAACATAAACCGATTATACCATATTTAGTGTTAAATGTATCTCCCTTACTCCAACAAAAAAGCCCACCAAAGGCAGGCTAATCGGGTAAATTAGTTTAATTCGTTGTTTGCCATGATTTCGTCGATGAAGCCATATTCGAGGGTTTCTTGTGCGCTCATCCAGTTATCACGTTCAGCGTCAGCGTGAACTTTTTCCAATGTTTGACCAGAGTTGTCAGCCAAAATTTGTTCCAAGTTTTGACGTGTTTTCAAAAGGTGTTCGGCAGCAATGGCCATATCTGTTTGTTGTGTACCGCCACCAGTACCTCCCATTGGTTGGTGAATCATGTATTCGGCATTTGGCAACATGAAACGTTTTCCTTTTGCACCTGATGAGGCAATAATCGTTCCCATTGAAGCTGCCATGCCCATAACAATGGTTTGAACATCTGATTTAATGAAATTCATTGTATCAACAATGGCAAGCCCTGCTGATACTGAACCACCAGGAGTATTAACATAAAGGTAAATATCTTTAGTGTTATCTTGGGCATCAAGGAACAACAATTGGGCAATGATAGAGTTAGCCATATTATCCTCGACTGGTCCAGTCAACATGATAATGCGGTCTTTTAAAAGGCGTGAATAAATATCATATGAGCGTTCGCCACGGCTCGTTTGTTCAATAACTACAGGAATCATAGTTCTCTCCTTTATTAAGCTTAGGGACAAATCAAAAAAGATAGTGTTCACCTTTTTAGTCCATGTCTCATTTTTATAATCAATCTGAAACTATTATAGTCCATTGGTCAAAAAAGGTCAAATAAAAACGTTAATATTTGACTTTTTCCTGAAGTAGAATGGATTGCTTATCTTTTTTAGGCTGATAAGTCACTAAAAGCACACCGATAAAAATCAAAACAGTTCCCAAATAAGCTAAACCGCTCAGCCATTCTCCAAAAAATAAAAGGACAAAAAAGGCTGTAAAAATAGGTTCTAGCGAAAGCATAAAACTAGTAAATTCAGCGCTGACATAAGCTTGAACAATGGTTTGCATCACCCAACCATAAGCTGAACAAATCAATGCTAAACCAAGGACAGCTGCCCAAACCGTCCCACTATGAGGCAAAACAGGTCTTTCAAGCGCAAACGTCCCCACTAAAGCATAGAGACTAGCAAAGCCCAACTGCCAAATACCCCAACTCATCGCATCTACTCGCTCAACAAAATATTTAGAGAGAATGATATAGATAACATACAAAGATGCAGTCATCAGACACATAATCGCGCCGAAATTAAATTGCGATAAATCGGCACCAGCCAATAAAAAAAGCCCTGATAAAACAATCAGAATTGCTACTATTGTCTTTAAATCTGGTATTTTTCGTGTCATCATAGCCTGAATGATAGGAACAATAACTACCGTAGTAGAAGCCAGAAATCCTGCTGTTGAAGCTGATGTGTCAACGACACCAACGACTAAGCCATAAAAGACAGCAAATAGTAATAATCCTGCAAATGCACTGTAAATCATCATTTTCCACGAGAACGTCTTTTGCAAATGGCGGAAAAAAACAAAACGAGTGCCACAAAAGCTAGGCCACAGCGTAAAGAGACTAACTCTATGGCTGGAATTTCAGAAGCTCCAAATACCACAAAAAGATAAGACATTCCCCACGCAAGAGGAACAGTTGCTGAAAACAATTTAGCGTGTTTCTGAATCATAACGTCACCTCTCGATTTTTCATTTCTTGTTTTATTATAAGTTGATATTACCATAAGTAAAATTAAAGTTTACAATATAACTATAAGTTTTCTTATCAGGAGATGCAGTTATGGTTTCAAAATATGCTATTTTTTGCTCGGTTATCGAATTGGGCTCATTTACCAAAACGGCAAAGCAACTAAATTATTCACAGAGTGCTGTCAGCCAGACGATTAAAAATCTCGAAGAAAAGATTGGAACATGTTTACTAATGCGTGGCAATGAGGGAATAAAACTCACAAAAGATGGACAGACACTTCCCTTAGCAGCACAACAATTTGCCAAAAATATTTCTAGCACTATCCACGACTAACAAAAAAGAGAGTGAGACAAATAAAGTCTCCAGTGGAGAATTTATTCATGGGCCTAAAAATTAAAAGGCGAATCAGTAGTTTCGTAGAAACTTGATTTCTCAGCAAATCTTAATTTCTTGTTGCTGACCTAAAACGGTCTATCCCCAGACCGTTTTTGACACTTACTTCGTAAGTTTTATAACTCACCCCCGCAAGGATCGACAGGTTTGGGAAACCTTTTGAGGTTGGAAATAAGCTTTTAAAGCAAGCGTCAAAAAGTGCCTAATCCTTGTGCATGGGAAACTCTAAGTTGACTAAAGTTGGTAATCGCTGTTTTAATATTTCTTGACAGCGACCGTCAACAATCTATCCTCAGATTGTTGAAGTCCAAACTACTGCGTCTTGTAAATAATAACTATATAAACAAAAAAGCTGGACACTTTTGTCTCAGCCTCTTTTTATTAGTTAAGCAATCAACTTAATCTTATTTTGTACCGAATAGGCGGTCACCAGCGTCACCAAGACCTGGAACGATGTAACCATGTTCGTTAAGTTTTTCGTCAAGAGTGGCGGTGTAGATGTCGATATCTGGGTGTGCTTCTTGGAGAGCTTTCACACCTTCTGGTGCAGATACGAGACAAACAAATTTAATGTTAGCTGCGCCACGTTTTTTAAGAGAATCAACGGCTAAAATAGCTGAACCACCTGTTGCAAGCATTGGGTCAACCACAAAAATTTGACGTTGGTCAATATCTTCTGGTAATTTCACAAGGTATTCAACAGGTTGCAATGTTTCCTCATCACGATACATCCCGATATGACCAACTTTAGCGGCTGGAACAAGGCTAAGGAAACCATCAACCATACCGATACCAGCACGTAAGATGGGAACAATCGCTAATTTTTTACCAGCTAATTGTTTTTGAGTTGTTTTTGTAATCGGTGTTTCAATTTCAACATCTTCAAGTGGAAGGTCGCGCAATACTTCATAGCCCATAAGCATAGCAATTTCATCAACTAATTCCCGAAAATCTTTCGTCGAAGTTGTTTTGCGACGCAAGATTGATAATTTGTGTTGGATAAGCGGGTGTGAGATAACTTGGAATTTTCCCATGATGTACTCCTTTTATACTGAATTTTGTTTAACCCTATCAATTATAGCAAAAAATATCAAAATATGCTCACTAATTATGACGAATGTCATACTTTTTTAAAATTAGTCATTATTCTCAGTTTTATGAAAAAACATCAGCCAATTGGACTGATGTCTCTACTTTCCAAAGACGCTAGCGATGCGTTTGCTGGCTTCTTTTACCGTTTCTAGTGGTGCAGCAACGTTTAGACGAGCAAAACTTTTGCCTTCTTTTCCGAAATGTGAGCCGTCATTTAACACCACTTTTGCTTCTTTTTGAAGTTTTTCATCTAATTGTGGTTGTTCAATGCCATAGGCTGAAAAGTCAAGCCACACAAGGTAAGTTCCCTCAGGCTTCATGACCTTAATCTTGGTACTTTCTTCAAAATAATCCACAACGTCATTAATATTTTCTTCGATAACTTTTTTTAATTCTTCCAACCATGGCTTGCCATAAGTAAAGGCAGTTTCTGTCGTAATCATTCCCAGAGTCGGAACTTCGTGTTGATTATTAGCCAATTGGACACGTTTAAATTGCTTACGAAGTTTCGGATTTTGAATAATGGCAAAGCTGTTTTTCGTACCAGCAATGTTAAATGTTTTCGTAGCTGATGACAGGATAAGCGTAAATTCTTTAAAACGGTCATCAATAGTATTGAAAGAATGGTGTTTATGGCCAAAAAGCGCTAAGTCTTGATGAATTTCATCTGAAACCAAGATAACGCCATGTTTTTCACAAAGCTCACCGATTTTTTGTAATTCTTGTGCTGACCAGATACGTCCACTAGGGTTGTGTGGGCTACAAAAAACATAAAGTTTTACCTGATTATCAACGATATCTTTCTCAAGTTGGTCAAAGTCAATTTCAAAATGCCCATTCTTAATAACCAAAGAATTTTCCACTAATTTACGGTCATTTAGACGAATTGTCCGTGCAAAAGGATAATAAACTGGCGAATTAATCAGCACCGCATCGCCTTTTTCCGTAAAGGCCTGAATAGCAACTGAAATGGCAGGAACAACACCGTCAATGAAAGAAATGTCATCTTTGGTGATGTTGTAGTCGTGTTCGTTTCTTTCCCAATCAATCACTGATTGATAAAGAGAATCCTTAAAATAATTATAGCCAAAGATGTGTTCTTGTCCATAATCGATAATCGCTTCTTTAATTTCTGGAACAGGCAAAAAATCCATATCAGCAACCCAAAGTTGAAGCAAATCAGGGTCATTTTCAGACGTCTGCCATTTATATGTGAAATGTGTTAGGCGATTTGGTCTCGTTGTAAAATCATAAGTTCCCATGCTAAGCCTCCAATGCGTGTTTTAGGTCATCAATCAAATCTTCAACATCTTCGATTCCAATAGATAAGCGCAATAAATCATTGGTTAATCCGTAAGATAAACGAACCTCTTCAGGAATGTCTGCGTGTGTTTGGGTTCTTGGGTAAGTGATTAAACTTTCCACACCGCCAAGACTCTCTGCAAATGTAATGATGTCAAGGCTATTGATAATAGCTGGAATCTTACTTTCATCAACCACTCTGAAAGAAATCATGCCTCCTTTACCCGTATAAAGTACTTCTTTAACAGCAGGTGATTTTTTCAAAAATACAACAATCTCACGCGCATTTTCAGTTGATTTTTCCATGCGAAGTTTTAAGGTTTTTAGCCCACGCATCAACATATAAGAATCAAATGGCGATAAGGTTGGACCAGTCGTATTGAGATTGTAGAGAAGTTTGTCATATGTCCCGTTATCGTTTGTGATTACCACACCTGCCAAGACATCATTATGTCCTGCCAAATATTTTGTAGCTGAATGCACAACAATATCAGCACCAAGTGGAATTGGATTTTGATAAATTGGGCTGTAAAAAGTATTGTCCACAATAAGCTTAGCGCCCTTGGCATGAGCCGCATTCGCCACTTTTTCAATGTCAAATTCAACCATTAGTGGGTTTGTTGGAGTCTCAATGTAAACAATATCCGTGTCATCAGAAATCGCTGCTAAAAGCTCTGCTTCTGTATTGGTGTATTCAAACGAAAAACGCCCTTCTTTTTCTTGGTCATTAAACCAACGAAACGTTCCACCATACAGGTCACGAGCAGCAACCACTTTGGATCCAACAGGAAAAATTTCAAAAGCTAAAACAATAGCACTCATACCAGATGACGTTGCAAGCGCATAGTCTGCTTTTTCAATCGCTGCAAGTGTCTTTTCAAGTACTGTACGTGTTGGATTTTTTGTCCTTGTGTAATCAAAACCTGTTGATTTGCCAAACTCTGGGTGCTGATAAGTTGTGGAAAAATGAATAGGTGCTGCTAAGGCTCCTGTCGCTTCATCTGATTTGATTCCTGCATGTGCTAAAATAGTTGCTAATCTATGTTCACTTTTCATGATGCCTCCCTCTCAGAATGCCAAGCATACTGGTCTGTTAAAATTTATAAACTATTCTATCATTTATTCGTTGAAATGCATGACTTTTCGTTATTCTATTTCTTGATAATCAGCTATAAGTAAAAACTATAACTAAAAAAACAGTCCAGTGGACTGTTTTTTCACGAGCTTAGAAATAAGAAAGCGAGTTAACGCCAGTGGATGTTTTTTAACGAGCCTGAAAATTAAAAAGCGAGTTAGAGATAGTGGATGTTTTTTAACGAGCCCAGAAATAAAGAAGCAAGTCAATCTAGTGGACTGTTTTCATCATTCTAAATGTAGTTTTTGGCGGAGTGCTTTTGCTCTGCCACCAATTAATTTATCAAGCAGACGAGTTACCAAAGCAAGGAAGCCGTAAACAAGCACACCTAAGACACCTACAAGCACAATATAAACAACACTACCGACACGTGTCGTTGGGCTAACAATAAAATGAAGTCCAACGGTTTCTATGGCAACGATAACCCCCATAATGACCGTTAAAATGGTAACGTTAAAAATTCCTCGCCACAAAGCTTTACGGTTAAAGCGTGTCACTTCATGAATGCGATTAAACATCAAAATAATCGGTACAGTTAAACCAATGGCTGTGGATAAAAGTGGGCCGTAAGCGCGGAAGAAATAGATAAACGGAATTTGCAAAACAATCTTAATCATTAAACCGTAACCAAAATATCGGATAGCTTTGCGATTTTCAAATAAGGCTTGAAGCATAGGCGCTAAAAGGCTATAAAGTGCTAAGAAAATCACTTGCACCAAGGCACCTACAAACAGCCACAGGGCTGTGCTATTTGGCGCACCGTAGAAAAGCGTATAGACTGGTTGTGCTAAAATAATCGCCCCAAGCATTGCTGGGAAAAGCACCATACACAGCATTTGCAAACTATTAATAACCAAATGCGCTGCTGCTTTTTTGTCTTTATTAACAAAGTTTTCTGTCAAAAGGGGAATACCAGCTCCACCGATGGCAGTAGCCAAAGAAATCAAAATCATCGTTACTTTATTTGGATTACTTGACAAATAAGCATATAAAATTTGCAATTCTTTGGTCGTATGCGACGTAAACAACTTCATTGTGTTGATAAATGACAACTGGTCAACAATCTGGAAGAGTTGAATCGCTGCTCCTGTAATGATAAACGGAATAGCTTCTTTTATCGTTTCAATGATAATCGCATTGGCATCAATATCAACATCATTATTTCCTGCAGAGAAAATAGCTTGCAATTTACCCTCGCGCCAAAGGAAGAAAAGGAGGACGAGGACACTAGCAATCATTCCGATAAAAGCAGCAAACGTTGATTGAACAACGGCTGAAACATAATCACCAGAGCCAATTTTCATAATCATGAAAGCTGTTAAAAGCATCCAGATAACACGGATAATTTGCTCTGCAATTTGGCTCATGGCATAAGGTTTTAAATGATTAAATCCTTGGAAAAAGCCACGTAAAACACTCATTGACGGGAAAAGCAAGAGTGCCCAAGATAGACTTTTCATCACACGAACCAAATCAGCTCCGCCACCACTCCAAGCAGCTAGAATTGGTGAGCCAATGTACATAATCGCCGCAAAAATAAGCCCCAATACCAAGGTCAATCTTAACATTTTTCGTAATAAATAATAACTAGTATCTTCTTGACCTAACGTATTATACTTCGAAACCTGTTTGGCAATGGCAACAGGAATTCCCGCGGTTGAAATAAGTAGGAAAACGGCGTAAATATTATAGCCCATTCCAAAAAGTGCATTAGCTTGCTCACCGTGAGTCCCCATCCAAGCATACCAAGGGATAATGTAGAAAGCACCCAAAAGGCGACTAATAAAGTTTGACGCTGTCAACCATGCCGCCCCGCGCACCATCTGTTGCTGCTGTGTCATATTTGTTTTGTTTTCAGACATAGTATTCTTCCTAATTTTTAAAATAAGCGTTACTTTTTATTATAAACTTTTGATTGTGACTTGTAAAACAAAGACATTAAGTCTAAAATAGAGAGTATGATTACACTTGAAAAAACCCTCGACATTCTGAAAAATGACCATAATTTTCGCGAAATGATTTTCCATAATCACTATTCTTTAGATTGGAAAGAAAATCCAAGTTTTTCTAAGATTAGTTTTGATAGTCGCGAAGCAGACAAATCAACACTTTTCTTTGCCAAAGGTGCGACCTTTAAAAAAGAGTATCTTGAGCAAGCCATTGAAAATGGCTTAACTTTCTATGTTAGCCAAGTTGATTATGAGCTTGATATTCCAGCAATTATCGTTACTGATATCAAAAAAGCCATGAGCTTAATCGCCATGGAATTTTATGGTCATCCAGAAAATGATTTAAAAATCATTGCTTTTACGGGAACAAAAGGGAAAACAACTGCTGCTTATTTTGCCTACAATATCTTGAAACAAAGCCACAGACCTGCGATGCTTTCAACCATGAACACAACTTTGGATGGTAAAACTTTCTTTAAATCAACATTAACAACGCCTGAAAGTCTTGACCTTTTCAAAATGATGGCAACAGCTGTCCAAAATGGCATGACACACCTTATCATGGAGGTTTCTAGTCAAGCTTATCTGGTGGAACGTGTTTATGGATTGACTTTTGATGTCGGAGCATTTCTCAATATCAGTCCAGACCATATTGGACCGATTGAACACCCAACATTTGAAGATTATTTCTACCACAAACGTCTTTTAATGGCAAATAGCAAAGCTGTGGTTGTCAATGCAGGAATGGATTACTTTGATGTTGTCGCACAACAAGTTGCCAATACTCCTCATGATTTTTACGGCAAGGGTTCTGATAATACGATTGAAAATGGCAGAGCTTTTGACTTTGATGTGACTGGCAAACTAGCAGGACATTATGATATTCAACTCATTGGCTCATTTAACCAAGAAAATGCGGTTGCTGCTGGTCTTGCTTGTCTGCGTTTGGGAACAAGTTTAGCTGACATTCAAAAAGGAATTGCCCAAACAAGTGTCCCTGGTCGCATGGAAGTCATTACGCAAACTAATGGTGCTAAAGTCTTTGTCGATTATGCACACAATGGTGACAGTCTTGAAAAGCTGTTATCTGTCGTTGAGGAACACCAAAAAGGCGATCTTCACCTGATTCTTGGTGCAACTGGTAATAAGGGAGAAAGCCGTCGTGCTGACTTTGCTCGTGTCATCAATGCTCACCCAAATCTTCACGTTATCTTAACAGCTGATGACCCTAATTACGAAGACCCACAAGCTATTGCCGAAGAAATTGCTAGTCAAGTGACACGTCCACTTGACATTCAAGTTGACCGTGAAAAGGCCATTTCACAAGCTCTGGCACGAACTAATAATGAGACAGATGCCGTTATTATCGCTGGTAAAGGAGCTGACGCTTATCAAATCGTAAACGGTGAACGCACAGCTTATGCTGGTGATTTGAACATCGCCAAAAACTATCTTAATTAGAACAATTTTAAGTATTATTTTGAATGATTCTAATCACTAAAATGTAATAAAAATATTTAAACAAAAGGCTTTTCAGAGGCCTTTTTTCTTGTTACAATAAGAAAACAATTCTCGATTTAGGGACTTGTTTTTGGGAAGAAAAATTCCCCTAAAATCATTTTGAAAGGAGGTCGATTATGTCAGATATTTACGCTGAAAATATCTCAGTAGCTTACGATGATAAAGTGATTATCAATGACTTATCTGTCACCATAGCAAAACAAAAAATCACGACAATTATCGGTGCCAATGGTTGTGGTAAATCAACTTTATTAAAAGCTTTAACACGTATTCATGCCCTTAAAGCTGGTCAAGTATTTGTTGACGGAGAAGCAATTGCTCAGTTACCAACTAAAGCAATTGCCAAAAAGTTAGCACTACTCCCCCAAATGCTTGAAGCGACTGAGGGGATTACAGTTTATGAGCTTGTCTCATACGGTCGCTTTCCACATCAAAACTATTTGGGAAGTTTGAGCGACACAGACAAGGAAAAAATCAACTGGGCAATGGAAATAACCAAAGTTGTTGAATTTGCCAATGAAAAAGTTGATTCGCTTTCAGGTGGTCAACGTCAACGTGTTTGGATTGCTATGGCTTTAGCGCAAGACACAGATACTATTTTTTTAGACGAGCCAACAACTTATCTAGATATGAACCACCAGCTGGAAATCTTGGAATTACTCCAAAAACTTAACCAAGATAGCCAGAAAACTATTATTATGGTTTTGCACGATTTGAACTTATCAGCACGTTTTTCTGACGAATTGATTGCCATGAAAGCTGGCGCGATTAAATATCACGGTAAGGTTCAAGACATCATGACAGCAGACATTTTACGTGATATTTTTAATATTAAAGCCCATATCGTTCAAGACCCTATCCACAACTGTCCTACTTTGCTGACTTATCAGCTAACATAGATTTTTATTAGGAGAATAGACATGAAAAAGTTTTTCGCCGTTTTAACGACTTTTCTAGCAACATTTTTACTCGTTGCTTGCCATAATACATCATCGACTTCAGATGATACCGAGTTATCTAGCATGCCTGAAATTACTGGATTTTCTTATGAAGGAAATATTCCTAAAAATCCTCAAAAGGTCATTAATTTTGCCTACTCATACACAGGTTATTTATTAGAACTCGGTGTCAATGTTTCAAGTTATTCACTTGATTTAGAAAAAAATAGCCCTGCTTTTGGTGATCAATTAGCTGACGCTGTCCAATTAACATCAGATGATACCGAAGCTATTGCTGCCCAAAAACCAGACCTTATCATTGCTTTTTCAACAGATGAAAATCTTGATGATTTGAAAGCAATTGCTCCTGTTTTAGTCATTGAATACGGGAAAAGTGATTATTTGGAAATGATGACTAATCTCGGAAAAGTTTTTGATAAAGAAGATGAAGCACAAGAATGGCTTGATAACTGGGAAACTAAAACAGCTAGTGCTAAAGAAGAACTGAGTCAATACATTGATTCATCAACGACTTTTACGGTTATGGATTTTTACGACAAAGATATCTACCTTTATGGTAATAACTGGGGGCGTGGTGGTGAGTTGATTTATGATTCGCTTGGTTATGCTGCACCACAAAAAGTCCAAGATGATGTTTTCCCTGCTGGCTGGTTTGGCATTTCACAAGAAGTTCTTGGAGATTATATCGGAGACTACGTTGTTCTTAATGTTAGTGACGACACTAAAGAAACGGCAGCTTCCCTAAAAGAAAGCGATGTTTGGAACAATATTTCTGCTGTGAAAAATAATCACGTTTTAGAAGTTGATGAAAGCCTCTTCTACTTCTCAGACCCAATGTCGCTTGATAAACAACTGGATGCTTTTGTATCAGCAATCAAGCAAGCTAATCGTTAAACTTACTTACCAGCTGAGAACTGCCTGCAATCCGTACGCTAGGTAGTTTTCGCTGATTTCTCTGAAAGGGAAAGACAATGAGACAACTGTACCTTCTTTTTCAAAAGAATAAACGTTTAAGAGTGTGGCTTCTTTTTTTCAGCCTATGTTTTCTTTTTATCCTCGGTTGGTATTTAAGCCTTCGCTTTGGTGCGGTAGCTTATTCTAATGCTCAATTACTGAGCGTTTTTAGACACCCTTTAACGGATTCTAACTTACAAGATGTGATTTTTGATTTGCGGCTTCCAAGAACCATTGCTGCTATTTTAGTTGGGGCTGCCATGGCACAAGCTGGTAGCATTATTCAAGGCGTTACTCGTAATCCTATTGCTGACCCTGGTTTGCTTGGCATTAATGCTGGCGCTGGTTTAGCCTTGATTGTAGGTTATGCCATTTTTGGTAGTATGCATTACAGTTTGATTTTAATCATTTGTCTATTTGGTGCGATTTTAGCTGCTATTTTAGTATTTGGAATAGCTTATCATCCTCGAAAAGGATACCAGCAACTTCGACTCATTTTAGCAGGTGCTATGATTTCAACCCTATTTTCATCACTTGGTCAGGCAATAACGCTGTATTTTGATTTATCAAAAGCAGTTATCGGTTGGCAATCTGGTGGCTTAGCACAAATAAATTGGAAAATGTTAGGAATGGTTGCGCCTTTTATTATCCTTGGCTTGCTATTAGCGCAGCTTTTTGCGCGTCAATTAACCATTCTAAGTCTTGATGAAACAGTTGCTAAAGCTCTGGGGCAACGAACTTTTGCCATGACCATGACTTTCCTTGCTATTGTGGTTATTTTATCGGCTGCCGCCGTGGCTCTTGTTGGTAGCATTGCATTTGTCGGGCTTATCATTCCTCATTTTATCAAAATGTTTGTGGCGAAAGATTATCGGATTATCCTTCCTTTAACAGCATTTGCTGGGAGCACTTTTATGCTTTGGGTCGATTTGATTTGCCGTACAATCCATCCGCCAGCAGAAACGCCAATTAGTGCGATTGTTAGTATCGTTGGCTTACCATGCTTTCTATGGTTGGTGCGAAAGGGGGAAAATTTATGACATCTGGAAAGAAAGTAGCTTGTCATTTCAGCGTTCTCATTTTTCTGTTATGTCTTATTTTCCTGCTATCCTTATCTCTAGGATATGCTAATTCCTCACTTCTAGAGGTTTGCAAGGTCCTTTTAGGAAAATCAGATGCAACCATGTCTTTCATTGTCACGCAAATCAGACTGCCACGTATTTTGGCTTGTATGCTCGGTGGCGGTTCGCTTGCCATATCAGGTGTGTTGCTTCAAACACTCACTAAAAATCCTTTAGCCGATTCAGGTATTTTAGGAATAAATGCAGGAGCTGGGCTCGTGATTGCGATTATGGTTGGGCTTTTGGATGTTACCGATTCAATGATGATTGCGCTTATGCCATTTTTAGCCATGTTAGGTGGTATTCTGACCATTTGTACTGTTTATTTTGTTTCACGTCAGAAAAATCAGCCGATTAGTCCGACACGCCTTATCATTACAGGTGTTGGGATTTCTAGCTTGCTTTCAGGTATCATGATTTCAATCATTGCTAACCTTGATACGGGTAAGACGGATTATATTGTCTCATGGCTAAGCGGAAAAGTAAGTGGTGGCAATTGGCAGACATTGATGATTTTAGCACCGCTGCTATTAGTCACTTGGTTACTAACTTACAGTCAAAGCTATGCGCTAAATATTATGAGCCTTAACGAAGAAACAGCTATCGCTTTAGGTTTGAATCTAAAACGAGAACGTCTCTACGCATTAATACTCTCGACTGCCTTGGCGGCGCTTAGCGTTGTTCTTGTGGGCAATATCACATTTATCGGTCTGCTTGCTGGTCACATCACGCGCCAATTATTAGGAAGCGACCACCGCATCAGCCTTCCGTCTAGTCTGCTCATCGGAATGATTATCTTTTTAATCGCCGATACGATTGGACGTGTTTTCTTAGTCGGCACAGGAATTCCAACAGGACTTGTCGTTGCCGTTATCGGAGCACCTTATTTTCTCTATCTAATGATAAAAACAACGTGAATTGTCCACTGGACCTAACTCGCTTTCTTATTTCTAGGCGAGTGAAAAAACAAGCTACTGGACTTAACTCGCTTTCTTGTTTCTAGGCGAATGAAAAAACTGTCCACTGGACAGTTTTTTTAAGCTTGGCTGGTAAAAATCAAGTTTTCTTTGTCAAAAAGCATGTTCAATTCGTACTTACCTTGGTCATTTTTTCGGATATAATCCAATTTTTCCAACGTTTCTACAAAAATATCTGGGCGTTTTTGGGCAACTTCGTCCTTACGACCAAATTTTAACAAAAATGTTGTCATATATTTCAAAGCGTATTGTGGATTGACGTCTCCAAGCAAGTCATACAACGGTTCTTGCGCTTTAGACATTGGTAACTTATCTGCTAATTTGAAGAAATAATTGGACAAGGTTAACTCACTACGAGCGATACTTGTTTGTTCAACAAGCACCAAATCATTAGCCTCATTTGTCAAACGCGTTTCAAAAGTCAGAGCCATCAAGTCCTCATAGATAGCACTTTGGTCATCTACAAAAAGTTGACTGTCTAACCTAACACTTTCTAGGCTATCAAGCAAGTCAAAACCAATCGTATAGCGTTTATTGTCACGAATAATGTAGTCTGCTTGCACGTATTCCTCAATCAAACGGTCAATTTTGGGAACTTCTGGAAAGTTTGCCTTGATTTGGCGTAAGGTCACATCATCTGTTTGATAAAGAAAATGAATCAAGTCTTGAAAAAAAGCTTGTCTGGTTAATTTATCTGGATTAAAAATGGTAATCATGTAATTCTCCTAAATACTGCAAATGCTCGGACTGTGCCAACTGACTAGGGTTAGTCCCAGATTGATTTAGCGGAACAGCCACTCCAAGCTCATCATAATAGTGCTGCCAAAACTCAGAAATCGTCTGCTTATCATCACCGAACTGCATGGGAATCGTTTCAAAAATCGGCAAAATATCCGCAATATATTGTGAGCAATAATAAGAACCATTATCTGGATAGAAACTGTGATTGTAAGGTCTGCCCAGCAAATGCTCCGCTTCTGCCTGAACCTGACAAGCCTTAATCCTAGGATAACGGTAAACAAAAATTCTATGCTGCTTCGTTTTCAAAAATTCCCTTAACTGCTGTTTAATAACACCTTTATCCTTGGTCGCATGATAAAACATCGAATCAAAATAAATAGCAACGTGGCTATATTGTCCAGTTGCTTTCTGGATAGCTTGCGACATATCGGAAATTCCGTACATAAAAAGCAAATCGCCAGCTCGCAATTCTTGAATATTCATAGCTTTATTGTAACAAAAAACAAGAATGACTGCTAATAAGAAGATAAGCTTCGCTTTTTAATAAGTTTTTATCTTTGAAGAACTTTTGAGGTCTATGCTATAATGCCAGTATGAAACTATTAATTCCTAACGCCAAAGAATTACATACCAACCAAGATGCTTTTCCAAGCCAACCATTATTTGCCAAGAGCCAAGCAGTGCTCAAAGCCTTACAAAAATACTCCATCGAAAGTTTGGCTAATTTTTACAAAATCAATTTAAGTAAAGCTGACCAAGAATGGACACGCTGGCAACGTCTAGCAGATAAACAAGCCAAAAACTATCCCGCATGGCTATTATATGACGGTCTCATGTATCGGTATATGAAACGAACTCAGGTAACCGAAGCGGAGCGACATTATCTTGATAACCACCTTCGTATCGCTACTGCCTTATACGGTTTAATCAGTCCCATGACGTTAATCGTACCACATCGCCTTGATTTTCAAGGAAATCTCAAGATTGACAACACATCATTAAAACAATTTTGGAGACAGCAATACGACGAAGAAGTCCAAGATGACGAACTCATCATTTCACTACTGTCATCAGAATTTGAGCAAGTTTTCTCTCCAAATATCCGCAAACGCATGGTTAAAATTGTCTTTATGGAAAATAGAAACGGAAAGCCAAAAGTTCATTCAACCATTTCTAAAAAAGGACGTGGTCGTTTGGTCTCACTAATGGCTGAAAGGCAAATTGAAACCATTGAGCAAATCAAACACCTAACCTTTGACGGCTTCCAATCCTCACCAGAATTATCCCAAGACCAAACCCTCACCTTTATCCGTGAGCAAGAATAACATCCCAAAAATAAAAAGCAAACCAATCAAACCAACGATTCGTTTGCTTTTGTTTTGTTAGGATTTACCGAAATAACATTATTTCATCAAAAAATAAGCAATGAGAACAAAAAGTCCTATTACACCTTCTATCTTTTCTCTTTTTGACGTTTTTGAAAGTGTAATCTCAAAATGTTTTCCTTTTTTATGATAGAGTATTTTTTCGTCTGTCATATTTCTTTTCCTTAACTTCTCCAAATTAATTAAGCGTTGAAGCTTTCTGTTAATTGTGGGACAACTTGTTTTTTACGTGAAACAGCACCTGCAAGGAATGCGTGGTTGTTTTCAAGTTTGAAGTTGAAGGCAGCTTCAACTTTGTCAATGTTTGAACCAAGTGCCAAGATTTCTGAGTTTGAGTTAAGAATATCAGTAATCATAAGTACAAAGTCAGAGTAACCATTTGCAGTATTTGCTGCTGTAATAGCTGCTTCGATTTCTGCTTGACGTTCAAGAACTTCGTTAATATCAACTGTGTTAACTTGTGCTACACGAACTTGGTTTCCGTTAAGTTCAAATGTTTTAGCGTCAATATCAATCAATTCTCCCGCAGATTTTGTTGCCAAGTTTGTACCAGCTTTAAGCAATGCCAAACCATATTCTTCAAGGTTTACACCTGCGATTTCTGCCAAGTCAGCAGCAACAGCTGGGTCAGTTGCGTGAGTTGTTGGTGATTTCAGAAGAAGTGTATCTGAAATCAAACCAGACAAAAGCAAACCAGCCATTTCTTTAGGAATAACAACGTTATTTTCTTTGTATAGGCGGTAAACGATTGATGAAGCTGAACCAACTGGTTCTAAACGCATGTAAAGTGGGTTAGCTGTTTCAAAGTTTGCAACACGGTGGTGATCAACAACTTCGATAACTTCAAGGTCACGAATATCAGAGATGGATTGTTGGAATTCGTTGTGGTCTGTCAAAATAACTTGGTCAGCCCCTTCAGCTTTTGCTGATTCAACAACACGTGGTGCTTCTACACCAAAGTAATTCAAAGCAAAAGTTGTTTCTTCATTAGGTGTTCCAAGAGCAACAGCCTCAGCATCAACACCAAGTTCACGTTTCAAATATGCATAAGCAACTGATGAACCGATAGCATCAGAGTCTGGATTTTGGTGACCAAAAACTAAAATTTTAGACATGTTTTCTACCTCATAATAATTATTTATTCCTATTTTAGCAAAATTTAAGGGAGATAGCAAAGTTAGCAGTTGCTTTTAGCGTCATAATAACACAAAAAACACCTTTATCAGTAATGAGCGTTAATGACTGATAAAAATGCTTTTAGTTTAGTCTTTTTCTGTTGTATTTTGTGTGGAATCATTGTTGGTTTCTTTGACATCAGGTGTTTCATTATCAGAAGAATCGTCCTTGGCAGCTTCTGCTTTTGCCGTTTTTTCTTGCTCTAAGGCTAAGCGCAACAAGCGTTCTTCCTCCTCACGGTTTTCTTGATTACGGATAGCTTCTTGTTCTTTGCGATAAGCCATGTATTTTCGGCTATTATCCACAATGTGCAATCCCTTCACACCTTTGACTAGCAAACGCCAAATAAAGGTAATAAGTGATTCAATCAAGAGTAAGATTTCAATCGCAATGACACCAAGTAAACTCCAAGCCATAAAAAGTGTCACCAATAATTGAGAAAAAATTTTTTTCAGATTCCCTAGGTCATTGTTATGGATAGATAAGGTTTCAAGGAAAAGGTTCAAGATACCTTGTAAGAGCCCAGATTTTACAGAGTTATCATCATTTAAATCCAAAGCTTCCTCATCTTGATTTGGCAAAACAAGGACAATATCCCCGTCTTGAATATAATCAACCTTGTCCCCTAGCTTGATGTCAAAATCAAATAAATCACGCGCAAGCTTTTTTATTTTTCCGTCTTGCATCAAATAAACGAATTCGTCGTCAAATTTTAAAACTTTGTAACTGTTCATAGATTCCACCTTATGCTAGAGCTTACCAAAGTTTCAAGCTAATGTCAATATTTTTACTGATGAATGCGTTTCATATATTCGGTGTAAGATTCTGTATGCATCAAGTCTTTAGCATTTTGCACACGCTCTTTCGTTGGAGGTTTAACACCTTCCAAAGTATATGGAATGCCAAGCTCATGCCACTTAAATTCACCCAAGGTATGATAAGGAAGAATTTCAAACTTATCCACATTTTTCAACGTTGCGACAAATTTGCCAAGTTCAATCAAATCATCATCAAAATCAGTTAAGCCAGGTACCAAAACGTGACGAATCCAAACAGGAACCCCTTTATCAGATAAATAACGCGCAAATGCCAAAATATTCGTATTTGGCTGGCGTGTCACGATAATATGTTGTTTAGGATTAATTTCTTTCAAATCTAAAAGAACCAAATCTGTTACTGCTAACAATCTATCCACAATTTCATGATATTCTGGTGTGTCACGAAAAGCAAAACCACAAGTATCTAACGTGCAATGAATGCCCAATTCTTTTGCTTTTGTGAAAAGTGCTGTGACAAATTCAATCTGTAACATGGCTTCACCGCCTGATACAGTAATACCACCACTCTCTCCCCAGAAATGCTTGTAACGCAAAGCTTCAGCCAACACATCATCAACTGTGCGTTCTTGCGATTGATTGGTTTCCATAGCCCAAGTATCTGGATTGTGGCAATATTGACAGCGCATCTTGCAGCCCTGCATAAAAATTACAAACCGAATTCCTGGACCGTCCACAGAACCAAAACTTTCTGTTGAGTGAATCATCCCAGTTACTTTTCCGTAATCAATTTCAGTCATTTTTTTCTTCCTTTGTAACCGTTTTTCCTGCTTTCATTATAACATTTTCTATCGAAAAAAGACTAAGATTAGCTTAGTCTTCCTCAATACTCTGTTCTATATCAGAAAAAATAACTTTCAGTTTTGTAACACGTCCATCTTTAACTTTATCATTTGTCAAAGCAAGGTGTTTTTCTTTCGTAGCCACTTCAAACGTTTCACGACTATCTTGATCTGGAATATTTCCCACACCAGTTAGGTAGTAACCAGCAATAGTATCCACATCATCACTTTCAAGATCGACGTCAAAATAGTCATTGAATTCGTTGAGTGTCATTGTCCCAAGAACAATGTAAGTATGTTCACCGATTTCACGGACAAATTGCTCTGCTTTATCGGTTTCATCGTCGATTTCTCCGACGATTTCTTCAAGCAAGTCCTCAAGTGTGACAATACCTGCAACGCCACCGTATTCGTCCAACAAAATCGCCATTTGATTTTGGGTATTTCTCAATTGGCGTAACAAATCGTCCACAAAAATCGTTTCTGGAACAAAGAGCGGTTCTTGTAAAATCTTACGCAAGACAATAGTGTCAAAGCCATCACGGAAACCAGCGTCCAGCAGGCGTTTGGTGTGAAGAATACCAATGATCTTATCCTTATCATCATCATAGACAGGAATCCGTGAAAAATTCTGTTTAAGAATTTCTTGGATATTTTCTTGTGTATCATCATTGATGTCAATCATGAAAGCGTCTGTTCTTGGAACCATGACTTCACGCGCCATTAGTTCGTCAAGTGAAAAGACACCTTGTAACATCTCAATTTCTTCAGCATCTAGCGTTTCTTCACTCTTTGACAGTATGTATTCAATTTCATCACGAGTCATTTTTTCGTCCGCATCATCAAATTGCATGGGTGTGATATGTGAGAGAAGATTGGTTGACGCTGATAAGAGCCAAACAAAAGGACTGACAATTTTTCCAATAAAAATGATAACAGGGGCAGAAATGACAGCCAGATTTTCCTTGAGATTCATGGCAATACGTTTTGGATAAAGCTCACCAAGAACAATGGAAATATAGGTCAAAAAGACAAGGGAAATAACGCTACCTGCTGTCTGAGCCCAGACAAAATCTCCAAACCAGGAAGCAATAACACTTCCAAGCGAGGCAGACAAGCTAGCCCCTTGTAAAAGACTGATAAAGGTGATACCAACTTGAATTGTGGATAAAAAGTTATTAGGATTTTCCAAAACAGACAATAGACGAATGAATTTCTTATCGCCTTCTTCTGCTTTTTGTTCAACACGTGAACGATTAAGGGAAACTAATGCCATCTCAGAAGCTGAGAAAAAGGCATTTAGCAAGGTCAAAATTAATAATAAAACAAATTGCAAAACTAAATTCTGACTGGGGTCTTCCATATCAATTCTACTCCTATTCTTAAAATATCTATTATGGTAAGATTTTATTCTCCACGACAAAATAGTATAGTGACTACATTATAGCATATTTTTGATTTTATGTAATAGGCAAATAGCCTTATCAACCATATTTTAGAATGTTAAACTAAATATCAAAATTTTCAGAAAAATGATATAATAACTATTAAAAACACATGGAGGTCTCCAGATGTTACAAGTAAACCTTAAAAATGTCAGCTTAGAACGTCAACATAAATTATTATTAAAAAATCTTAACTGGGAAGTTAACAAGGGGGAACATTGGGCTATTTTAGGGCTTAACGGTTCTGGTAAGACAACGCTTTTAAAGCTTATCATGGCTGAATATTGGAAAACAGACGGTGAGGTGGAAGTCTTAGGAACACCATTTGGTGGTACTGATATTAGCGATATTCGTAGCAAAATTGGTATCGTTGGCTCATTTATTGCTGAGCGACTTCCAGCCAATATGCTTGCTGAAAAAATCGTTTTGACTGGGAAATACAAATCAAGCATTCTTTACAAAGAATACGGTGAAAAAGAACTTGATGAAGCACGACAAATGTTGATTTCAATTGGTGGCGAACATCTGCTTGGACGTATTTATGCTAGTCTGTCACAAGGTGAAAAACAACTGCTCCTTATCGCACGTAGTTTAATGGAAAATCCTGACATTTTGATTTTAGATGAGGCTACAAGTGGACTTGATTTGTTTGCACGTGAAAAACTACTGACACAAATTGAGCAAATCACAAGCCTTCCTAATGCTCCAACAATTCTCTACGTAACACACCATGCCGAAGAAATCACACCATCAATGACTCATGTCTTATTGCTGAAAAAAGGAGAAATCATTACCCAAGGTCCTAAAAATGATGTTTTGACTGAGGACATTTTAACCGATTTCTATGACCAAACCGTCTCAATCATCCCACTAGGCGACGAACGCATTTACATCAAACCTGAATTTAAATCATAACCCCAATTGTCAAATTAATCTAGACATTTTAGGTAACTCAGAAAAACTTGATATGGTGTTTGATAATGTAACGATTTCCTAGGAATTCTATTTCGTTTATCAGCTATAGCTGATAAATATTTCTGAGAAACACCATTGAAATCCATTTGCTTTGGAAGTCCATGATGTCTTAATAAACCATTTGAATGTTCATTTAACCCACGTTGACCAGGACAACCTGGATCCGCAAAGAAAATATCAATGTCGTGTTGGTTGGATATTGTCTTCCAATTAGAGAATTCTTTCCCACAATCAAAGGTAATTGATTTAAAGAGATGTTTTGGGAATTGTGACAGCCATCTATCTAGTGATTGTTCAATGTCACTAGCTTTTCGACCATTGGTTTGAAGGGTGATAATCGCTTTAGATTGCTTCTCTACCAAGGTGATAACAGCACTTTTGTGATGTTTACCAACAATCGTATCTCCCTCAAGATGTCCAAACTCTCTTTCAAATTCCGGATAAATTTCCGCACGCTCGCGGATATCCCTCCGAAAAGCTTGTTTGCCACGTTTTTCGGCCTTACCATTGGGTTTACGTTTTCCCTTCCATGGT
>NZ_NETH01000022.1 GCF_003337175.1 Streptococcus gallolyticus
TTGATGAGTTTTTCGTAGTGTTGGATGTTCTCAATGATTTAAACCAATTCAAATTCACGAGCAAAAGAAGTTGTGCCAATAGAATTTGGAGCTAGTTCGAGAATATCCAACGCATGTTTAGCTGTTAATCGTTTAATCTCAATAAGTTTATCAAAGCCAGCAGTTACCATTTTCTCAGGAGAAGGAAAACGTTTGAGCAACTCATAGACATAGTCAGAGTGTTTCGTAACGACCTGATGTAGTTCAGGGAAAATGATATCTAAACACTTGGTATATTGGACTTTCCAATCTGATTGATGTTTCTTTAAACGATTCATGTGACGTGTTATAATTTTAAGTTCTTCTTGCCTGTTGTCATGCATAAATAGGGCACGATTAGGGTCAGAAAGCAACTTAAGAGCTATTGTACGTGCGTCCTTCTTATCTGTTTTCGTTTTACGAAGTGAGAGAGACTTTGTGAATTCTTTGATAAGTAAGGGATTATAGGTGTAAATCTTATAATTGTTTTGATGTAAGAATGTTAAGAGATTTAAGGCATAATGTCCAGTATCTTCCATGGCGATAAGACAGTCTTGTCTAAGCTGTTTCAAGGTGTTATGAAGCAGTTCAAATCCTTGTTTACGGTTTGTAATAGTAATAGGTTTCAATACCATTTTCCCTGTATTATCAATAACTGTCACATCGTGTTTGTTTTTAGCGACATCAATGCCAACATAGAGCATAAGAGTACCTCCAGATATTAAGTATTAAGTCCACTTGGTATCCACTTACTTTTTGCCTTGTTACCTTACTGAAGATTAAACGTCTAGCGTTATCAAACTCATTACCAATTGAAACAAAAAGCTGTGGTTAGAGCCTTTCTGAAATCGTCAAAGCGATTGGGGGGTAGAAACTAATCCACAGTGGCTTTTTCCAAGTATAACACTTGGGCTTTGGCAGTAGCTAACTGCACTAAATATAATATAAGGGGTGAGCAGATGATTGAAACAAGCAAGCGTCAGGAGCGTGTTATTTTACTAGGTGTTGAGTTGCCAGAGACGGAAAATTTTGAGATGTCAATGGAAGAATTAGCTTCTCTAGCTAAGACGGCAGGAGCAGAAGTTGTCTCTTCTTATCGTCAAAAGCGTGAAAAATACGACAGTAAGTCTTTGATTGGTTCGGGCAAATTAGCCGAGATTAAAGCGATTGTGGAAGCTGATGAGATTGACACCATTATTGTCAATGACCGCCTGACTCCTCGGCAAAATGTCAACTTGGAAGTTGAACTTGGTGTCAAAGTGATTGACCGTATGCAGTTAATTCTGGATATTTTTGCCATGCGGGCACGTAGTCATGAGGGGAAATTGCAAGTTCATCTCGCTCAGCTCAAATACATGTTGCCACGTCTTGTTGGACAAGGGGTTATGTTGAGCCGACAAGCTGGTGGTATCGGTAGCCGTGGTCCTGGTGAAAGTCAATTGGAACTTAATCGCCGCTCAATTCGTCATCAAATTTCAGATATTGAACGTCAACTAAAGGTTGTCGAAAAAAATCGTGAAACAGGTCGTGAAAAACGCACCGAATCACAAGTGTTTAAAATCGGTTTAATTGGTTATACCAATGCTGGTAAATCAACGATTATGAACGTTTTAACCAATGATAAACAGTATGAAGCCGATGAATTGTTTGCAACCTTGGATGCAACAACCAAACAAATTTATTTACAAAATCAATTTCAGGTGACGCTGACGGATACTGTTGGATTTATTCAAAATTTACCGACAGAGCTGGTTGCTGCGTTTAAGTCAACTTTGGAAGAAAGTCGTAACGTTGATCTCTTGTTGCACGTTATTGATGCCAGCGACCCAAATCATGCGGAGCATGAAAAAGTGGTTTTGAATTTGTTAAAAGAGCTGGACATGCTAGATATTCCGCGCTTAGCTGTTTATAACAAAATGGATGTTGCGGAGCATTTGGTGGCAACAGCTTTTCCAAATGTGCGTATTTCTGCGCGTGATAAGGACGCTCGCACACTCTTACGCCGTTTGATTATCAATGAAATTCGTGAGATTTTTGAGTCATTTAGCATTCGTGTTCACCAAAGTCAGGCTTACAAACTGTATGAGTTAAATAAAATTGCTTTGCTAGACCATTACGACTTTGCCCAAGAATACGAAACCATTACTGGCTACATCAATCCTAAAAATAAATGGAGACTAGAAGAATTTTATGACTGATTATATAAGCTTGGCTTTAAAATACGGTGGTTTTACATCACTCGATAAAGTTTATTTACAAAATACCTTGGAGCAGTTGACGGATGAGCAAAAACTCAGTTTTATCACACCGCCACCAAGTGTTATCAATGCTTATTTTGCAGAAATCTATCAAAAACAATCTCCAGAAGCCGCAACAGATTATTATTTTGAATTATCTAAAGAATTGCATTTGTTAAATGCTAACCCATCTTTTGATGAATACAAGCCCTTTATTCGCTTGAATTTATCAGGAAAATCATATGGTTTTACCTATGAAAATGACAAAGAAGTAGCGCGTGTTTTTTCTGAAAAGAATGAGACGCTAGCTGCAGATGTTTTGTTTGAATTGGCACAGGTTTTCCCACAATACAAGGTTTACGTGGAAGAAGGACACATAAAAATGTCAAAAATGGATTTTGATGAAGAAGTCCTTGAGGATCTAACGCCACAAGAAAGTTTGCTCAGCCATATTTCAAAATTAAAAGGAAATGTGGTTAAGCTACAAAGTTTTAATCGTGATGAATTAGTAGAATTACTAGCTCACTACAAAGGACAAGTTTATTATACCTTTGACCAACGTGAATTCATTGCTTATGTAAAAGTACAGTAGAGGAAAGGAGATAAAAACTTCGGTTTTTATCATTATAGAATGGAATTACAATTTTTGGGAACAGGAGCGGGTCAGCCATCAAAGTCACGTAATGTGTCAAGTTTAGTTTTGAAGCTACTTGATGAAATCAATGAGGTCTGGATGTTTGACTGTGGCGAAGGCACACAGCGTCAGATTTTAGAAACAACAATCAAACCGCGTAAAGTTAAGCGTATTTTTATCACGCATTTGCATGGAGACCATATTTTTGGTTTGCCTGGATTTTTGGCTAGCCGAGCTTTTCAAGCTAACGAGGAACAAACAGACCTTGATGTTTACGGTCCTATTGGTATTCGTTCGTATATTTTAAATAGCTTGCGCTTGTCAGGAGCACGCTTGCCATATCGCATTCATTTCCATGAATTTGACGAGAATAGCCTTGGTAAGGTTATGGAAACTGATAAATTTGTGGTTTACGCAGAAAAACTTGATCATACGATTTTCTGTATTGGTTATCGTGTGATGCAAAAAGATTTAGAGGGAACGCTTGATGCTGAGGCTCTGAAGGCTGCTGGTGTGCCTTTCGGACCGCTTTTTGGCAAAATCAAGAGTGGGCAGGATGTTATCTTAGAAGACGGAACAAAAATCATTGCTAAAGATTACATTTCAGCACCGAAAAAAGGAAAAATTATTACCATTTTAGGTGACACACGTAAGACAGATGCTAGTGTTCGTCTTGGTTTGGGAGCTGATATTTTAGTTCACGAATCAACTTACGGCAAAGGTGATGAAAAAATGGCGCGTAAACATGGTCATTCAACGAACATGCAAGCTGCGCAAATTGCCAAAGAGGCGTCAGCTAAAATGCTTTTGCTTAACCACATTAGTGCTCGTTTTCTAGGGCGTGAGTGCAAACAAATCGAAAATGACGCCAAAACAGTCTTTGAAAACACGCACCTTGTTAAAGATTTGGAAGAAATTAGCTTATGAGAATTATAGCCATTACAGGAGCAACAGGTGGTATTGCTCGAGAAATCATCAAACGTATTCCCAAAGACGATTATGTGATTGCCTTGGGACGTGATTTAAAGAAATTAAAAACACATTATGGCAATCGTCCAAACACAGCTTGCTTTGCCCTTGATATGTCAAGCGATGTAGCGATTGCTGAAACGGTTGAAAAAATCTATGCTATCCATGGACGCATTGATATTTTTATCAATAATGCTGGGTACGGCGATTTTAGTGATTTCGATGCTTATACCACGGCGCAAATTCGTGACATGTTTGATGTTAATACCTTTGCAACAATGACGTTTTCACGTTTAGTAGGGCAAAAGATGAAAGAGGCAGGGAAAGGCCATATTATCAATATTGCTAGCATTGCAGGCTTGATTGCTTCTGCCAAATCTTCTGTCTATTCTGCAACAAAATTTGCTGTGATTGGTTTTTCAAATGCTTTGCGACTAGAATTAGCTGATAGTAACGTTTACGTGACAACTGTCAACCCTGGACCGATTGCAACAAAATTTTTTGATAAAGCAGACCCATCAGGAGACTATCTTAAAAGTGTTGGACGGTTTGTTTTACAGCCAGAATACGTTGCGAAACGCACCGTTGCCATTTTTGGCAAGAATAAGCGTGAGCTAAATATGCCTTGGTCGCTTGCGGCAGCTCACAAAGCTTATACACTTTTCCCAAGAATCGCAGATTTTCTAGCTAGAAGAGCCTTTAATTACAAATAAACCAAGCGTCGTTAACTTTACATAAGAAGTGAGAAGTGAATGATAACAAGTAAATACAATTGGAAAAATAGTGACAAAGAGCCAGATAATGGCTTTTTTGAGCTGACAAAAAAAGAAAAACTAACAGAATTAGCCAGTCAGATTCTTTATAGCCGAGGTGTTGATACGGCAGAAAAATTGACTCAATTTCTCTCAACAGATTTGTCACAATTGCATGACCCTTACCTTTTACATGACATGGATAAAGCGGTTGAGCGTATTCGCCAAGCCATTGAGAACTACGAGCAAATTTTGGTTTATGGTGATTATGATGCTGACGGAATGACTAGTGCCAGTATTATGAAAGAAGCCCTTGAAATGTTAGGCGCTGAAGCCCAAGTTTATCTGCCAAATCGTTTCACAGATGGTTATGGTCCCAATGAATCGGTCTATAACTATTTCATTGAGCAGCAAAACGTTTCTTTGATTATCACGGTGGACAATGGCGTAGCAGGGCACGAAGCGATTACCTACGCACAAAGTCGGGGGGTAGATGTCATTGTGACAGACCACCACGGTTTGCCAGCAGAGCTACCAGAAGCATTTGCGATTGTGCACCCAGAACACCCAGAAGCTGATTATCCGTTCAAATATCTGGCTGGCTGTGGCGTTGCTTTCAAAGTCGCTTGTACTTTGCTAGAATCTATTCCGACAGAAATGCTTGATTTGGTGGCAATTGGAACAATTGCTGATATGGTGAGTTTGACTGATGAAAACCGTATGATGGTTAAAGTCGGACTTGACATTCTGAAACAAACCGAACGCATTGGTCTGATTGAATTGATGAAAGTCTCAGACGTGGATATGGCAGATGTCAATGAAGAAACGGTTGGTTTCAAAATTGCTCCGCAGCTAAATGCACTTGGCCGCCTAGATGACCCAAATCCTGCTGTCGAATTATTGACTGGCTTTGATGACGAAGAAGCGCATAAGATTGCCAAGATGATTAATGCTAAAAACGAAGAACGCAAGGAAATTGTTCAGAAAATCTTCGATGAAGCCATGAGCATGGTTGATTTGGAAAAGCCTGTGCAAGTATTGGCTAAAGAAGGCTGGCACCCAGGCGTTTTAGGAATTGTCGCAGGGCGTATTTTAGAACAAATCGCGCAACCAGTGATTGTTTTAAATATCGAAGATGGGCTTGCTAAAGGTTCTGCCAGAAGTATTGAGGCTATTAATATTTTCCATGCTCTTGATGAGCACCGTGACTTATTTGAAGCCTTTGGTGGACACGCTGGCGCTGCTGGAATGACTTTGGTGACTGAAAATCTTGATAATTTATCACAAGTTTTGTGTGATTATATTGCTGAAAATGATATTGACTTATCACAGAAAAAAGAGCTTGTTATTGATGAGATTCTGGAGCTATCAGAGATTGACCTTGATACCGTGCACAGTCTTGAAAAATTGGCCCCATTTGGTATGGACAATCCAAAACCAGTCTTTGAAATTAACGATTTTGTGGTGAAACAAGCACGCACTATGGGGCAAAATGGTGCGCATTTAAAACTAAAAATTGCCCAAGGCACAACGGCAATTGAACTTGTTGCCTTTAATCAGGGACATCTGGCGCAGGAATTTCAACAAGCGCAAAATCTTTGCCTTGCAACGACCTTATCGATTAATAAGTGGAATGGGCAAACGACTGTTCAATTAATGTTGGAAGATGCGCGTGTTGAAGGTGTTCAGTTGATTGATATTCGCTCCAAAACGGCTAGCCTTCCAGAACGTGTTCCAGTATTGGCTGAAGATAGCACGGCAAATGAAGTTGTGGTCTTAGACATTCCTGATAAGGCTGAGGACTTAAAAGCGCTCTTTATCGGTCGTCATTTTGAAGCCGTTTATTTTAAAAATCAGATTAAACGTGCTTATTATCTGACAGGCTATGGCACACGTGACCAATTTGCTAAGCTTTATAAAACTATTTATCAATTCCCAGAATTTGATGTCCGCTACAAGTTAAAAGAGTTGAGTCAGTACCTTAATATCCCTGATATTTTGCTCGTTAAAATGATTCAGATTTTTGATGAATTAGATTTTGTAACCATCACAGATGGTGTGATGGTCGTCAACAAAGATGCCCAGAAACGCAGTATTTCAGAAAGCCAAATCTACCAAGACCTCAAACAACAAGTTAAATTCCAAGAGCTAATGGCACTCGGAACCCCACAAGAAATCTACGATTGGCTGACTGATGAATAACTAAAGATAACCTCTTTTGGAGCTAACACAGTTCCAAGGAGGTTTTTATATCAATAGAAAGTTTATATTTCTTGTAGGATTTAAAGTTCTTCCCTAGGTCTCAAGGCTGATTTTTAATGTGTTAGCTGTTTTATTTAGTTTTGTTTAAGTAAAACACCGTATGCTACTTGTTATCATCTTTGAAAGCAATGAAAGGAAAGAGCGAAGCTCTCTTGGTGAAGTAATATGCCTAATCATTTTGATCGAGATCCTGGTGGACCTGGTGGTTTTGGCGGACCTCGTGGTCCAGAATTTGGTGGTCCTCGTCCCCCTCATCGCCCACCTTACGGCTATCGAAGAGGTGGATTTGGTCTTGGGAGTATTTTGTTAGCAGGTGCGGTAGTGGCTGCAGCAGGGGCTTTGATTGGTAAAGCTTCGCAAAATACCACTAGAAAGACAAAAGACGTTACTAATGATGATGACGGTTTTGTTTGGTAAATGACTAAAAAAGTAAGAATATCATATCGTTAATTATGTCATCATACAAAAAAGATTCACCCAGACTCATAAAAGAGCTAGGTGAATCTTTTTTATTTTCGTTTTCTCAAACCGTCTTTGGGGGTGGTAAATGGGATACTGTCAGAAACTTGGGCGTTTGTGATACCCAATTCTGCCAAGGTTTCAAGGAATGGTTTGACGTAGGTATCTTCTGGAAAGTTCTGTTTGACATCAATGGTGAATTTACCGCTGGCACAAATCATATTAATTGAAAGTCCGATTGTTCCTGCGCTGTAAAGGTGAATACTATCAATATATTGCTCGTTTTCGTTGAGAATGAATTGCCCAATGTAACTAATGGTGTAAGTGTTGAGGTGGCTATTTTCCATGAAAGCTAATAGTTTTTGTTTCTCTTCAAATGACGGTGCTTCATCTAGTTTATTATAAAGTCCGATGATACCATTAGCCTCTTTTTTACAGAAATCAATGTCTTTTTGTTGATTGAGATAAGTCCGATAGTTGGTAGCAATTTTCCTTAAAGGTTTTGCTTGTATCGTCTTTACTATATGGTAGAATCATTGATTTGACAGTATTTTTAAAGGTATTTTCATAACCAAGTGCTGCACGCATATCGGTGGCAATGTTAGCATTGATTGGTTTGTCAAAATCTGGGAAAAGTTTGGCAATGGTTTGACTGATCGCATAGCTTAGTAAAATGACAGGTGTTGCCTTGTTAGCTTTTGCAACTGCCATGTAATCGCTTTGTGGAATGGTAATCTCAAAACGATAGTCGTTGATGTCATCATTTGGCTTGCTTTCAGGAAGTTCATAGGCATCACGAGAGAAAGTTGGAAAGTCTTTGCTGTCATCATAATCGTAAAACTCCCAGAAAGCATCAGCGGTTTCATTTGGTAAAAGTGGCGTATCTTTGAGACGAATGCCTTCAGCTTGAGCATTAGAATGATAGAAACGTTGGCAATAGTAGTAAATGACTGTTTCAATGAATGGCTTGACACCGCGACCGTCGCAAAGAGCATGGTGAAAAGCAAAATAAGCAGCATTTTTATGATAAGTGACTTCTACCAAATGTTGATTAGTGCGCAGGCTGCCAAGTTTTCCAAGGCTTTTGGTGGGATGTGCAACCATGGTGACAGGGTTTTGTACGATGTAAAAGTCACCGTCTAGCTCAATCAAACGTGTATTAATGTATGGAAAACGCATTACGGCATAACGAATGGCTTCGGTCAAATCGCTACCAGAGACACGTTCTTTAAAACGAACCTCAAAAACTTCGCTATCCATGCCTTGGCTCATATAAAGATACGATTGTCCTGAACGTACCTTATCCAAGCTATCATCGGCGGTTGAGCCTGATTGGTTGATAAGATGCTCTTTACGCATCCGATCTAATTGCTTGGCAGTTTGTTTTAATTGTTCAAACATATTGACACCTCCTATTTGGCATTATTATAAAACATTATGATAATGAAAAAAACGACAAGGTCTTGCTGAACTGTCGGTTTTTGAGAATATAAATTTATAAATTAGTTTCTTGCTGATTAAGATTTTTATCTAAACTAAACAGTGTAGTGATAGAAAAGAGTGCTAATGGCGACTAAGGCACACGGAGTCTGAGCATGGCTTCTTATTAACTATCATTAGTGACCAAAATCAATTAAGGTGCAGATTAAGACAAGCATCAAGGAGAATTAACGCTTATACAGATAATCGCAAAAAACACTCACCTTGCTGATAGAAGTCTGGTTAGAAAACAGCTTGGACTGAGCTAGGTATGATAGTGTTCATGGGTAATAGATTAATTTTTACTAAGAAGACTACCATCACTTTAAACGATTATTTTGGAAAAGATTTAAAATGCCGGAGAAAAATAATCCTCGCACTAAAAATTCTTCAAATATTCCCGCTGATAATGCAACCAGCAGAGAAGGTAGAAAGAGCCAACCCCCGCCCAATAAGCCCCCTTGAATATTATCTCTAATATTTAAAAAGGTAATAAAAAGTAAAATTAAGATTGTTAGCCAAATTTTAGACATTCTTGATAGTTTAATAGACTTGTTAAATAATTTTTCAGATTTGATAAAGTAATAACAAACACCAGCTAAAATAACGCTAAGCAAAAATCTTAGAGAAGCACCAACAACTGTAGCTTCTTTACTCATATCCTTTAAAAAATTAGAGCTTATGACAAATGCTATAAATACGACTGTTCCGGTTACTAATTGTAACAAGGCGTTACTTTTTTATGGAATCTATAATCAAATTTAGAATCCTCCATTTTTAGCATTATATCATTAATACAATAACTATAGTATATTGTTTTTAGGTAGTCAAATAATATGAATCTGGGATAAAATGATTGTTTTTTGATACAGATTCTAGTGACATGATATAATAATTTTATTTTCAATAAACCGTTGTAATCCATGATGATAACATCACTTGTAATCACTAAATAATTGAATTTAGTACAGATTAGCACTATAATGAAGTTGTAAAAATATCGAATATCAAGACCTTATTCGTATTGTAATGGCTTGGTCTTGTAGGAGTTCTTGTTGGTGGAGGTAGCCTATGTGTACAGCTATAACTTATCAAACTAAAGACAATTATTTTGGTTGAAATCTTGATTTGGATTTTTCTTATCATGAAGAAGTTACGATTTATCCCAGAAATTATCCTCTTTCATTCAAGTACGAGACAAAACAAGACACTCATTTAGCAATTATGGCATGGCAACAGTTGTAGATGACTATCCATTGTTTTATGATGCTACAAATGAAAAAGGATTAAGTATGGCAGGATTAAATTTTCCAGAAAATACTGATTTTAAACCTGCTAAAGATGGCAAAACAAATGTTGCCTCTTTTGAATTCATCCTTTGGATCTTGTCGCAGTGTGAAAGTGTGTCAGAAGTGCGTCAACAATGTGAAAATTTAAATTTAACTGATGATGCTTTTAGTTCGGACTATCCTGTATTGCCATTGCATTGGATGATTTCAGATAGCAAGGTAGAACCTGTAAAGGATAAAGTGGCTATAAAGGAAGCTTTATTCGGGTATTTAAAGGCTACTACAATAGCAGCGATAAATTATGTTGAAACTCTAACAGAATCTAGTTTAGATGATATCGTTGATAACAATTGGACGCCAGCAGTCACACGCGTTGTGCGTCTGGTCTTCATTATCGATGATGCCAGCATGCATTCTGGTCAAGTCTTTTACAGCCGACGATTGCTTGGCTTAGTGGACTGAAAAACTATCTATAAAAGATAAGAAGTCTCATGTTGAGGCTTCTTGTCTTTTGCTTAATAATGTAAGAAAAAAGAGGCTTATTTCTTGACAAGTGAGTGAATACTCACTATAATGTCTTTTGTAAGTAACTAATCACTCACTTTTATCAAATATAGAAAGAAGGTTTATCAATGGAGAAAGTCATTGATTTGAAAGATTTAAAAAAAGCTTTCTCTGCGCAAACAGTTTTGAATGGTGTGACCCTTGAAGTTAATAAAGGTGAAATCATCGGACTGATTGGTCCATCTGGTGCAGGAAAGTCAACAATGATAAAAACTATGCTGGGAATGGAAAAGGCAGATAGTGGAACAGCTTTGGTGCTCAATACTCAAATGCCTAATCGTCATATCTTGGGAAAAATTGGTTATATGGCTCAATCGGATGCTCTTTATGATGCCTTGACTGGTCTTGAAAATTTGGAATTTTATGGACAGATGAAAGGAATTGCCAAGAAAGACTTAACTTTGCAAATTCACCATGTAGCACGAGTTGTTGACTTGCAAGATCACCTTGATAAATTTGTCTCAGGCTATTCTGGAGGAATGAAACGTCGTTTATCACTTGCTATTGCCTTACTTGGAAATCCTGAATTACTGATTTTGGATGAACCAACGGTAGGAATTGACCCTTCTCTTCGTCGAAAAATATGGTCAGAGTTAGATAATATTCGCCAAGAAGAACGTTCTGTGTTCATTACGACACACGTTATGGACGAAGCAGAACTTACAGATAAGGTTGCTTTGCTCTTACATGGTGACGTCATTGCTTTTGATACACCGCAGGGACTCAAAGAGCGTTATGGTGTCAATACTGTGGAAGAAGCATTTTTGGCTGCTGAAGATAGGGAGGAACTTTAAGATGCGTATTCTAGCAATTGCAAAAAAAGTATTAAAAGAATTACTGCGTGATAAGCGTACTCTAGCTATGATGTTTTTGGCACCAATTCTTATTATGTGGTTGATGAATATCATGTTTTCGGCTAATAGTACAACTTCAGTAACTATTGCTGCTGTTGATGTTCCAAGTAGTTTGATTGAAAATCTTGATGATGTAGAACATGTTTCTGTTGAAAAATATACTAGTGTTAAAGCGGCGCAAACGGATTTAGATAATCAGGAAGTCGATGCGATTCTTACAGTTGATGATGGTACTTATGACGTAACCTATGCCAATACAGACTCATCTAAAACCACTCTAACCCGTCAAGCTATTAAATCGGTGCTTAGTTTGTCTAGTATCAACCAGTTTATGAGCCAAGTTAAGGAAGTTGTAGCTGAAACTCCGAGTCTCGCTCCCCTTTTACCTACTAGCAACGCTAGTTCGACTGACTTAACCGAACATTATGATTATGGTGACGAAAATACGGGATTCTTTGCCAAGATGATTCCAATCCTTATGGGGTTCATGGTTTTCTTCTTTGTCTTTTTGATTTCAGGAATGGCGTTACTCAAAGAACGTATGAGCGGTACTCTTGATCGTTTGTTAGCCACACCCGTTAAACGTAGCGACATTGTGTTTGGATATATGATTTCCTATGGTATTATAGCGGTTATTCAAACTGCTGTTATTGTCCTTTCAACTATCTGGTTGCTTGATATTGAGGTAGTTGGTAATATTATCAATGTTATCATTGTGAATTTTGTTTTAGCTTTGGTAGCCCTAGCTTTTGGAATTTTATTATCTACTCTAGCAAAATCAGAATTTCAGATGATGCAGTTTTTACCGCTGGTAATCATGCCTCAGCTCTTTTTCTCAGGCATCATTCCTCTGGATAGTATGGCAGATTGGGTACAGTATATTGGTAAAATTCTTCCTCTCTCATACTCAGGAGATGCCTTGACTAAGATTATCATGTATGGTGACGGATTTAATAGCATTGCCTTTGATATTTTAACCTTATTAATCTTTCTCGTTGGTTTAACCACTGCTAATATTATCGGGCTCAAACGCTATCGTAAAGTGTGATATAATGAAAGAAGTGGTGATAAAAAGGAGTTTAGTTTTACATGACTGAAAAAAATATCGTTTTATCTTTTGAAGAACGTTTATCGAAAGTTAAAATGCCTTCGGGAAAACGTAATACCTTATTGGCAGCTATGAAGTTATTTGCAGCACAAGGATTTCATGGAACATCGACTGCACAAATAGCAGAAGTGGCTGGAGTGAGTCAAGCAACTATTTTTAAATATTTTAAGACAAAAGAGGAATTGTTAATAGGTGTCTTGGAGCCAATGGCAGAACTTTTGAGCGCTCCTTTTATCCAAAATATTATGAAGTTTAGCAAGAAAGAAGATATTGTTCATTATTTTATTTATGATCGTTACGCGCTTATCAAAGCCAATCACTCATTGGTGAAGATTATCATGCAAGAACTATTGACGAATTCGGAAATGAAGCACTTTATTGAAAAACAGCTAGAACAATTAGCGCCCTCTATTGATAAAATTGCTGAGCGTTTGTGTGACGGAAATCATCTTCGAAAAACAGAGGTCATCCGTATGGCGATTTCACCTTTTTTTAGCTATATAATGCAAATGGTTATTTTTGACGTAGGAAGTCAAGATGAAGAATACGATCTCGCTCTTTTAGAGCAGCAAACGTTAAAACTCTTGTCAGAATAAGGTGGAGAAAGCCAATATTTCATTTTAAAATGATGATGAGACTTTTTCAGAAACTGCCAGATGAACCTTTTATTACAAGTTTTTTTGTAAGTATTACATTTTTCATAAAAGTGTGCTATAATGAAATGTAAAACATTTTTTGGCAAAAGCCCATAGAAAGAAGAAAATGGATTTAAAAAATTATATCGCTACAATTGAAAACTATCCTAAAGAAGGAATCACTTTCCGTGATATTTCTCCTTTGATGGCAGATGGAAAAGCTTATGGCTATGCTGTTCGCGAAATTGTACAGTACGCTACTGATAAAAAAATTGACATGATCGTCGGTCCAGAAGCACGCGGTTTTATCGTCGGTTGCCCTGTTGCCTTTGAACTCGGGATTGGTTTTGCACCAGTTCGTAAACCTGGTAAATTGCCACGTGAAGTCATCTCGGCTGATTACCAAAAAGAATACGGCATTGACACATTGTGCATGCACGCTGATGCTATCAAACCTGGGCAACGTGTTCTTATCGTTGACGACCTTTTGGCAACAGGTGGTACTGTTAAAGCAACTATCGAAATGGTAGAACGCCTTGGCGGTGTTGTAGCTGGATGTGCTTTCCTTATTGAGTTGGACGGATTGAACGGACGTCAGGCACTTGAAGGTTATGATACAAAAGTTTTAATGAATTTTCCAGGGTAATTATAGCTAAAAACTATAGCCGTTTAGAGAAATTATATAATTGAAAACCATATCTCCATGTTTTATAATATGACGTAAGACAATATTATAGAATGGAGATATTTTCATGCCAATAAAACTTGATAAAGAATTGCCGGCGTTAGACATTTTACGCGAAGAGAATGTCTTCATTATGGATAATAAACGTGCCAAACATCAAGATATTAGACCAATGGATTTTCTCATTGTTAACTTGATGCCAACAAAAGAAGTGACAGAGACACAGCTTTTACGCCTGTTAGCCAATACGCCTTTGCAGATTAATGTTGAGTTTCTTTATATGACGAGCCATGAGTCTAAAAATACAACTGCTGAACATTTAGAAACTTTTTACAAAACATTTGACGATGTGCGACATAAGTATTATGATGGATTAATCATAACAGGTGCTCCTGTTGAAACTTTGGATTATGAAGAAGTTGATTACTGGAGCGAACTTTGTCAAATCTTTGATTGGTCTAAAACACACGTTTATTCAACTCTTCATCTTTGTTGGGGAGCGCAGGCGGGTTTATACTATAAATACGGTATCAAAAAAGTTTTGTTAGACCGTAAGTTATCAGGTATTTTTTCACAAGACGTTGTTAGCCCTGAAAATCCTATCGTACGTGGATTCGATGATAGTTTTATGGCGCCACATTCACGTTATACCGAGGTACGTTGTGAAGACGTTGAAAAAATTGATGACTTGGAAGTTATTGCGGCAAGTGAAGCTATTGGCTTGTCTATTGTGGCTAGTAAAGATTTGCGTGAAGTTTATAGCTTTGGACATTTAGAATATGATCGAGAAACCCTTGATAGGGAATATAAACGTGATGTTAAGGTTGGAAAAAATCCTAACATTCCAGAACACTATTATTTGAATGACGACCCCACCCAAAATGTGCCAATGCAGTGGAATTTGGCAGCAACAACATTCTTTAGTAACTGGATTAATTATGCTGTTTATCAGGAAACTCCATATTCATTGGAAGAACTGGAAAAAGATTTTTCATTTTATGGTTACCTATAATTAGGCAGGGCTGATTCTGACAATAAAACGTGCTAAATCTCTATCTCGGATGACTTGATGGATACGATTATCTTTTAGGACTATTATTATGAGTTTTTTAGAAAATTTTAAATCGGGTAATTTGGTGTTACCGAGTGCTCTTCTTTTTCATTATAAAGATATCTTCAAAAGTTCAGATGACTTTTTGATTTGGCAGTTTATTTATTTGCAAAACACGACCAAAATGGATGACTTGGCGCCTAGTCAAATTGCGACTGCTTTGGACAAGACAGTTGCCGAAGTGAATCGTTCGATTTCTGATTTGACAGCGCAAGGTCTTTTGGATATGAAAACCATTGAGCTTGGTAGTGAAATTGAGGTTATTTTTGATGCAAGTCCAGTCTTGGCACTTTTGGATGACTTGTTAACTAAATCCGCAGAGACCCAAGAAAATCAAGCTTCAAACCCTATCAAAACATTAGTTGAAGATTTTGAGCGTGAGTTAGGACGTATGCTTAGTCCATTTGAACTGGAAGATTTGCAAAAAACAATTCGTGAGGACAAGACAGACCCTGATTTGGTTCGGGCAGCCCTTCGTGAAGCTGTTTTTAATGGTAAAACCAATTGGAATTATATCAATGCGATTTTACGTAACTGGCGTCGTGAGGGGATTACAACCATGCGTCAAGTTGAGGAACGGCGTAAAGAGCACGAGGACTCGAAAGCAGGCAAAGTATCCGTATCAGATGATTTTCTGTCCGCCATGGATTTATGGAGTGACTAATGAGAGTAGGACGTGAACGTTTAAAGAAAATCTTAGCTATTATTGGTGAGATGTATCCAGAGGCACGTGGTGAATTGGAGTGGAAGACACCATTTCAATTGCTAATTGCGGTCATTTTATCTGCGCAAACGACAGATAAGGCGGTTAATAAAATCACGCCAAACCTTTGGAAAAAATACCCTGAAATTGCTGACTTAGCTAATGCAAATTTAGCAGATGTTGAAGATTGTCTGAGAACGATTGGTCTTTATAAAAATAAAGCTAAAAATATCGTCAAGACAGCGCGAGCTATTTTACGAGATTTTGATGGCAAGGTTCCAAAGACTCATAAGGAGCTTGAAAGCTTGCCTGGAGTTGGACGTAAGACGGCTAATGTTGTATTGGCAGAAGTGTATGGTATCCCATCTATCGCTGTGGATACTCATGTGTCACGTATCGCTAAACGTCTCAATATCTCAGCACCAGATGCTGATGTTACCGAAATTGAGCAAGACTTGATGAAGAAAATTCCAAAGAAAGATTGGATTTTAACACATCATCGCTTGATTTTCTTTGGACGTTATCATTGCTTGGCTAAAAAGCCAAAATGTGACATCTGCCCGGTTCAATCCTACTGCAAGTATTACAAAGATAATGTGAAAAATAATTAGAGTTTGGGACAAAAAGTGCTCAGCTTCTTGGTTTACATAGTTATTATTTACAAGACGCAGTGGTTGAGTGGATTCTAATGCGCTGATAAATCAGCTTTTACAATCCTTTTGACATCAAGCTGCGCTTGACTTCATTTCCAACCTCAAAAGGTTTGGGAAACCTTTTGATATAATTGAAATGAATGATATTTTAGAAGGAAAATTTATGCAGACAGTATTATCACAACGTTTGGCTGCCGTGGCAGAATTTGTGCCACAGGGGGCACGTTTACTTGATGTTGGAAGTGACCATGCTTACTTACCAATTGTTTTGACAGAAGAGGAAAAAATTTCATTTGCTATTGCAGGTGAAGTGGTTAAAGGACCTTATGAATCAGCGCTTCATAATGTTGCAGGAGCTGGTTTAACTGATAAAATCGCTGTTCGTTTAGCAGACGGTTTAGCGGCTTTTGACGAATCTGATAATGTGACAGCTATCACCATTTGTGGCATGGGTGGTGGTTTGATTGCTGATATTCTCGCAGTCGGCCTTGATAAATTAGCAAGTGTTGAGCGTCTGATTTTACAGCCTAATAACCGTGAGGATGAGCTTCGTGCTTGGCTTATGGCGAACCATTTCAAAATTATTGCAGAAAAAATTATGACTGAAAATGATAAATTCTACGAAATTATGGTGGTAGAACATGGGGAAATGACTTTGTCGGATACAGAGTTGCGTTTTGGATCATTTTTAAATCAAGAAAAATCAGCAATCTTCAAATTACGTTGGAAACGTGAATTGAAAAAATTAGAGCTTGCTTTGCCACATGTTCCTAAAAATCGTATCGATGACCGCACAGCCATTTCACAAAAAATAGCAGCAATTAAGGAGGCTATCCATGAAAGCAAGTGAGATTATTGCTCGTTATGAGGCGTATTGCCCACGTGAATTATCTATGGAAGGAGATATTTCAGGGCTTCAAATTGGCACTCTTGATAAGGAGATTAAGCGTGTGATGATTGCGCTTGATGTCCGTGAGATGACGGTTGCAGAAGCCATTGAAAAAGGTGTTGATTTGATTATTGTTAAACACGCTCCGATTTTTAAACCGCTTAAGGACTTGGTCGCAACGGCACAAAATCAGATTTACCTTGACTTGGTGAAGCACGATATTGCCGTTTATGTTAGTCATACCAACATTGATATTGTGCCAGATGGTTTAAATGATTGGTTTTGTGAGCTCTTGGAGATTACGGACACTGACATTTTGACACCAACTGCAGATGGCTATGGGATTGGTCGTATCGGAAAGATTGAGGAGCAGACTTTTTCCGATTTTGCCTTAAAAGTAAAAGAAAAATTCCATTTGGATAGTGTACGCCTAGTTGCTTATGGAAATCAAGAAACTCTCATTAACCGTGTTGCGATTTGTGGTGGCAGTGGTCAAGGATTTTATCGTGACGCCATGGCAAAAGGGGCACAAGTGTATATCACAGGAGATATTTATTATCACACAGCACAAGAAATGATTACTAACGGTATGCTTGCGATTGACCCTGGGCATCACATCGAAGTGCTTTTTATCGATAAATTGGTTGAAAAATTCAATGCTTGGAAAGCCGATAATCAATGGAATGTTGATGTTATAGCCAGCCAAGCAGAAACTAATCCATTTTATCATTTGTAATAAGTTGTGGGATTGAGAAGAAATCTCAATCCTATTTTGTTTAAAAATGTCATGCTAATGCAGAATTTGTGCTATTTCAGCGCGAGAAATTCCTGAAGACCTTGCAAAAATAGAGAACTTAGTGACAGCATTTCCAAAAAATGGTAAAATAGGACTGATAATTAATAAAGAGGGAGACCTAACTATGAAAGGTATTATTCTAGCAGGAGGATCTGGTACACGTTTATACCCATTGACTCGTGCGGCTTCAAAACAACTTATGCCAGTGTATGATAAACCAATGATTTACTACCCATTGTCTACACTAATGTTGGCAGGAATTCGAGATATTTTAATCATCTCAACACCGACTGACATTCATCGTTTTGAAGAATTACTTGGTGATGGGTCAGAATTTGGAATTTCACTTTCTTATGCCGTCCAACCAAGCCCAGACGGATTGGCACAAGCTTTTATCATCGGTGAAGAATTCATTGGCGATGATAACGTTGCTCTTATCTTAGGAGATAACATTTATCATGGACCAGGACTTAGCAAAATGCTTCAAAAAGCAGCTAGCAAAGAAAAAGGGGCTACTGTCTTTGGTTACCAGGTCAAAGACCCAGAACGTTTTGGTGTTGTTGAATTTGATGACAATCGCAACGCGATTTCAATCGAAGAAAAACCAGAACATCCAAAATCTCACTATGCTGTAACAGGTCTTTATTTCTATGACAATGATGTTGTTGAAATTGCTAAAAGCATTAAACCAAGTGCGCGTGGTGAGCTTGAAATTACAGATGTCAACAAAATTTACCTTGAACGTGGCGACCTTTCTGTAGAAGTTATGGAACGTGGTTTTGCATGGCTTGATACAGGAACGCACGAAAGTCTTTTGGAAGCAGCTCAATACATTGAAACTGTACAACGTATGCAAAATCTTCAAGTAGCAAACTTGGAAGAAATTGCTTACCGTATGGGTTACATCACAAAAGAAGATGTTCATAATCTTGCACAACCATTGAAGAAAAACGAATACGGAAAATACTTGCTTCGTTTGATTGGAGAAGAGTAATGACAGAACAGTTTTTTGGTAAAGAATTAGCAGCGCGTAAAATTGAAGCTATCCCTGGAATGATTGAATTTGATATTCCAGTTCACGGTGACAATCGCGGATGGTTCAAAGAAAACTTTCAAAAAGAAAAAATGCTTCCTCTTGGTTTTCCAGAATCTTTCTTTGCAGAAGGTAAATTACAAAATAACGTCAGCTTCTCACATAAAAATGTTTTGCGTGGACTTCATGCAGAACCTTGGGATAAATACATCTCTGTGGCTGACGAAGGTAAAGTTCTAGGGTCATGGGTTGACCTACGTGAAGGTGACAGCTTTGGTCATGTTTATCAAACTGTTATTGATGCCTCAAAAGGTATCTTTGTTCCTCGCGGTGTTGCCAATGGTTTCCAAGTATTGTCTGATAAAGTTGCCTATAGCTATTTGGTTAATGATTACTGGGCACTTAAACTCAAACCCAAATATGCCTTTGTTAACTATGCAGACCCAACATTAGGCATTAAATGGGAAAACTTGGAAGCAGCAGAAGTCTCTGAAGCTGACAAAAATCACCCATTGCTTAAAGACGTTAAACCATTAAGCAAAGAAGATTTGTAATACCTAATAAAAAATAAATCAGAAAGGAATGTTCAGTTTATTAAAAAACTGAACACGGGACTAAATCTCTGAGAAAAAAGATAAATCTTCCTAGACGCTAGTCGTCTGCGTCGGATTTTCTATTTTTCCACGAGATTTTTCGCAAGCGAAACGTCCCTTTGTATCTTAAATTATGTCTGAATACAAAAATATCATTGTAACTGGTGGCGCTGGTTTCATCGGTTCAAACTTCGTACACTATGTTTATAATAACCACCCAGACGTACACGTTACTGTTCTTGATAAATTAACATACGCTGGTAACCGTGCTAACTTGGAAGAAATCCTTGGTGACCGTGTTGAGTTGGTTGTTGGTGACATTGCAGATGCTGAATTGGTTGATAAATTAGCTGCTAAAGCTGATGCTATCGTTCACTACGCTGCTGAAAGCCACAACGATAACTCATTGAAAGATCCAAGCCCATTCATCCAAACAAACTTTGTTGGAACCTACACACTTTTGGAAGCAGCTCGTAAATACGATATTCGTTTCCACCACGTATCAACTGACGAAGTTTACGGAGACCTTCCACTTCGTGAAGACCTTCCAGGACATGGTGAAGGACCGGGTGAAAAATTCACTGCTGAAACAAAATACAATCCAAGTTCACCTTATTCATCAACAAAAGCTGCATCAGATTTGATTGTTAAAGCTTGGGTACGTTCATTTGGCGTTAAAGCAACCATTTCTAACTGCTCTAACAACTATGGACCATACCAACACATCGAAAAATTCATTCCTCGTCAAATCACAAACATTTTGTCAGGAATTAAACCAAAACTTTACGGTGACGGTAAAAACGTTCGTGACTGGATTCACACAAACGACCACTCAACTGGTGTTTGGGCTATTCTAACTAAAGGACGCATCGGTGAAACTTACCTTATCGGTGCTGATGGTGAAAAGAACAACAAAGAAGTTCTTGAACTTATCCTTGAAAAAATGGGTCAACCAAAAGACGCTTATGACCACGTGACAGACCGTGCTGGTCACGACCTTCGTTACGCTATTGATTCAACTAAACTTCGTGAAGAACTTGGTTGGAAACCTCAATTCACAAACTTTGAAGAAGGACTTGAAGCAACAATCAAATGGTACACAGATAACCAAGATTGGTGGAAAGCTGAAAAAGAAGCTGTTGAAGCTAACTACGCTAAAACACAAAAAGTTCTTGACAAATAATCATAAAAGCCTATCGTATCAAGGGTTACAGCTTGTGCGACAGGCTTTTTTTGTGTGTAAGGGGCATTTTCGGGGCAACATAAGGGTAGAAAAATGGTATAATAAATTTAATTTTTTTCGGTAAGGGAGGAACAGTGATGAAAGATGATATCAAATTAGCTCACGAAATTGCTAAAAGAGCACATCACGATCAAGTTGACAAAGCTGGTGTGCCGTATATTTTACACCCTGAGACGGTGGCATCGTTTGTCACGAAAGATGATGAAAAAATTGTTGCCTATTTACACGATGTGATAGAAGACACTCCTTATCAGCTGAGTGATTTAGAAGAAACAAGTTTCTCGTCTGAAATCATAAAAGCAGTTGATTTATTGACTAGAAAAGATGGGCAATCGTACAAGCAATATCTTAAACTTGTTAAAACAAATGAATTAGCACGTGTTGTCAAATTGGCGGATTTAAAGCACAATTCAGATTTATCAAGGCTGGTTCAGGTCACTCGAAACGACATCAAACGTCTGAAAAAATACCAAGATGCCATTATATTTTTAAGCACTTAGATAGCTCTATGTGCTTTTTATTCCCCTTAAAAATAGGAAATGCCGTCTAAGTTAACCTTTGATTCAAGAATTGTCCTTAGTTTTCTGGTACAATAGAATAAAACAAGAAAGAAGAGAGAAATGACAAAATTAGCAACGATTTGTTATATTGATAATGGTGAAGCGCTTTTACTTTTACATCGTAATAAGAAACCAAATGATGTTCACGAAGGAAAATGGATTTCTGTTGGTGGTAAGCTAGAAGCAGGCGAGACACCAGATGAATGTGCGAAACGTGAGATTTTCGAGGAAACGCATTTTACTGTTAAAGAAATGGATTTCAAGGGAGTGATTACGTTCCCAGAATTCACACCAGGGCATGATTGGTACACTTATGTTTTCAAGGTAACCGATTTTGAGGGAGAATTGATTTCTGATGAAGAGTCACGTGAAGGAACTTTAGAGTGGGTGCCTTATGACCAAGTCCTATCAAAACCGACTTGGGAGGGTGACTACGAAATTTTTAAATGGATTTTGGATGATGTGTCATTCTTTTCAGCCAAATTTACTTACGACGACGAACAGCGCTTGATTGATAAAAGCGTGATATTTTATGATAAATGAGCGCATCATTCTAAAAAATGGTGATTTTAATAGAAAATGCTATAATGGAAATTAGTTTAATCATTGATTGCAAACAGTAGTGAGGAGTTTTCATGAAATATCATCAAGAGAAGAAATTTACAGATTCTTGGTTTTTTAAGTGGTTTTTAAATAATCAAGCAGTTGTCGCTGTTTTGATTACTTTTCTTATGTTTTTAACCCTTTATCTCTTTACCAAGATTTCATTTTTATTTACGCCGATTATATCTTTTGTAGCTATTATTATGTTGCCTTTGGTGATTTCGGCAATTCTCTATTATTTAATCAAACCCTTGGTTGATTTTATTGAGAAACGTGGCGTTAGTCGGACAACTTCTATTTTTATTGTGTTTGCGATTATCATTGCTTTGTTAATCTGGGCTGTGGCAAGCTTTATCCCAACGATTCAAGAGCAGTTAACGTCTTTCGTTGAGAATTTACCAAGTTATGTTAGAAGCATTAATGTTGAAGCCAATAAATTTTTAGAGAGCCCCTGGCTAGCCAATTATCAAGAAGAATTGGAAGAAATGCTGTCAAATGTGAGCACGAAAGCGATTGATTATGCGGAAAGCTTTTCGAAAAATGCGATTGACTGGGCATCAAATTTTGCCAGTGCGATTGCTCGTGTAACTGTAGCAATCATTATGTCGCCTTTTATCTTATTTTATTTCTTGCGTGATAGCGGTAAGATGAAAGAAGGCTTATTAAACACACTTCCGACACGGATGCGCGGCCCAATTTCGCGTGTTCTCGGTGATATTAATAAACAATTGGCTGGTTATGTTCAAGGACAAGTAACGGTTGCTATTGTTGTTGGTATTATGTTTACGATTTTCTTTAATATTATTGGTTTGCGTTATGCGGCTACTTTTGGGATTATCGCTGGTTTTCTTAATATGATTCCTTATCTTGGAAGCTTTCTTGCCATGGTTCCAGTCGTTATCATGGGAGTTGTCCAAGGTCCGATTATGCTCATTAAAGTTTTGATAACATTTGTTGTTGAGCAGACAATCGAGGGACGTTTTGTTTCACCTTTGGTTCTGGGAAGCAAATTGAGCATTCACCCGATTACCATCATGTTTATTTTGCTAACGTCTGGGTCAATGTTTGGTGTTTGGGGCGTTTTCCTAGGGATTCCAATTTACGCTTCAATCAAAGTTGTTGTTAAAGAAATTTTTGAATGGTACAAACGTATCAGTGGTTTGTATGAGGAAGAAGTACTTGTTATAGAAGGGGAAGAAAAAGCTAAAGATGTTGAATAGTGAAAAAATGGTGGCTTCGATTCAAAATCAAGATTTGGAGCATGCTGATAAATATTTTAAACGCGCCTTAAAAGAAGATGATGCTGAGATGCTCTTGGAATTGGCAGAATATCTTGAAAGCATTGGTTTTTTGCCACAAGCAAGGGAAATTTATTTGCAGGAGCGTGAGAGTTATCCTGAAGTAAATATTAACCTAGCGCAGATTGCAACTGAAGATGGTGATATTGAGGGAGCTTTCTTGTATTTGGATGCCATTTCACCAGAAAGCGAAGCATATTTGTCAGCTTTGCTTGTCATGGCTGATATTTACGATATGGAAGGTTTGACAGATGTTGCGCGTGAGAAATTATTGCTAGCTAGTGAAATCAGCGATGAACCATTGGTTATTTTTGGTTTGGCTGAAATTGAGTTAGAATTAGGTAATTTTAATCAAGCAATCAAAGAATACGCTAAGTTGGACAATCGTGAAATCCTTGCATTAACGGGGATTTCTACTTATCAACGTATCGGTCGTGCTTATGCTAGTCTTGGGAAATTTGAGGCAGCGATTGAATTTCTTGAAAAAGCGATTGACATTGAATACGACGACGGAACAATTTTTGAATTAGCCACTATTTTGTATGACCAAGGGGAATATCAAAAGGCAAATGTTTACTTTAAGCAGTTGGATACGATGAATCCTGATTTTGAGGGCTATGAATATGTCTATGCCCAATCTCTCCATGAGGAAAATAAAACAGAAGAAGCGCTTCGCCTAGTTCAAAAAGGTTTGAGCAAAAACGAATTTGATACCAATTTGTTGCTTGCTGCGTCACAATTGTCATATGAGTTGCATGATTCTAAGCAAGCTGAAAGCTATCTTTTGAAAGCAAAAGATGTTGCGGTTGATGATGAAGATGTCTTGCTGCGTTTGACCAACTTGTATTTGGAAGAAGAGCGTTATGAAGATGTTGTTGCTTTGTCACGTGATAATATCGATAGTGTCTTAACAAAATGGAATATCGCTAAAGCTTACCAAGCCTTGGAAGCTGATAAAAAAGCGCTCAAGCTTTATGATGAATTGGCGACAGATTTAGCGGATAATCCAGAATTCTTGCAAGATTATGCTTATATTTTACGTGAATTTGGGCAAAAGGAACGTGCTTATCAAGTTGCAGAACGTTATTTGCAATTGGTTCCAGATGATGTGAATATGGTGGAATTTTTAAGTGAAAATGAATTTTAGAAATCTCTTGGTCAGCAATCTCATTACGGTCATCATTATCTTTGTTTTGTTAAGTATTTTTGACCATAGTGGCGACCCATTGCGCAAGATCATTATTGTATTTGTCGGATTTATCGTGATGACCACTTATGATTTTGTTAGAACAAGACGAAAAAAGTAATCAGTTCAGTAGAAGTTGAGACAAAGGTGCTCAACTTCTTTATTTTGTGTAGACATCATTTACAAGATAAATTTTTTGATTTTTCTATCGACATATCGAGAAGAATAGATATAATGGAATCATGGAAAATGTAGAAATCTTTAAAGCCTTAGCCAATGACTATCGATTACAAATCCTTTTTTGCTTGAAAAATCCAGAAAAATATTTTGCCCATGAGGAAAATGTGGATATGAGAGAAGTAGGCGTTTGTGTTGGTGAAATTCAAAAACAATTAGGGCTAACACAGTCAACGACGTCCCACTATCTTTCAATGCTCCAAAAAGCTAATCTGTTGATTGCTACCAGAATCGGAAAATGGACTTATTATCGTCGTAACGAAGTAACGCTTAAACACCTTCGTGACTTTATCGATAAAGAGTTGTAAAAAAAGAATTTTTTTGAAAGAATATATCGAAAAATCCAAATATATCATTTTGAAGTTTTCTATGATTTTCTACAATACAGAAAAAGGGGTCATTTTATGTCAAATCAACCAACCGACAAAGTCGTTTTGTGTCATGCAGTTAACTATCATTCTTTCTGAAATGGTTTAGACAATATAAGCAGTGATAAGCGAATCGGTTATGTTATCAGAATCGATTCGCTTTTGTGATATGATGACAGATTGTCTAAAATTGGCTTGATATTTTTATTTTAGAGCAGAACCATTTTCAGATTATTTAAAATTATTTCAAAGAAAGATAAAGAAAAAATTCACAAACAATTTTTCACAAACTTTTTGTAAAACTATGCTATAATTGAACTATACTTGTGAAAAAATAAAAATTTGTGATTTAGATTTGACTGATTCTCCCACCAAATCCAGCTATGATTTTGCGACTGTTCGACGGTAGAATGAATGAGTCATCTAAAGGTATACAGGAGATAAAATGACAGACAATAAACAATATGGGGCTGACTTAGTAGTAGATAGCCTCATTAATCATGACATTGATTATGTCTTTGGGATTCCAGGTGCTAAAATTGACCGTGTTTTTGATACGCTTGCGGATAAGGGACCAAAATTGATTGTCGCTCGTCATGAGCAAAATGCCGCTTTTATGGCACAAGGAATTGGACGTATTACAGGTACGCCCGGTGTTGTCATTACAACAAGTGGTCCTGGAGTCTCAAACTTGGCGACAGGTTTGGTAACCGCAACAGATGAAGGCGACCCTGTTTTGGCGATTTCAGGACAAGTTAAACGTTCTGATTTGTTGAAACGTTCGCACCAATCTATGAAAAATGTGGCAATGATGGAGCCAGTCACCAAATATGCAGTAGAAGTTCATGACCCAAACACACTCTCTGAAACAATCGCTAATGCTTATCGTGTGGCAAAATCAGGAAAACGCGGTGCTAGCTTTGTGTCTATTCCACAAGATGTGACAGATAGTTTGGTTTCGGTCAAAGCGATTAAGCCCCTAACTGACCCAAAACTGGGTTCTGCATCAGTTGATGATGTCAATTATCTAGCACAAGCGATTCGTAACGCTGACTTGCCAGTGCTTCTTTTGGGAAATGGTGCGTCAACACGTGCTGTTACCAAGTCTATTCGCAAGTTGCTAGAAGCGGTTAAATTGCCAGTTGTTGAAACATTTCAAGGTGCAGGTATTGTCTCACGTGAATTGGAAGAAGATACTTTCTTTGGACGTGTTGGGCTTTTCCGCAATCAGCCAGGTGACATGTTACTTAAAAAAGCTGATCTTGTTATCGCTATCGGTTATGACCCAATCGAGTATGAAGCCCAAAATTGGAATGCTGAAATTTCAGCTCGTATTATTGTTATCGACGTTGCGCAAGCTGAAATCGACACTTATTTCCAGCCAGAACGTGAATTGATTGGTAATATCGCTGATACCATTGACTTGCTCTTGCCTGCCGTTAATGGCTATGTCTTGCCAAAAGCATCAGTAGATTATTTGCAAAATCTGAAGAAAAATGTGGTCGAAGATGTCAAATTTGACCGTAATTCCAAGAAAGGTTTGGTCCACCCGCTTGATGTTATTGATGTCTTGCAAGAAAATACAACAGATGATATGACTGTCACTGTTGACGTTGGTAGCCACTACATTTGGATGGCACGTTATTTCAAATCCTACGAAGCTCGTCACCTGCTTTTTTCAAATGGAATGCAGACTCTTGGCGTTGCACTTCCTTGGGCAATCTCAGCAGCCCTTGTACGTCCCAATACGACAGTCATTTCAGTTTCTGGTGATGGTGGTTTCCTCTTTTCAGCACAAGAACTAGAAACTGCCGTACGTCTCAAGTTGCCGATTGTCCACCTCATTTGGAATGATGGCAAGTACAATATGGTCGAGTTCCAAGAAGAAATGAAATATGGTCGGTCATCGGGTGTGGATCTTGGTCCAGTTGATTTTGTTAAATATGCTGAGAGTTTTGGTGCAAAAGGTTATCGTGTTGACAGCAAAGCTTCGTTTGAAGAAACCCTCAAGAAAGCTTTGACTGAAGCAAACAAGGGTCCGGTCTTAATTGACATTCCAATCGATTATAAAGACAATATCAAACTTGGCGAAACTATCCTGCCAGACGAATTCTATTAACGTGATCTTTTAAGTATAGGACAGTAAAATCATCTCAGAAGATACGATTTAAGGTTATTTGATGAAAGTGAAGGAAAATATGTCAGAAGCAATTAAACTATTTCAGTATAATACGTTAAGTGCGCTTATGGCTGGCCTTTATGGTGGAACCTTGACCATAGGTGAGCTTTTAGAACATGGGGATTTGGGGATTGGAACACTAGATTCTATCGACGGGGAGCTGATTATTCTTGATGGGAAAGCCTATCAAGCTAAAGGGTCTGATGGAAAAGCAGAGGTGGTAGAAGTTTCTGATGATGTCACAGTGCCTTATGCTGCTGTTGTTCCTCACCAAGCGGAAGTGATTTTTAAACAACGCTTTGAAATGACTGATAAGGAATTAGAAAAACGTATTGAGTCCTATTATGATGGTGTTAATCTATTTCGTTCGATTAAGATCAAAGGAATATTTGCGAAGATGCATGTCCGCATGATTCCAAAATCAACCCCTGATATTAAGTTTGCGGATGTTGCTACACGCCAACCAGAATACACACGTGACACTATTTCAGGGACGATTGTCGGGATTTGGACACCAAAGATGTTCCATGGGGTGAGTGTTGCAGGCTATCATTTGCATTTTATTTCTGATGATTTCACATTCGGTGGTCATGTGATGGATTTTATCATTTCAGAGGGCACGATTGAAGTGGGACCAGTTGATCAACTTGATCAACGTTTTCCAGTTCAAGACCGCAAATACCTTTTTGCGAAGTTCAATATGGATGAATTAAAAGCAGATATTGAAAAAAGCGAATGACGTCATGAATGTCATTATACGCATAAAATGTCTTGGTTCTATTAGGAAAACTAGAAGATATGGGTTGTTACGCTGAAATATCTAGAAAATCAGGAGTAATTTCACAATAATGATACTATCATAAAGAGAATCTTGTATTAAAAAAGCCATATGAACTTATAGAAGAATGACACTTGTAACAGAGTGTCTTTTTCTGTGTAGTAAAATAGTCATTCAATGCCTGTGAATTTATTTTCCCTAAAATCTTTTCAGTCTATGATGGAAAGCAATGATAATTAACATTTTGATAAGGCGTAGAGATCTTAAGCTTATCAAAGCAGAAAAGAAATGACACCCTTGCTAATAGCATGGTAATGTCATGCATACAGATATGAAAACAGGTGTATGTGATAAATTGGTTATTGACAAAGTCGAAAGTTATCTGAAAACAATTAAGAATGAGTTCGGCTTGTAAACATATAAGATGATGGGCTAAAGTAAAGAAAGTATCATCTGTTGAACCATGAATGATAAGAAGTTTTTAACCTTATTAGCAAATTAAATAAGAAAGCCAGTTAAACTTTTACAGCTAGAGGATGCGAATATTTCAAGCTGTTATAGATACCATTTAATAACTGGAAGTAGTTAATAGATTCGAATAATGATATTAACTGATTAGAGTAGTTTCTAGCATGGAGAAAACTGAACTAAAATAATTATCATTTCGAAATAGTTTTTATAATCACTTGTAAGCCCTTTCAATGTATGTTATAATGTATATGTCAAAATAAATTAGCATATAAAATTTTTAATCATAAAGGAGAATACAGTCATAAAAAGAATGTCTGTAAAAGAATAGCAGGCTGTTACTGGAGGTGCAGTTTGGGTTTATTATACTTGTGGTTATATCAGTCACGACCATGTTTTGGTGACTACAGTAAGGAGTAGAGCATATGACCATGAGAAAAAATACCCAAGTCATCGAACAGGTGTTCGTGGCTAAACTTTTGAGTCGCTTGATAATTTTCAAGTGACTTTTTACTTAAAATACTAGTACAATCTATTACGCTAATCTCAATGAAGTTAATTATGGGGAAAAATTATGAGAAAATATTTTAGAGGAGTAATGCAACATGATGCTCAAGATTGCGGTGCAGCCTGTCTAACTTCAGTTATCAATTTTTTGGAAATAAGGCTCCTTTATCGTTGATAAGAGAGAAAATGAAAGTTGATAAATCTGGCTCTAGTATCTATACGATTGGATTAGTGGCAGAACAACTGGGTTTAACCTCAACTGCCTTGAATGGCACATTCGAAGAATTACTGGAAGAAATGAGAAATAAAAGGTTACCAACGCCCTTTATTGCTCATTTTGTAAATAATCATTCAAAAGGTCACTTTGTTGTAGTGTATCATTATACCAAATTAAGAATAAAAATCTTTGATCCTAGTGAGGGAAAACAAGTTTTAACTTTTGAACAGTTTAATAAGAAGTGGTCAGGATCTATTTTAACTTTTACTAAAAATGATTCTTGGGAGAATAAGAGTCAGCCTCATAAAAACTATACTTATCTCACGAGAATCATATTGCTAGAAAGAAAAAATTTTTTTACACAATATTATATTCTATGGTAATATCATTGATTTCTATGACAGGAGCTTTTTTTATAAAAATGTTATAGATAGCATGATATTAAATAAAGAAAATTCAAATACTTTTGAAGGAATAATAGACCAAGTCATCTCAAACATTGATTTATTATTAATCGTTCTAGTGATACTCTACTTATGTCAATTTATGATAAGTCTATTGAACGGTTTTGTATTAGCCAAGATGGCAGAAAGAATCAATTCCAACTTAATGGAACTTTTCTTTGGTCATATGCTTGGCTTACCCCTCATAGATAGAACTGATTCGGGAAGTATACTATCAAGGTTTCATAATATTACCGAGATTCAAAATCAAGGAATAAATATGATTCTGTCAATGGTATTGGATGCCATATTAGCAATAGTAGGAGGGAGTATCCTATGCTCTATTAGTCCCATATTATTTGGTTTGGTAGTTATAATATTGTTTGTTTACGCCATAGTTACAATTATCTTTATGTCACCGCTGAGGAATATCAATCGAAATGTACAAAAAGAGCATTCTGATTTATTAACAATCATCAATGAAGTATTGTCAGGTATTGGAACCATAAAACTACAACAGGGAGAAGGTAGGTTTACTCATGTTTTTCATCACACAAACCAAAAGCTTTCTAAAGGACTTTTTAAAATTTTAAATTTGAAAAGTATTTTTAATTCTTTAATTGTTATTGTTGAATCAATAGGTATGTTAATTATTATTTGGCTTGGAAGTAAATTAGTTATTTCTAATACAATTTCTTTGGGGGAATTGGTTGCTTTTGAGTCTCTTACTGCTTTTTTCATCATCCCAGTAAAAAGTATTATAAAATCATTTGGGGAATTTCAAAATACACTTGTTTCTGTTGGAAGAGTTATAGATATTTTAGAAATTGAAAAGGAATACTCAAATATTACACCTAATAAATCATTAACAAACCAGGTTAAAACAGTGAAGTTGAAGAATATAGTTTATCAATATAACTTAGTAAATAAGAGCTTAGACCATATTGACCTTATTCTAAATATGGGATCAATTATTGGAATAATGGGGATAAATGGTTCTGGTAAAACGACACTGTTAAAAATGATAGGAACACTTATTAATCCCAATCAGGGAGAAATTATTTTTGAAGATGTAAAACTTTCAAAGGAGCTATTACCTAGTTTAAGAAGTAAGTTAGCTTACGTTAGTCAAGAACCCTATGTATTTGAAGGGACATTAAGAGATAATTTAACGTTAGGCTGCTCAAAAATCTCAGATGAGGAGATTGAGGAAATATGCAATGAATTTGGTCTATTTGATTTGACAGCTGAAGGAAATGGACTAGGTTTTTTCCTTTTAGAAAATGGCGAAAATCTATCTGGTGGTCAAAAGCAAAAAGTTGGATTGGCTCGGGCATTGTTAAGCAATCCTGAAATGTTATTATTAGATGAAGCAACAAGTGGTTTAGATAAAGAATCTGAGAAAAAAGTTTTTGAGTATCTAAATTCAATAAAACAAAACAAGATAATAGTGAGTATTTTTCACAAAGAAGATTTCATGAAATTTGTAGATAGACTTATCATTATGGATAAAGGAAAAATTACTTATGATGGATCACCTTTAGATAAGTGAGTCATATAGAATTGGAAGATAACAAGAGACACCCAGAAAGGAAAATGAAATGGCACTTTTAGAAATTGTTAATCTAAATAAATCGTACAAAAAGAAAAAGGTTATCGTTGATTTATCCTTTGAATTGCAGAGTGGAGAAATAATGGGGCTCATTGGGCAAAATGGTTCTGGGAAAACGACTATTTTTAAAGCTATATTAGGTTTGGTAAAAAAGGACTCAGGAAAAATAAAAATCAATGAGGTATTAATAGAAGGAGAATCAAAGCAGTATTTGAATCATATAGGTAGCATTATCGAATACCCTATGTTTTATGAAACGTTAACAGCTCGGCAGAATTTGCAACTGATTGCTAGTCTATATGACATCAGTTTATCACAAAAAGAGATTTTGGAATCCTTGCGTAGGGTTGGTTTGGAAAATAGTGCAAATAGTAAAGTATCCAACTTTTCATTAGGTATGAAGCAGCGATTAGGACTTGCCCAAGCACTGGTTCATCACCCAACTATTTGTTGCTAGATGAACCATTTAATGGACTAGATCCTAGGGGAATTAAAGAGTTCAGAGAATTACTAATTGAATTATCACAAAGAGGGGTTGGGATTATTATATCTAGTCACTCGTTAGAAGAATTAAGAAAGTTAGTGGATACAGTTACCATTATCAATAACGGTAGGGTCATTTTTCAAGGGCGAATTGTCAAATTAAGTGCACATTTATCCCATAAAAAACTTCATAAGGTGTTTTCCAGTTTAGACATTTTCGTGGTCTATTGTTTAATTTATCTTCCCATTCCTGAATAATCAAGTGTTCTACCTCTGTTAAGTCACTTCCTTTTGGAAAATACTCTCGCAATAAGCCATTTGTATTCTCGTTTGTTCCTCGTTGCCAAGGAGCATGAGGATCAGGAAAATAGACTTCGACATTTAGTTTCTCGGTGAGTTCAGGATGCCCTGAGAATTCCTTACCTCTATCAGGAGTCACTGTTTCTTTTGGTAGAGACTCTAACATATTTACCATGGCTTCTATAACCAATTTACTTTTCTTGACAGCTACTTTCTGAATTTTGAGGAAGCGGGAATGCCTATCAGTGAGTGTTACTAGGCAAGCTTTTCCAGTCTTTCCAGCAACAGTATCGGCTTCCCAATCACCTATTCTCGAGCGTTCATTAGCTGCTGTTGGTCTCTCATGAATGGTATGAGAAATAGGAATTTTTCCTCGCTTTTCCACATGGGATTTTGTATGGCGTGTTTTACCATGGTGACGAAGTTTGCGAACAACCCCACGAGCACCATGTGAAAGAGGCGTGTCGTCAAAGTGACCGTGATAGATAGCTCTATAAATGGTTTGATAACTAATGACGTGTCTTTCTCGTTCTAAACGTAATCGCCCCTCAATTTCTTCTGGCGACCATTGACACTCAAGAAAAAGATGCTTGACGGTCTGACTGAGTTCAGTGTCTATTTCTAATTTCCTTTTTCGCCCACAATGCGATTTAGCGAGATGATAAGCTTTTTGTGCCCTACTAGGCGAATAGTTTCCTTGTTTGGAATGACGTTTTAATTCACGGCTAATACTTGAGGGGTGCCGATGTAATAGTCGTGCTATTTGAGAAAAGGTCATCCCTTTCGTACGATAAATCAGAATACTTTCTCGTTCATCTATGGTAAAATGATGGTAGCTCATAAGATTTCCTTTCGTAAGATGTTTGTTCAATCCTATTTTACTAGAAAATCTTATGAGTTTTTATTGTGCACTTAT
>NZ_NETH01000023.1 GCF_003337175.1 Streptococcus gallolyticus
TCAGACTGAAGACAAACCCTATTTCTGAGGTTTGTCTTTTTTCTGTATTTTGAAGTTTTTAACGTTGAATAAGCCTATTTTAGGAATTTTAGGCAAAATAAAAAGGCTATCCTGCCAGCCATTTTGCGAGTTTTTTAAGATTTAAGCACGCTAAAGTCAGTCCAACTTTTGCCTCCATTTTGGACTTGCCTCTTTCTCTGGTATAACGCAAATTATGATATTCTTTAGCTGTCCCAAATAAGCGTTCAATGGTTTCCTTGCGTTTTCGGTAACGGTCTTTCATCCCTCGATGATGTCGGATATCTTCACAAATCTCTAAGTCGGCTTTCCAAACATGACGGGTAACCACTTTTTGATGGGCTTGACTCGTCGTACACTGGCTTAGTAAAGGACAATTCTGACAATCTTCAGGTTGACTTTGGTACTCACGATACCCTTGACGGTTGGTAGTTCGGTAAGTCAACACCTGATTTTCAGGGCAAAGGTAACAGTCATAATAATCATCATAAATAAAATCCTTAGGACGTAACATACCCTTTTTACCATGAGGACGAGTATAAGGGAAAACAGGAATAACCTTTTGAGAGAGTAAATAATGAGCAATCGTTGGTGTTTTATAACCTGCATCTGCGATTAAGTAGGTTGGTTGAAAGGCTTTGAGTTGAGCAAAAAGAGCTGGAAAAGCTTGGCTATCATGAACATTTCCAGATTCTACGCTGTAGGCTAGCGCCCAACCATGCTTATCACAGGCAACTTGGGCATTATAGGCAAAAACTTGTTTATGTTCTCCCTTATGAAACCAGCCACTTTCTGGGTCTGTCATTGAGACTTTTTTAGTTTTGGGCTCTTTTGCTTTGGCGAGCCCTAGCCACTTTTTTGCGTGTTTCTCACGGTCACGATTGATTTCAAGTTCGAGTTGATCCGCCATGAATTTAGTTTGTTGGTTAACTTCTTGAGTGATGTATTTGTGGTTATTAGCAGCTGCTTTAATATGAGTGCCATCTACAAAAATCTCACTTGGGTCAATTAAGCCCGCATTGATACAGCAGCCTAAGACATGACTAAAAATGGCTTCAACTACTTGTTTATCTTGAAACCGACGACTGTAGTTTTTGCCGTAAGTAGTGAAATGAGGCACTTTAGCGTCTAAAGTTAAGCCTAAAAACCAACGATAAGCCACATTGACCTCGATTTCTTTAATGGTGTGACGCATTGAATGAATCCCAAAGAGACACTGGATTAAAGGAATTTTGATGACCATCACAGGGTCGAGACTAGGACGACCTGTTTCGTGAGAATAAGTGTCTTCGACCAAGTCATAAATAAAAGAAAAGTCAATCACACGGTCAATCTGACGTAACAAATGGTCTTCTGGAACTAAGTCATCTAAGGTGTAAAAACCAACTTGCTTACGATTATAGTCTGGATTTTCTTTATGGAACATAGGCTCACCTCATAGCTATTATTATCTCTATTATACCGCTAATCCACACAAAAAGCCCTTAGAAACTGTTGTTCCCAAGGACTTTGTCTTCAGTCTGAAGTCTCCAGTGGAGACTTTATTCATGAGCCTAGAAATTAAAAAGCGAATCAGTAGTTTCACAGAAACTTGATTTCTCAGCAAGTCTCAGTTTCTAGTTGCCGACCTAAAACGGTCTATCCCCAGATTCTTGAAGTCCAAACTACTGCGTCTTGCTTATTACAACTACATAAAAAAGAGGCTGAGCACTTTTTTATTTATCAATCAGCAAAAAATCCCTACACCAGTAAGTGTAAGGATTTTTGTGTTGTATTCTAGAATAGTTTTGTCTTGGAAAAATTAGCGAATAGCTGCTTCGGTTTCAGGGTCGAAGAAATGACCTTTAGCCACATTTAAAGTCAATTCAACTTGTTCACCTGGTTCGTAAAGATCACGCGCATCTGTACGCGATACCAGTTCAACATCACCAGCCTTGACATAAAGCATTGTTTCAGAACCGAGCAATTCTGACACCGTTACTTCTGCTTTGATTGTGGCACCAGGATAAGTATCACGAACTAATGGATTGTTTGAAATATCTTCTGGGCGAATGCCAAAGATAACTTTTTTGCCATTGTAGCCTTTTGTTGCCAGTAATTTCTTTTGACCTTCTGGCAAGGCAATCTTAAAGCCAGCATCATTGACCAAAGCATCCCCCTCAACTCTTGCTTCAAAGAAGTTCATGGCAGGGCTACCGATAAATCCCGCAACAAATTTATTGGCTGGGCGGTTATAAAGTTCTTGTGGTGTCCCGATTTGTTCGACACGACCAATTGTTCCTGAACCGTCAGGATTTTTGGTAGAACTCATAATCACAATACGATCAGCAAGTGTCATGGCTTCTGTTTGGTCGTGAGTAACGTAGATTGTCGTTGAACCGATACGACGGTGGATTTTGGCAATTTCAGCACGCATTGACACACGCAATTTAGCATCCAAGTTTGACAAAGGTTCGTCCATCAAGAACACCTTGGCATCACGGACAATGGCACGTCCCATGGCAACACGTTGACGTTGACCACCTGAAAGATCAGCAGGTTTACGTTGCAGAAATTCTGTCAACCCAAGAATCTCAGCTGCTTCACGAACACGTTTGTCAATATCGTCTTTTTTGTATTTTCGAAGTTTTAACCCAAATGCCATGTTATCGTAAACAGTCATGTGTGGGTAAAGGGCATAGTTTTGGAAAACCATGGCGATGTCACGGTCTTTTGGTGCTTTGTCATTAACAACTTCACCATCAATTTTAAGTTCACCCTCTGTGATGTCCTCAAGACCAGCAACCATACGAAGTGTTGTTGATTTACCACAACCTGAAGGTCCTACAAAAACGATAAATTCTTTATCTTTGATGTCAAGATCGAAATCTTCAACAGCATAATGACTTGCATTTGGATATTTTTTGTAAATGTGATTAAGGTTTAATTCTACCATTTGATAACTCCTTTGATTTATCTTGGCTTTATTATAGCAAAGATAGCGTTTACATTCCATGGACAAGGAACACAAGATTTTTTGTGCAAAGTGCCCAAAAATTATGTCCCCATGATAAGAAGGTAGCAAAAAGCAAGGCTATCAAGATTTTTCAAATTCAAACCAGACAATAATCGAAATTTTTCTAATTTATAGTGCAACGAGTTGCGATGAATATAAAGACGCTGTGCCGTTCTCGCCAGATTCCCCTGCTCCTGCCACAAGGCAACAATGATAGCTCGAATATCCTTGCTATCATCAATAGATTGTAATATTTTGTGTTTTATCGTTGGAATATCAAGATGACGTGCAAAATCTAACAACAACATTTCAGAAAACGTCGCCACCCGTTCATTACCACGATAGTGACTCACATCAGAAAAAAGCTTGGTTTCTTCATCGAAATAAGCTTGCAAATCGTTTGCTTGCAATTTACTCCAGCCATTGCCAAAGAAAACCGTCAATTTAATCCCAAAATCACTTTCCAAAGTCGGTAAAACATCTTTTACCAATTCTTCTACCTCAATCGGCTCTGATTGGTCCAACAAAAGAATGGTCCGATTATCTGAAAGACTGACTTCTGTAATCATATTTGGCAAAAGAGTTGCCAAAAAATCAACCAATTCTTCTGGTAATGATGCCTGGTGGTCAATGTAAATCATCTGAAGGCGTTTGTACTCTTGGGGTAGGCTGCCCTTTTTTTGCACCAAATACTGATACCAAGGATTTTCAGAAATACGACTAGCTGAAATCGTCGTCTTTTTAAGCGTCAGCAATGCTTTTTCACGCTCACTAAGACTGGCTAGAGGAAGATAATAAGGTCTTCCATTTTCTTCTAAAAGCAGCCATTCTTCTGGATTTTGGATATTTCCTTTTGATGTCGCTTCAGGAAACAATTCATCTAGTGACATGATTTACCTCCATTTTTAATAACTGTTGCGAACTTAATACCAGTTTTATATTCATTAAATGCAATAAGTCTCTACTTCAATCAAGGGATTAGCGTGCCTTAGTGTCCAAGATAATGGTAACAGGACCGTCATTGACAAGACTAACATGCATATCAGCTCCGAAAACGCCTGTTTCAATAGGAACGTATTGCGCTAGTGCTTCATTGAAAGCATTGTATAATTGCTCAGCTTTGTCAGGTTTGGCAGCACCAGTAAAGGCTGGTCGGTTACCTTTTTTCGTATCCGCAAACAAGGTAAACTGTGACACCGATAAAATACTTCCCTTGACATCTTGAACAGATAAATTCATTTTTCCCATATCGTCTGAAAAAATTCGCATATTCGTGATTTTTCGCACCGCATAATCAAGGTCCTCTTGCTCATCATCTGGACCGACCCCAACCAAAAGCAACAAGCCTTGTTTAATATCACCGACAAGCTCCTCATCAATCACGACTTGGGCTTTCTTGACACGCTGAATAACAACTTTCATGTACAATCCTTTCTAAAAAAGCGGGCTGACCGAGTCAACTCGCTTGAAAAACACACGCATTACCCATTTGTTCGTTTGACAGAGTAAACATCTGGAATAATTTTGATTTTATCAACGACAGTTGTCAATGCTGTTAAGTTTGGAATGGCAAAGCTGACGTGAATATTAGCAAATTTCATATCTTTACTTGGTTGGGCATTGACAGTTGAAATGGTCTTAGTGGCATTTGATAACACTTGAAGCACATCATTGAGCAAACCTGAACGATTAAGTCCGTAAATGTCAATTTCAGCCAAGTAATCATTGCTGGCACTAGTATCGTCCCATTCCACTTCAATAAGACGTTGTTCGTAACCCTCTTGACTCTTGATATTATGACAATCTGCACGGTGAATAGCCACCCCACGACCTTTAGTAATATAACCTTCGATTGGGTCTCCTGGGACTGGGTTACAACATTTGGCAATACGCATCAAGAGACCTGAAGCTCCTTGGATAATAACACCATTTTCGCTATGAACTTTCAGAACATCTTTGTTTTCCGTTTTAACTTCGCCACCGTTCATCAGTTCTTCGGCTTCAGCCTTCGCCTTCGCACGTTCTTCTTCACGGCGTTCTTTTTCCGTCAATCGATTAAAGACAGAAGCAGCGCTAATTTCACCAAAACCGACAGCAGCATACAAGGCTTCTTCGCTACGAACGCTAAAGCGTGGCAAAATTTCTTCAATATGCTTTTTATCAAGGTATTTATTAGCCACATAGCCTTGCTCTTGGAAATAATCCACTAAGAGCTCGCGACCTTTATTAATTGAGGTTTCTTTATCTTGGTTTTTGAAAAATTGGCGAATGCGATTGCGAGCTTTATTGGTTTTGACAATCTTAATCCAATCACGACTTGGACCAAATGAATTAGGATTAGTGACAATCTCAACCACATCGCCTGTTTTCAATTTAGCGGTCAGTGGCACCATACGTCCGTTAACCTTAGCACCAACTGCCTTTTCACCAACCTGCGTATGGATAGCATAGGCAAAGTCAATCGGACCTGAATCTTTTGGCAATTCTTGCACAGCACCTGTTGGTGTAAAGACATAGATACGTTCTGAGAAAATATCCTGCTTAACCGAATCAACGAAATCAACCGCATCACCATTTGAAGCGTCTTGCAATTCCACCAATTCCTTAATCCAGTTCATGCCGACAGCTTGTTCTTGGTTGTCAACTTTCCCTTTGATACCTTGCTTGTAAGCCCAGTGAGCAGCAACCCCGTATTCGGCAACTTGGTGCATTTCTTTGGTACGAATTTGAATCTCAATCGGACCTTTTGGGCCATAAACTGTCGTATGAATAGATTGGTAACCATTAGCTTTAGGCGCAGCAATATAGTCCTTAAAACGACCAGGCATTGGACGCCACAATTCATGAATATAACCGACCATGGCATAAACATCGCTCGGTGTTTCCATAATACAACGAATGGCAATCAAATCGTAAATTTGGTCAAAACGTTTTTTCTTGTCACGCATTTTGCGATAAATCGAGTAAATGTGTTTTGGTCGTCCGTAAACGTCACCATAAAGCCCTTGTTCTTGCGTGTAATCCTTGATTTTCTTAACAATTTCGTCAACCAAAGCTTCACGTTCACGACGTTTTTCAGTCATCATATGAGAAATTTTATAAAACTCAACCTCATTAAGGTAACGGAAGGACAAATCTTCCAATTCCCACTTGATACGGCTAATCCCCAAACGATGAGCTAGGGGTGCATAGATTTCCATTGTTTCTCGTGAAATACGCTCTTGCTTATCTTTACGCAGATGTTTTAAAGTGCGCATATTGTGGAGACGGTCTGCCAATTTAACCAAAATAACACGAATGTCCTTAGACATCGCCATCAACATTTTTCGGTGATTTTCCGCCAATTGTTCTTCATGTGATTTGTACTCCACTTTACCAAGTTTGGTAACGCCATCGACAATATCACGTACATCTTTGCCAAATGCCGCTTCAATGTCATCTAAAGTAACTTCAGTATCTTCAACAACATCATGCAAAAAACCGCAAGCTACCGTCACCACATCAAGATGCAAATCCGCTAAAATACCTGCAACTTGGATAGGGTGAATAATGTAAGGCTCACCTGATTGCCTGACTTGGGAAATATGTGCTTTTGTTGCGTAATCCAATGCCTTTTGAACAATTGCCACATCAGATTCGCTCATGTATTGGGCTGTGAGTGCAACCACCTCTTCGCCCGTTAAATTCACAGTTTTTGCCATAAAGACCTCTTCAGATTAATATTGTATTTATTTTAACACTAAACTGCCTAAAATACCAATTCATAAGCCAAAAAGCCATGTTTTGGAAGGAGAAATGTGCTAAATATTATCCAAATAAGAAATAGTCAAGCTTAGAACAACTAAAATCGGGCGAATCGGCGCTTATCCTCATTTCTTGCTGACTGACCGACAAGCCTAAGCCACCGCATCTAGCAATATAATGGCATAAAGCTCTTGTTCAAGAGCTTTTGTTTCACTCATATTTATGAACAATAATTATTTTTCGTTTGCATGACTAGCAATGATTTCTAGCTCACCATCAAATTCCCATGACTTAATATCATTAGGAAGGATAAAGTGGTCACCTTTTTTGAGGTTATAAACACGGTTGTCAACTTTCAAGCCACCTTGACCTGAAAGAACACTTACCAACAAGTATGGTGCTGTTTGTGTAAGGTGAACAACACCAGATACCACCCATTTATAAACAGCAAAGAATTCATTCGAGACCAAAAGGCTTGAACTCAAGTTGTCAACATCAACCGTTACAGGGATACTGTTAGCAGGTTCACCAATTGTTAAGACATCAATGGATTGCTCAATGTGCAAATCACGAGGATTGCCTTGGGCATCACGGCGGTCAAAATCATAAACACGGTAAGTGGTATCACTTGATTGTTGTGTTTCTAAAATTAAGATCCCTTTACCGATAGCGTGCATTGTACCACTTGGTACGTAGAAGAAATCACCAGCTTTAACAGGGATTTTTGTTAACAAATCATCCCATTTCCCAGCTTCAATTAATTGACGAAGCTCTTCTTTTGATTTGGCATTGTGTCCGTAAATAATTTCAGAATCTTCATCCGCAGCAATAACATACCAGCACTCAGTTTTACCAAGTTCGCCTTCATGTTCAAGAGCGTAAGCATCATCTGGGTGAACTTGTACACTAAGCCAATCATTGGCATCAAGAATTTTTGTCAATAATGGAAAGACTTCAGATTTTGGATTGCCAAAAAGTTCTTTGTGTTCACGATAAAGTTTATCTAGACCTTCACCTTTATAAGTACCATTATCTACGATTGAAACACCATTTGGATGAGCTGAAATTGCCCAGTATTCACCAGTTGTTTCTGTTGGAATGTCATAACCAAATTCATCACGAAGTTTAGTTCCACCCCAGATTTTATCGTGCATTTGTGACTTTAGAAATAACGGCTCTGCCATAACATTTTCCTTTCTTCAATGACTAAATCAGTGCTAACCGCACTTTCTATTTCCAACACCTTTACTATAAAGTATACCACTAGCTTTTTTGAATAGCCATGTTTTCTTTTCAAGAATATAAACTTTTCCAAAATGACAACAGCTAACCACTACAAACACATGCTTATTTTTGTAGTTCAGGGCTTTGATTCTTCACAGATAGAAGACTCTCTTTTAACATTTTTCATAGCAATCCTTTGAAAAATGATTTCGTTGACTATCATCTAGAAAGGCTATTGCAGGTGTAGGGCATGCCTTAAACCAGATAAGTCTTGTTTATCTTCCCAGATTATGTTACATTGATTAAAACACTATGATCCTAGAGAGGCTATTATGTCACAAGAAAAAAAATTAGCTCCGTTGAGCATTGTTTATATCAGTTTAAGTGGTAACACACAAAGCTTTGTAAAGCGCTTAACTGAACACTTACTGAACCATTATTCACTAGATACACAGACCATTAATATCAAAGAACTCAATCATGAAACATTTCCAATCACGACACCTTTTGTTGCTGTTTTGCCAACCTATCTTGAAGGTGGTAATGGTATCGATTCAGGTGATGTTGAAATCTTGACGAATCCGCTAGGTGATTTTATTGCTGCTCATGACAACTACAAACAGTGTTTTGGTATTATTGGTTCTGGCAATCGTAATTTCAACGAACAGTATTGCCTGACAGCCAAACAGTACGCCAAACGTTTTGGTTTTCCGATGTTGGGCGATTTTGAATTACGAGGAACAAGTGCTGATATTGAGCGCCTAGCAAAGATTATTGTGAAGCAACACCAAGGATTTGCCAATCCTAGTTAATACATACAGCCCTCTCTCAACTAAATTTAGCAGACATGGTATAATAACATAGATGATATCGTGTATTTTATCGTCGATATGGCTACTAAATTTTAATTGGAGAACTCATGAAAACTACGGTTGATTATATTACAAAACTTGCAAATATCCCTTCACCTACTGGCTACACAAATCACATTATGAATGATGTGATTGCTGAACTTGAAAGCTTTGGCTATGCGCCTGCTCGCACGAATAAAGGTGGTGTTATGGTCACAGTCACAGGTAAAGATGACAGCAAACACCGTGTGGTGACTGCTCATCTGGATACACTTGGTGCTATGGTTCGCGCTGTCAAACCTGATGGACGTCTCAAAATGGACCTTATCGGTGGCTTTGTTTACAACGCTATTGAGGGAGAAAATTGTACCGTTCACGTTTCTAAAAATGGCCAAAAAATCAGTGGTACAATCCTTATGCACCAAACATCTGTACACGTTTATAAAGACGCTGGTACGGTTGAGCGCAACCAAACTAACATGGAAGTTCGCCTTGATGAAAAAGTGACAAATGAGAAAGAAACACGCGCTCTTGGTATCGAAGTTGGTGACTTTATCTCATTTGACCCACGTGTTGTCGTTACCGAATCAGGTTTTATCAAATCACGTCACTTAGATGACAAAGTGTCAGCAGCCATCTTAATTGAATTGCTTAAAGAATATAAAGCGCAAAACATTACTTTGCCATATACGACACACTTCTACTTCTCAGCATTTGAAGAACTTGGTCATGGAGCGAATTCGAGTATCCCGGTTGAAACTGTTGAATACCTTTCGGTCGATATGGGAGCAATGGGAGACGACCAACAAACAGATGAATACAGTGTGTCAATCTGTGTCAAAGACGGTTCAGGACCTTATCACTATGAATTGCGCCAACATCTTGTCAAATTAGCAAATGACAATAAGATTCCTTACAAATTGGACATTTATCCGTATTATGGTAGTGATGCTTCTGCTGCTCTTCGTGCAGGTGCTGAAGTCAAACATGCCCTTTTTGGAGCTGGTATCGAATCAAGTCACTCATACGAACGCACACACATTGACTCTGTCCAAGCAACAGAACGCCTCGTTGACGCTTACCTAAAAAGCCCAATTGTGGAATGATAAATTGAATACAAAAAATCTCCTTATGAGACAATATACAATTTTTGTACTGTCCATATAGGAGATTCTTTTTATTTTTGCACTTTTAAGAGGATAGTTAAAACAACATCGCTATCGTCTAACTATATGTCTTATGTCAATTCAATGAATAAGGAACTCGTTAATAATAAAATTATTTTTTTAACAAGTCAAACAAGAAACCTTCTTTTAACATATTAAGATTAAAGACATTATTAATATGTCCAAAGGCTTCTGAAAGTGGTAAATGAGCTGTTTTCCATCCCTGACCATCTATCACCCAGATAAATTCAACATTACCATCTGAAGTGGTGACAAATTGACTAAGTTCTGTAAACTCACCTGCTACCGCTTTTAATTTACTTCCTCCTCCACCATAATAATTGGTTTCAATCAACCAAACTTTATGCCGGTCCCTAGAATAGACTGCTACATCAAAACGACGTTCTGATTTATCAACAGGGACATCAATATTCCAATTTTCCTTGATAAAAGGAGCAGTTGCTTGCGCTTTCCATTCTAGTCCTTGTTCCATAGCAATCTTTCCAACATGACGCTCCAATATACCCTCCATTGTCGCTCCACTTCGATTTTTACGAGCATTGCTGTCCAATCCAGACTCAACCCCATAAACATAGTCCACCAAAGAACGTTTAGCCTTATTTTGAAGAAAGTCCAACAAACCTGACTTTTCAGCAAAATCAACGTAATCACCAATACGTTCAATATCAATTTTAGAAAAGTTTAACTGCTCAAATGTCATATTATCATTATCATCGATAACCAAAATATCTAGAATTTTATCTCGACTAGCAATCAAACTTGGAATAGCTCTAATTAAATCTGGTTGTTTAGTAAATAGTTCAAGTGTTTCATGATAGATATTCTCTTTTCCAACAAGATAGTTTAGCGTATTTAACTCAAGCTCAAACTTTCTGGTTTCTCGTTCTACCTTTTCCCAATTGACATAATATTCTGGGGTGCGGTTAGTGATAGAAAGTGTTGATAAAAAGAATTCCAGCCTCTCATCTGAGGATGAACAGATATAATCATTTAGTTTCATAGAATGTCTCCTTTATTACTTCGTTATCTAGCCTTAGTTTGGCTATTTTCAAATAATCCTTCTCGGAATCGATACCAATAAATTTTCTGCCTAAACGTTTGGCAACTACACCAGTAGTTCCGCTTCCAACAAACGGATCTAAAATATAGTCTCCTTTTCTTGTACTAGCTAAAATGATTTTCTCTAATAGATATTCTGGCTTTTGAGTTGGATGCTTTCCAGCCCATTTTTCTGATTTTTTAGTTAAAGAACCCGTCCAAACATCCTTCATCTGCTTACCACCATTTAACTCTTTCATTAAATCATAGTTATAATAATGTTTAGCATTTTTGGTATTTTTTCGCGCCCATAAAATAGTCTCCGTAGAGTGTGTAAAATATCGACAAGATAGATTAGGTGCTGGATTAGTTTTTTGCCACGTAATATTGTTTAAAATTTTAAAACCTTCTTGTTCTAAAGCCATACCAACCGAATAAATGTTATGAAAACTACCAGAAACCCAAATTGTTCCATTCGGTTTAAGAATTTTTTTCGCTAAACGAATCCATTTTCTATTAAATGCATGTTTCTCTTCAAGTGATGAAACTTTATCCCAGTCTCCTTTATCAACTGATACTACTTGACCTCCTGAATTGGAAAAGCCACCATTACTTAAAAAATAAGGCGGATCAGCAAAAATCATATCCATACTTTCAGGTTTTATTTTTTTCAAAAATTGAAAGGTATCAGCATGAACTAACATTGCACTTTCTTTATTATAGTATGGTTTTGTCATCATAACCTCCCCATACTTATATTCGTAATTAGTCATAATTAGTTACCAACACCTCTTTTATTTTTCCACGACTAGATGTACTCGCTCCGTTAGTTCTTACTGCACTAACTTCATGAAGGTTAAACGCTTTATACAATTCATAAGATAGTGGGCTAGCAGAATTAGACAACATGACATAGGCCCCTCGTTTATCCAATTCCACAACTAAATCTCTCAATCTAACCTGATCCTCAAAAGAAAAGCCTTCGTGTGTATAAGAAGTAAATGAACTTGTTTCTGTCAAAGGAATATAAGGAGGGTCAAGATAAACAAAGTCACCCATACTTACTTCTTTTACTGCTTCTTCAAAATCAACATTCAAAATTGAAATGTGATTTTTATTTAAATATCTTGAAACCTCGTAAATGGTATTTTCATCGACAATCTTAGGATTCTTATATTTCCCATAAGGAACATTGAATTGATTTTTTGAATTAACACGATAGAGACCATTAAAATCAACACGTAACATATACAATATTCTCGCTGCCCGCTCAACATCGGTCATTCTATTTATTCTATCATCCCGATCAAAAGAACGCACTTCAAGATAATATTCTTTACTGTTTTTTTGTTTGTGCTCTCTTAACAGTTTAAGTAACATATCAGGATCGTCTTTTATTTGAATATAGGCATTAATTAGCTCACTATTGAAATCATTAATAACTGCATTTTTAGGTGCCGTCTCAAAAAACAAGGCGCCTCCTCCTATAAAAGGTTCAAAATAGCGATTATATTTTGGAGGTAAATTTTCTTTTAGAATTGGGAGTAGCTTGCGCTTCCCTCCAGTCCATTTTGTAAAAGGTTTTAAAGTCATAGTACACTTATTATGCCACATACCACGATCTAAATACTCACCCTACTTACTATATGTGAATGATTTCAAAAATTTATAACACCTAAAATCGCCCCTGAAATCAGGAGCGATTGTGTAAAAACAAACAAATAAATTAGGAGGTAGTGTTAGTAGTAGTTAAGCTCAACAGAAAGACCGAAATGGTCACTGACGATTGGCGCTTCACCGCCGTCAAATGTGACGGTTGATGATAGAATATCAATATCTTTACTTGTGAAAACATGGTCAACTTTGAGGGATTGTTTGTTCCCCTCCCAGCCGTCAATATCTTCAATAATTGTGTGGTCGCCTTGGACTTTCTTAGCCACTTTGTGGCTGTCTTGTAAATCAAGTGGGCTGTTTAAAATCATATCATAGCCAGCAGTATCCGTTGGATTGTTAAAATCTCCCATGAGTACCAATGGTTTGGGGTAATCAAGCAGCGCTGTCTCCAGCTTTTGCCATTCACTTTCAAAGCCTTTACCAAACCAAGACAGGTGTAAGCTAACAACCGTAATTGGTTTCTGGTCAATTTCTGTCTCCGCAACGAGCACACGCCTTGTGTGAAAATCAGTTTCGTCATCAACATCAGATACCAGAATATCAGTCACTTTGATAGGTGTTTTTGATAGAATAACAACACCCTCATTGTACTTTTCGTATCCAATATGATTATATGCCCAAGACCAATAATAATATCGTCCTTGACTTCTCAGATAATTCACGAGTTGTAAAGCGTAGTTATCACGATGCAAAGCTGGGCTGCCTGATAGTTTTTCATAGCCATCAACTTCTTTAGTTAACAGTCCACGAATATCTTGGTTAATTTCTTGAAGGCAAATGACATCATAATTTTCACTATAAATCGTTTCTGCCAAGTCGAATAATTTCTTTAATGAATTTGCCTCCAACCAAGAATGCGTATTAAGTGTTAAAAATTTAGCCATATCTGTTCCCTTCACGTCAAAGGAGAGTCCGTGATTCCTATCTCAGACTCCCTTTTATTTAGATTTAACCTAAACATCTCTTATTCATATGAGTAATATCAGCTTAAAGTTCTACTTTGGCGACAGGTGTGTTAGCAGAAACGTTTCCTGTTTGTGTTAAATTGACTGCTTTGATTTCTGCTGTATTTGTGAAGGCAACAATAATTGTTGTTTCACGACCTGCTGAACGAATAGCTGCTAAATCAGCTACCACCAAAAGCTCACCAGCTAAAACACGTTGACCTTCTGTAATCTTAACTGAGAATGGTACCCCGTTAAGAGCAACAGTATCTAAACCAATGTGAACAAGAACTTCAAGTCCATTGTCTGTTAATAGACCAAAGGCGTGTTTTGTTGGAAAAACGCTTGTTACAATACCTGAAACTGGTGCGTAAACATTGCCATTTTCTGGTTCAACAGCGAAGCCATCACCCATCATTTTACCAGCAAAGACTGGGTCTTTAACTTCTGTGATAGGTTTTACATCACCGTCTGCAACTGCATTGACATCTTCTGTCACACCTTTATAAGAAACTTTTGTCACATCGTTTCCTTCAACTTCTGACAAGTTGACAGTTGGAATTTCTGCGCCAGAATCAAGAAGGTCTTGGATATCAGATTTCAAAATATCTGCTTTTGGTCCATAAACCGCTTGAACACCTGAGCCTTTGATGATAAGTCCCATAGCGCCAGCTTTTTTCCAAGTGTCCTCATCACCGACTTTAGCGACATCTTTGACTGTAACACGAAGTCGAGTCATACAAGCATCAACATCTTCGATGTTATCGCGTCCACCAAGGAGATTAACGATTTGAACGATTTGTGAGTCTGCAGAGACACTAGCACCGTCTGCTGATGCACTAGCTTGGTCATCATCCATATCGTCATAATTACCATTACGACCTGGAGTAGCAAAGTTGAATTTCTTAATCATGAAGTCTGCGATAAAGTACATCACAACCCCTGATAAGATACAACAGATGACAAAGTTAATCAAATCACCGCCAAGTCCAGCTTTGAGAGCCATAGGCGTACGTGTTAAAAGTTCAATATTACCAAATGAATGGAGACGAAGGTTAACTAAATCAGCTAAAGCAAATGTCACCCCTTGAACGACTGCATAAACAACGTAAAGTGGCATTGCAACGAACATAAACATGTATTCGATTGGTTCAGTAACACCTGTTAAGAATGTTGCTGCTGCTGTTGAGATGAACATAGCAGTGTATTTTTTCTTCTTGTCAGGGTCAACATTACGGTACATAGCAAGGCTAAGTCCCATAAGTGTACCAGTTGCACCAATCATTTGCCCAACTTTAAAGCGAGCTGGTGTTACATTTGTTAAGAGATCTTGGTAGGCTGAAGCATTAGACCCTTTAAGATTGATAAGGTCTGTTACCCATGCTAACCAAAGTGGGTCTTGACCAAAGACTTCTGTTCCTTTTTGAGCACCTGTCAAAATGTCATAAGTACCACCAAGTGATGTGTAGTTCATTGGGATAGTAATCATGTGGTGAAGACCAAATGGAAGAAGCAAACGTTCCAAAGTACCATATAAGAATGGTGCTAAAAATGGTGCTTGATCTTGTGAAGATGCAATCCACATACCAAATCCATTGATTCCTGATTGGATGATTGGCCAAACAAGTGACATGAACAAACCAACAAGAACTGAACGATAGATAACAACGAATGGTACGAAACGTTTACCATTAAAGAATGAAAGAACGTCTGGCAATTTGCGGTAGTTATAGTATTTATTGTAAGCTGTTGCCCCAACAAAACCAGAGATAATACCGACAAACACACCCATATTAAGGGCAGGTTGACCAAGAACATTGACAAAGTAGTCAGCTACAAGCATTTCACCACCAAGCACATTGTGAACCGTACTTGTACCATCGGCAATCATATCAAGTGAAATGCCATAAACGTGACCTGTGATAAGATTGATGAGAATAAATGCAATACCTGCTGCAAACGCACCACCAGCACGTTCTTTTGCCCAACTACCACCAATTGCTAACGCGAAGAGGATATGAAGGTTATTGATAATTCCCCATCCGATTTGAGCAATAACATTACCAACCGTAGCCAGAAGGGCTGAGTCTGCATTGATTAGCGGAAGTGAGTTCCCAATACTAACCATTAGACCTGCTGCTGGCATAACAGCAATAACAACCATCAAGCATTTTCCGAATTTTTGCCAAAATTCGAAGCTGGTTACATTTTTAAATGCCTTCTTCATGAAATACTCCTTAAACCATTTTCTAGGAAACCAATTGCTTTAATTTATGAAAAAATAATACCACTTCTGTTTTCCAACTCCTTTAAAGTATTGGTTTAGCTTTATTTTAAATTCATGCAAACGTTTGCATTGTTTTGATGATTTTATTATAACACGTATTTTTAATTTGTAAAGCGTTTCCTATTATTTTTTTAAAAAAGATATCTAAACAAACACCTCCTTGGCAAAACACCTATCCTTTCTCAAAGTATCATACCTAGCAATGCTAGACAGCAAGAGCTACTCAAGGCCAGTTTGCCCATCAAAAAGACTGTATAGCCCCCATAGCTCTCCGCCTTATCCAAGATCATCGTGCCAAAGAAAGCAGACTTTTTTGCTTGAGCCACGCTAGAAGACTGGAAAAGTCAATCTTTTTAGAGTGTGCTTTCATGAGATGAACACACCTTGGTTTGATTTTGAGACAGTCATCAGCTGTGAATACAGGTTCTTAGATATCCCATCAACATTCTGCAAATGCCCGTTAATTCCAAATCTTCACAATCACTAGTAACAATAAGTAAAGAACAAGGACCAAACATTCCGCTACTCTCAAGATTAGGCAATGTCTATTATTGATAGCTACTATTTTTGCTGAGGAATTTTCTTAGCAACAAACTTTTAGGGCTTTTGTTTGACCGCTTGGGTAGCATATGCTATAATTATTGTATTAATGCTTTAATACTAAAAGTCGGTTCAGCTTCCAAATTTGGAAGAATAGCTATATAGAAAGCAGGCGCTTATGAAAATTGTTCTTAATAGTCTCAAAGTTTTAGGGATTATTTGTTTGTCTCTTATCTGCAACACTATTCCAATAATATTGTTGTGGGTTCAACATGACTTGACCATGCCTATTAAATGGTTACTGGGATTGGCTTATGTTGCTTTCATCCTAGCCGTTATTTTTTGTCTCTGGAGAAAGTTAGCTGTCTATGATAAGGAAAAGCTATTCCAACAGCCAATCAAACTTAAAGATGTTGGAATGATCATTCTCTACTGGTTAGCCGCACGTATTATTGCCACTGTAGGAACTGAGATTATCTCTGCCTTAACAGGAGTCTCATCAACAGCAAATGATGCGGCTTTGGAAAGTGTAACTACCTATTTTAGTGGCGGTTTCTTTTTCTACACCTTGTTGTACTGCTTATTAATTGGTATCTTTGGTCCAATCCTCGAAGAAATGGCTTACCGTGCTTTTCCAAGTCAGCTTCTCTTTAAGGGAAGACTAACTTGGATGACTGGGCTAGTTACAACTGCAATTTTTGCGCTACCACACGCAACGACTATTCTTGAATTCCTCCTTTACTTTGGTATAGGTAGTATCTTTTTCTTTGCTTATCGTCGTCGTGGCAATATCAAAGATTCTATGTTGGTACACATTCTTAACAACTTCCCATCTGCAGTCCTATTTTTACTCTTAGCGCTTAGCTAAGAGCAAGCACTTAAAAAGAGTTGGCACACTATTCCAACTCTTTTTAAATGCCCTGACCTTTAAACACTATCTCATATGATGCGATGCTACAGACCACCATAGCCTCAGTCTCTCTAGAAAACAAACTAAAATCTCTCTGGCATTTTCTGATAAGTTCTTCAACCTCTTTGTCCATGGTAGATAAGAACTCAAGGGAATAAACACCTCAAAGCGGCAAAACACTCCGCTTGGAAAAGGCCGTAAAGCCTTGCCTATAGACTAATCCTGCTAAATAGACCAATCACACGCTAAAGCCAATAAGCCTTTCAAACGTAAACAATAAGCGCCTTTCTTGTCAGATCGCTCAATCAAAAATCCTACGAAGGTAAGGCAAGACCAACATCAAGCGATAAATTAAAACAACTATCATTGTCTGTCATAACGTCTTTGTTAAACTTAAGATTTCATCACAATAGTTACATCGTAGACATAAGCCGAGATTAAGGGGTAGCTCTAATCTCACTATAGCAAGCCCCATCACGAGCCATCATATTAACGAGATACAAAGGATTACCATTCATTCGTGATAGCCCCACCACTCTAAGCACTTCAACCACTATTGTAGCCATTATGCCATCAATTCCAAGGCATAGCTAACACTCGCTAAGGCATATAGCGGTGCGGTTTCAGCACGCATAATACGTGGCCCTAAACCGATAGTCATCCCACCTTTTGCTTCAAATGTTTCGATTTCTTCTGGCGAAATGCCGCCCTCTGGTCCAAAGATAAAGAGAATTTTCTCTCCTGCTTTCATTTGTGACAATTCACGCGCTAGAATAGCCGTCTCACCTTCCTTGGCTGATTCCTCATAAGCAATAAAAATCCTGTCAAATTGCTCAAGTGCTGCTAAAAAAGCTGCTTTTTTCTCAAAAAGAGTGACTTGAGGAATGTTATTTCGTTTGCTTTGTTCCGCAGCACCTCGTGTAATTTTTGCTAGCTTATCAGCTTTTTTGGTTAATTTTTTGCCATCCCATTTGACCACTGACCAATCCGCTGGAAATGCCCAGAGCTTTGCCATACCAAGTTCAGTCCCTTTTTGTGCTAGAAATTCCAATTTATCTCCCTTGGGAAATCCTGCGGCAATCGTCACCTCAATAGGCAATTCAACATTGCTAGCTAGTTCTTCAATGATTTCAAAACGGTGTTCAGCACTATCAATGACTTTTGCCAAACGCTTCACGTGGTCATCAAAGACAAGGACAACTTCGTCGTCTTCTGTCAAACGCATGACGTTAAACATATGCTTAATCGTATCTTTATCTGTGATTGTAACGACATCTTGAGCTTGTCCTGCTACAAAATACTGTTGCATTTATCCTCCAATTACACCTGAAATATCATCTGTTTTTTTGAAAACACAAGCATTCCATTCGCCTTGAACCATGTGTGTTTCAAGGAAGAAACCTGCGTCCTCAGCTGATTTACGAACCATATCCCATTTATCAGAAATAATGCCTGACATGATAAGGTAACCTTCATCTTTGACAAGACGATAAGCATCTTCTGTCATATTGACCAAAATGTCCGCAAGGATATTTGCCACGATAACGTCTGCTGGAATGCCAACACCTTGCAAAAGATTTCCAGTAGCCACGTGGATATTTTCAGTATTAGCATTCAAATCAATATTTTCTTGTGCCACGCGCACCGCTACTTCGTCAAGGTCATAAGCGTAAATGTCTTTTGCCCCAAGTAGTGAACTTGCAATCGAAAGCACACCTGAACCAGTACCGACATCAAGGACCGTTTCACCGCCACGAAGCACTTGCTCGAGCGCAAAAAGGCTCATTTTTGTGGTTGGGTGAGTTCCTGTACCAAATGCCATACCAGGGTCGAGACGAATTGTTTTCTCACCCTCACTAGCTTCATAATCTGTCCAACTTGGAACAATTGTCAAATCATGGCTGATACGCGTTGGTTCATAATATTTTTTCCAGTTCTCTGCCCAATCTTGCTCTGCCAATTCTTGTCTTGCGTAGTGAACATCACCAGCATCAAGGCCAAAATCAGTCAATTCCGCTAAGCGGTCAGCCACTTCTTTTTCAACAGCCTCAATATCAACATTTTCTGGGTAGTAAGCTGTGATTTTAACCGTTTCCACTTGTTTGATTTCTGGAAATACTTCGCCGTATTTGCCAACATGACCGAGATAGTCCGCACTATCATCAATCGCCACACCTTGACTACCTAATTCAATCAAAATATTCGATGCAGCTTCTTGCGCATCACGTAAAACCTCAACAGTTAACTCTTGCCATGAATTCATAATTCTGATACAAAGGACGACCAGAAAACGACTGAAAAATAGGAAGCTTGATGACGTGTTGACTGACACTAGTCAAGCTTATCTTTTTTCCGAGTTTTCCGTCCGTGTTCAAAGCGAACACTCGTCCTTTTTCCTTTCTTGTTATTATTTTATTTAGAAACACAAAGCTAAAATAGGAAAATCGCCGACGACGCTTGCGTCTAGGGGAACTTTATCGTTTTGGCACAACGTTTCGGGTGGGGTCCGTTTGACATCACCCCCCCTTTTTCCTTTCTTGTTTTTATTAATACCTACCTTACAATAACTATAATTTTTCCTATTCAAACCTTAAAACGATCACATATTTTCTTCTATTTCTTTCAAAGTACATCCATTTAAATCTTTCCAGGCAGTACGACCATTAGTAGTCATTCCTAAGACAAATGATGCTGCGTAAGATGGGCTATTGAAGAACTGACTTTCCTTAAGGAGACCATTTTCGATAATTCCTTTTTCTTGTAACGCTTGTCGTAAGTCACGGATAGATTCTGGAATTGCCTTTGCGTCTGTTATCTCTACCATACTATCTTTAAGAACAACAAATCCTTCTGTTGTCTACTTACAGTATGCCATAATCTTTTTGCCTGAACGATTAATCTTACGCTCTATAACAAAAATTTTTTCTGTCCGTTCCTCATCAGTTGATAGGTCGGTGCTAACTCTTGGAACAAATAAACGATACCCAAGAGCACCAATGATAGTCTTTGTATTATCAATGACTTCATCCAACTCAGATTGCTTTTCTTCGGTTACATTCCCAGGATTGGGTTCATTACCATTTCGAACAAGAACACGATTCGCCTCATTTGCTAGCTGAGTAAACCGATTTTCTAAGTAACTAATTTCAGTTGGACCAAATGAATCATTTTGTGTCGTCAACACAATCACATCATTAAAGTAATCAGAATGATTATCTCTAGTGTGCTCTTGAATACGTGACAAAACGCCTTCGCCATTCTTTCGAGTTGTTGCTTGACCAATATAAACAGTATCCTGATGATTGTCATCGTCACGGCCAAATAAGAAATAGATACCACTTTGTTTCATCTCAGGTCTCGATTTTAAATCTCCTAGTTGAAGCCTAGGAATTTTGTAAATTACCCCTGTCCAATTGGACAACGTGCACTTAATGCTACCAGTGACCTCGCCATCCATTAGAAACATGTTTATATTTTTACCTCTTTTTGCCACCTCAATACCTCGGATAGGCAAAGTATGCTGTTTCTTTCAGTTCTACTTTGCCATTTTCAAAGCTTTCAGCGTCCCATTCGAGCGCAAAGTCAGTCGCATTTTCGTCTGCTAAAAAGTCCATTAAATCATCAAGACCTTTGGTTGCTACGTTGTTCAATGTTTCAGCAAAATAGGCTAAAAATTCACGCGAGAAGCCTTTTTTGGCGTCAAATGGAATCGTCACCAAATAATCATCTTCATCAACTTTTGATTTTGCTTGATTGTAAAAAAGCACATCATCTTCAAAAATGATGTCATCATTGCTGATTTCACCTTGGTCATCCACAGTTTCAACCGCAGATTGATTCTGCGCTTCCAAAATAAAAGTCACTTCCACCGCATGATTTTTCTTATTCCAATCAATGGCATAATCAAACGTGAAGTGCTTGTCCATTTCTTCTTCTAATACTGATAAAAAGCCAAATTTAGCCATTAAAAATTTCTTCCAATCTTCTTTTGTGTTACAATTATTTTATCATACTTAAGGGGAAATGACATGCAAATACGACCAATGGAGCTAGAAGATGTTGAACAAGTGGTTATACTAGAAAACCAAACATGGGATACCTTTAACACGCCAGCTCCGCTACCTATTGCAAATAAGGATAAAATCATCAAAGAGTTTGAAAATGGAACACATTATCTTGTCGCTAAAGAAAATCAGGACATTTTAGGTGTTCTTGATTACCATACTTATTATCCTTTCCCTAGCGGTCATCACGTGGTAACTTTTGGCATTGCCGTTTCTGAAAAAGCGCGCGGTCAAGGTATCGGACGCAAACTTATCCAAACTTTCTTCGATATGGTAAAAGCTGACGGCTACCAAAAAGTTCTCATTCATGTGCTATCATCAAATGAAAAAGCCTGCACATTCTACGAAAAATTAGGCTTTAAACAAGAGGCTATTTTGAAAAATCAATTTTACCTAAACCATACTTACGTTGATGACCTCGTTTACAGTTATTATCTGGAGGAGATACATGCCAAATAATCTCGCTTTGCGAATGCGCCCTAAGACTATTGACCAAGTGATTGGGCAGAAACATCTAGTCGGTGAAGGAAAAATCATTCGCCGTATGGTGGAGGCCAATATGCTGTCATCAATGATTCTCTACGGTCCTCCTGGTATCGGGAAGACCTCAATCGCTAGCGCTATCGCAGGAACAACCAAATACGCTTTTCGGACATTCAACGCTACAACAGACAGCAAAAAGCGCCTGCAAGAAATTGCCGAGGAAGCTAAATTTTCTGGTGGTTTAGTCTTACTGCTCGATGAAATTCACCGCTTAGATAAAACCAAGCAAGATTTCTTGCTACCTTTACTTGAAAATGGCAATATTATCATGATTGGGGCAACAACTGAAAATCCTTTCTTTTCGGTGACGCCAGCCATTCGCTCAAGGGTACAAATTTTTGAATTAGAACCCTTGTCAACAGATGACATAAAGACAGCTTTGCAAACAGCTTTATCTGATAAAGAGCGCGGATTTGACTTTGATGTTGCTATTGATACCGATGCGCTTGATTTCATTGCAACGGCAACCAACGGCGACCTACGCTCAGCTTTTAATTCGCTTGATTTAGCGGTCATGTCAACCAAAGCAGATGATAACGGGCTGCGCCACATTAGCCTTGACACCGTTGAAAATAGCTTGCAGCGCAGTTATATTACCATGGATAAAGATGGTGATTGTCACTATGATGTGCTGTCAGCCTTGCAAAAATCCATTCGTGGCTCTGATGTCAATGCTAGTCTGCACTACGCTGCTCGTCTGATTGAAGCTGGTGATTTGCCAAGCCTTGCTCGCAGGCTGACTGTGATTGCTTACGAGGATATTGGACTTGCTAATCCTGATGCTCAAATTCATACGGTTACAGCCCTTGATGCTGCCCAAAGAATTGGTTTTCCTGAAGCACGTATCTTAATTGCAAACGTCGTCATTGACCTTGCTTTATCACCAAAATCAAATTCTGCCATTACAGCGATTGACAAGGCTATCAGCGACCTTCATCAAAACGGAAATCTGCCAATTCCCCGTCATCTACGCGATGGACATTACGCTGGCAGCAAAGAATTGGGCAACGCACAAGGCTACAAATACCCTCATGATTATCCTGAAAAATGGGTTAAACAGCAGTATTTACCAGATAAGTTAGTCGGAAAAAATTATTTTGATGCTAACCAAACTGGGAAATACGAGCGTGCCCTCGGTACTAACAAAGAGCGAATTGATGACTTATCGAGGTACTGACATCATACGGACTTTACAAAATTTTAAAAAACGCTTTCTAAAAATGATACTTGGACCTTGAAATATTTTTAAAAAATGATATTATAAATATATAAGATATTGCTGTGGCATACGAATTCACATCAATGTGTTGACCGACTAAATAGTTGTATTTCGGGAAACAGTAGTCTTTCTCCAGTATGCAAGCCGTTACACGCGGAAGCAACTGAGGAGAAGCGAGTTGCCCACCTGCTTGTAGATTGCGGGTTCAATACAAATCGTGAATCACGGTGCCAATACAGCTTCTTATCCTTCCTTAGCTCAGTTGGTAGAGCAGTGGACTCTTAATCCATGGGTCATAGGTTCGAGCCCTATAGGGAGGACTAAACATCATAAGAAAAAGCCCTTTGTTTAGGGCTTTTTGCTTGTTCTAAAATCAATTTGTTGCGAAATTTGTTGCGATTTTATAATAAATGTTTAACAGCTAGAAATTCCTCATCAATTTTTTCTTGTAAGGTATGTCCGTAAACTTCAACTAGCATAGAAATATCTTTATGACCTAATATTTTTGCAATAACACCAAGGTCAATTCCATTATGCCAAAGATAGCTACCATAAGTATGGCGTGCACCTTTTGTTGTGATAATGGGATAAATGTCAAGTTCAGTAAGCATTATTTTCATAGCTTTATTGACAGTTGCAATATCTGGCATATCGTGAACATAACCAAAATGTTGGAAAACCAGATTATTTTCATTACTAATTCCTAGCTCTTTGTTAGTCTTTTCTTGCATTTTCTTTAAGAAAGCAAATACTTTTAACATATCAGCCGTTATTGGGATACTCCTTACAGAAGTTTTATTCTTTGGTCCTGTAAATTGATGTGTAGCAGTATTATAACGTCTATATGTTCTAATTTCTTCTTTTTCAAAATCAATCTCTTCCCAAGTTAATCCAACCAATTCTGCAAATCTCATACCTGTTTTGAAAAGGAAAAATATAATATAGGGAACAATTGAATTTTGATAGTCAAACTTAGCTTTTAAATAGATTAAAACAGTTTGGTAATCTTTTTCCGTGTGAAGATACTTTTCTTCGGTCTCTTGACCTTGTTTTGAAGAAAATAATTCTACATAGGCTGTAAAATCCTCAATGACAATTTTATCAGCAATCGCCATATGAATACTTGATTTTATATTGCTATTCAACCGACCTAAATGTTTTCTTGATACTTTTTTACCATACTCATTCATAATACGTTGATATTCACTAGGTTTTATTTTTGAAATTTTCTTATCTCCAAATAAGCGTATGATAACATTTTTTCGCATTAGATATTTTGACTTAGTGACATCACTCCTATCACTAGGAAGTATTTTTAAATCAAGCCATTCTTGATAAAGCTCTGGTAACGTCATATCTGTACGTAACGTACTACCAGTTTTTAATTTATGTAATACCTTTTCTGCTTCTAATTTAGCCTCTCGCTTAGTTTTAAAACCACCTTTGTACTGTAAACTTTTATTTCCCTCACGGATATTATAAGACCATAACTGTTTCTTTCCTCGTTGAGTGTAAGAAACGTAAGCCATAATACTAAAGTTCCATTCCTAACACCTCTGCAACAACACTTTTAGGAACTACCATTAATCGTTTTCGTTCATAAAAGCTATATCCACGTGAAACTAACAATTCTCTGGCTTGATGAATAATAGCATTCGCAGTTGCTTGACGATAACCTAACTCAACTAAATCTTTATTTGAAATCGTTGCAGAATTTTTCATAGTAATTTTCTTCCTTTCGTGTTATAATTTTATTAAGTTATTTTTTACAATCCGATTCGTTTTTAACGAGTTGGATTTTTTGTTTATCTGGTAAAATCCTTGGGTAGATATACTCTTCCAAAATTTTATCCAAAAATTCTTTTTTATCTGTACTAGACATCACTTCAAACTCTTGAAAGTTTAAAAATTTGTATCCGTCAGAATTAGGAACAGACAATTCTCTTATTTCCGATAAATTATATTGTCTGTCATTACCACTTTTGGTAATTTCTATAACATTATTAAATCGTCTTAGGTACTGATTAATATCCTCTTTAGGAATTTGTCTAAAAAATTCGCTTAGTGACATATAATTTGTAATTACTATCACACGTCCTATAACAAGTTTATTCCGATACCTAGCAGAGAGATATGATTTATTCAATGGGTCAAGCAATTTAAGCCAATCCGACGGTAGTAAACTATCATAACGAGGGTCATCAAGAACAATAATTTCTTCTCCAAAATATTCATCAAAAATATTTTTTGAGCCTGCATTATAAGTTTTCCAATTTAAACCTTGTTTTTCTGCTTGTAAAACTATCTCTGCAACCAAGTCATAGGCAAGACTAGTCTTTCCAATACCAGATTGACCATGAATATATAATATTGTTGGTTTAAATTCATCATTTTCTAACTGGCGTAAAGTCGTCTTAGCTGATATTTTTCCATATGCTTTAAAGGCTTCATCAAATTTTTGTTGATTATAAGCCCACAAAAATGTTAATTTTTCATCAGCAAAATATCATCTTCGGTTAGCTTTCCCTTTATAATTTCTTGGAAAATCATATCTAAGCTTTCGTCAGATTGCTCACGCTTCACTTTCGCAGATTGTTTTGTAAAGCTATCTAAATTTTCTTGAATAAACCTATCGTAATCAAACGTTCCGAATGTCTCTACTTCTGACGGTTGATACTGATATTTATCTGGACTTTTTGCATGAATCAAGTATGCCTTAGAATTAATCTTTCCATATTTTCCACGACCACTAGGCTCAATATATTGCGGATATAACCCTAAATTTACTGCAAGAACACTCAAATCTCGCTTATTAGAGAACTCAATATAACCATGTAAGTGGGGAAACACCAAGTTGTTCCCAAAGGTCTTATCTTTATCATGCACAATCAATGCAATTTTCAAAGAACTATCGGTTTCAAGAACTTTTACTCTATTATAAATTTCTTGGAAAATCTCTTGTTTATTTGACTTCCAATCTTCAAATAGCGCTTTTTTCTCATCAGACCAATCCCAGTATTCTCCCTTTAATTGTTGTTCAAAAATGAAAGTAGTGGTCTGTTTTCTTTTTGCCATTCTTCTCCTTTACTATTTTTCAACATTTTTGAGCAAATTAAGTTAATTTGCTCACTAATTTGCTCACGTTTTAGAAAGTATTAGTTTGGGATAATCTATCCCCACAAACCCTTATTTTTCAAGGGTTACACCATTCTTTCGACAAGCCCTAGAATGGTGCGCACGTAGTAAATTGAGTAATGAGCAAATTAAATTCTAGAAAATTCTTTTTTATTATGAAAATAGAATTCTAGGTTCGTGCGTTGGCGTTTTCCGTTCCATAACGAGCTACCGCAACTTGCGCTCTCGCTCGTACGGAACGGACTAACCGCACTCACAAAATTCTATTTTGCCACAGATACACTTTCAGCACTATACCACCCACGGCTACTATTACCTACCGCGCCACCTCTAACATCTTTAAAAACTAATTTTGTACCAAATTGTACATCTACTTTATTCAAAGTTTTAATTTCATACTCTAGCTGATGAATCGTATCAACAATAGCATACTTAAACGTACCGTTATCTTCTACAAGACTACCAGTTGATACAACCTCAATCTCTGGAATGACTTGTGCAATATAATCAGTTCCTTTTGAACTTTTAAATGTTTTTTCAACAGTATTATGTTGCAAAACTTCTTGTAATGTTTTACTCCATGACGGTGTTGCCATATTAATTACCTCTTTCTAAATTTTGATAGCAGACTTTTATTTTGAGTTTGTTCAAGTTCTTCTATCTTTTTTCCAATGTAGTGATATTGAGAGACAAAGAAATATTATTTTGTTTAAGGCTTTTTAATTCCTTATTCGTTACTTCTTTATAATTTATGAAAGCAAGTCTCAACTTAGATATTTCTTGTCCTAAATTACGTTCGAACTGGGCGTTAAGGTCACCCCAAACCTTTTTGACAGAACTATCTAAATCCTTTGTTTTATTAATTTCTTTAGACAGTTCAACAAATTTAGCGACTTCCTCTTTTGTAAATACAAAATAAGATTGTACGCTACGCCGACTAACTCTATGTGTTTCTTTTGAGAACTCATAGCCAGATAACTCCTCAATCTTTAAGCGCCACTTTTTAATAGTGCTGATTGATTTACCTGTTAATTTTGCTATATCCTTGTATTCAATAGGCAACACTCCTTTTCTTTATTATTTTATTGTGATATAATCTTTTTAGTGAATATACATTCACAATATTATTTTACTACCTTTTAAAAATGTTGTCAACAAAAATGTGAATTAAAATTCACAAAGGAGAAATATATGCCCGATTTTTCTACTAGACTCAAAGAACTACGAAAAAGTAAAAAAAATACTCAACAAGATTTAGCTAATATATTAGATTTAAAGAGAAATAATATTGCCAAATGGGAAACAGGAAAAGCAACTCCTGATTTTGAGATAATACAAAAAATAGCAGATTATTTTGAGGTAAATGTTAATTATTTACTTGGAACATCTGATGAAAAGGAATCACTAATAAGAGGCTTGGAGAACAAAGATTCAATATATTTAATTATATATGTAGCCTTAAAAAAGCATATTTCAATTCCTATAATTGAAAAAGCCATACAAGCAATAGAACTTCCTCAATCAATGAAAGATGAGCTCTACTTTATTTTGGAAATGATAGATAGTAACGAACGTCAGTTGAGGTGGTGGGAAGCAAATAAAAATGGTAGTACCCTAAAAGCAACCAATGAAAACTAGTTACAAAATTACTTAAATAACATAAAAACGACTTATAAAACTAAGTCGTTTTTTTGATAACTAATGCTCATTTATAGTACTTTTTGTAAATAACAAAAATAGGGATAAAATAAAATATTACTGTACAGCCAGTCAGCCAAAGCAGGTGTTGAGGTATCGCAGTAAAATTTTCTAACCAAATAGCCCTTACAATATTTGTAGCATGATACAATGGCGAAATCCATGTTAGTTTTTGAAAAGATTCTGGAATAGAATTAATTGGGAAAAATGTATCTGAAAACATATATAACGGTCTAATGATTAGTGTATTGTAATAATTCAGAAATTCTCTTGAAGGAGCAAGATAGGTAAAGGTTAAGCCAATAAGTCCAAAAACTAGACCAATTAGAAAGAGGAGTGGAATAATAAGCAACATATAGAGATTAAATGTCTGACTGATGAAAGCAGAAACAAGCCAAAATATACTACCAAAAATAACAGCTCTAGCTCCAGACCAAATAGCCTGACCAATTACAATATCTTGTAAATTAATCGGTGTCATCAACATAGCATCGTATGTCTTTTCAATTTTGTATTGAATAAAAGCATTCACAGTTGCCTCTGATGTAGAAGCGGTCATTGCAGTCGCTCCAATTAGCCCTGTGATAACAAAGGTAGTATAAGACATTCCATTAATATTAGTTAAATAAGAACCTACACCAAATCCCATTGCCAATAGATAAAATAGAGGGTCAATTAAATTAGGAACTATAGCAATTTTAAACAAAGACTTAAAACTCATATAGTTTCTAACAACGACATAATAAATGGATTTAAACGAAACGTTAAACACTTTCTCCCCCTTTACTTGAACTAGTTAATTTAAGGAATAATTCTTCAATATCCTTTTCATGATACTTATTTAACAAACTATCAATTGTTCCCTCATCTTTTATTACTCCTGAATCAATAATAGCTATTCTATCAGCGAGAAATTCAATTTCATTCATATAATGAGAAGTAATAATGATAGATACTCCCTGTTGTTTTAACACCTCTAACTTATTCCAGATGATATTACGAGATTGAATATCAAGTCCAACAGTCGGTTCATCTAATATGATGATTTCAGGATTATTTATTAAAGCTCGTGCAAGAACAACTCGTCTCCGCATACCTCCTGATAACTCATTAATCATTTTATCAGCATGATTATCAAGTTGGACAAACTCTAAGAGTTCCTTAGTTCGATTCTTTAGTTCTTTAGAATCTATGCCATAACAAATACCATGGGCAATCAAATTTTCAAATACGGTTAGTGTAGTATCAAGCATATCCTCTTGTGCCACAATCCCTAGCTTTGATTTTCCTCTATCACTTAAAGATTTAATATTTTTTCCCAATATATAGACATCACCACTTGTTATTTTATTAGCTGAATAAATCATCTTTAAGGTTGTCGTTTTACCAGCACCATTGATACCTAAAATACCTAAACATTCACCTGATGTTACAGTAAAGTTTATATCTTTAACAGCCCTATAGTTTCCATAATTTTTTGACAAGCCATCAACTCTTAGCGTTTCCATATTTCTCTGAATCCTTTCCACATACTGGACAATTATCGTATTGATGTAATTTAGTAAACTTTTGCTCAAATGTCAAGAAATCAATACTAAATGCCTTATTATAAGTTAGAAGCTTATCAGTACCCCAAAATACATATCTCATAATTTCAGTGGCAATAAAATATCCATGAAACAAACAAGATGCCCCTAAAGCCCCATTAGGTGTCCTATACATTGATAGTTCTTTTTCTGTCCGAATTTCTCTGATAGTTTTTAATTCTTCTTCATATTCAGGAATTTTTTCAATATCATTCATATACTGACAGTAGAAACAAGCTGATTGATGAGGAATAATAGAATAAACCCGTCCATTCTTTTTTCCAACCAAAGCAGAAAAACATACTTTATTATGCTTTACACAGGCTTGATTTACCCAAAAATCGATATAGCCAGTCGGATAATCGGCAACATTAACAACAATATCACAATCAGTAGTAAGTATTAATTTTTCCACATCTTCTGCCGAAGAAATTTCTTGCGTTATAGTTGTAAAATCAACATTAAGATTAAACTTATTAATAAAATTCTTTGCTGCTTTTGTTTTCAGTTCACCAATATCATCGCTATTATATAAAACTTGTCTATTTAAATTACTTCTTTCAACTTTATCAAAATCAACGGCTGTTATCTTTCCAATACCAAGTTCAGATAACGAAAGACAAATATTTGAACCGATACCGCCTAAACCTAACAATAAAACATGAGTATTTTTTAAAAGAATTTGATAATCATATTTATTTTTTGCATTATCTGCTAGAGTGTTAAAAAAGTTAATATTTACCGAATAGCGTTCAAGCTCTTCACTAGACAAATCGGTTGGAACGTCTACATCAGCATCTTCTATATACCCCATATCATTTAACAAATCAATAGATTCTTTGATTTCTGATTCACTCAAGTTTTTACATTTTTCAACTATATCTGATACAGTATTATTTCCGTCTAAGGATTTTATTAATTCGGTATATTTTCCATTCGGATTATCAATCTGTATGCCATAATCATTTCCTGTACCAACTCTAATAGCATCTTTTAAAAATAGTACGCTGTGGATGTCTTTTATCTTTGGTAATCTCATCATTATCTCCATTCTTAATTAAGAAAAAAGGAAGAACCAAAGTTCTATCCTTTAAAGAAAGTTTAGGTATCTCCAATTAGGAGAATACACCCAGCTGGACTTAGCGTCCTTCAACAACTGTTGCTGGAGTAGCAATTTTTTTGATTGACATACCAGTTACCTCCATAAATTAGTCACAATAAGATAAAGAATTTTATTTAGATATTGTAGTCATTTTCTGAGCAATCATTCTTTATTTACTGTGTAGATAAATTATATTATAATAATTAATAGAAATTCATCGATATATGGAATTTCAGGGAGGTTTTTTATGAATTCACCAGACGTTACAACTATTTTACGACTTTTATCCGATAAATCTAGAGTTACTATTTTAGATATTTTAATGGATGGTCGCGCTTATACTGTCAATGAAATTACATCTTTTACAAAATTGAAGCAACATACTGTCAGCTACCACTTAAAATTATTAACAGAAGCTAAGCTTACAACTGTTACACAATATGGTAAATTTAGGTACTACTCTATCTCAGATACAATAACACCTGAGCTGTTTGAAATGTTAAGTAACTACTCACCACTTGAACCGACAAAAAGCTATAATCAGCATTTTGCAAAAAAGGAGTTAAAACAAGCCAGAACTTGTTACGACCACCTTGCTGGAGAATTAGGGGTTAAAATCAAAGATTTTCTTACCTCTGAAAATATCATTGCAGAAAACAAAAGCACTAATGATAACTATATTGTGACCACATCAGGTGAAGGATTTCTTAAAGAAGAACTCAATATTAATGTTACTGATTTAAAAAATAAAAAACGAAAGTTCTGCATTAATTGCTTAGACTGGAGCGAACGAAAAAATCACATTGCAGGAGCGTTAGCAAAAGCAATTTTAGATTTCTTAATTGAAAAACAATACATCATACGTCATTCTGGGTCAAGAGCAATCACAATTACTGATAAAGGAAAACTATTTTTCAAAGAGAATTGGCATATAATTCTTGCTGATAACTAAAACATTATGGATTTTTGTTGCGAATTTGTTGCAAAATCTGGATTCTTTTAAAATATAAAGATATAAAAATCCTTTTCTTTATAAACTAGCATAGGGAGGATTTTTTGAATTGTTATAAACCTTGTTAAATCAAGGTTTCAGAACGTAGACAAACTCCTAAAAATATAAAAAATAGAAAAAGTTTGCGAAAGATAACAAATCATTAAACTCTTAGAAATGTTGATATTTCGGTGTTTCTAAGAGTTTTTAATTTTCATCATTAAGAAAAAAGATTGAAG
>NZ_NETH01000024.1 GCF_003337175.1 Streptococcus gallolyticus
TTCCATACAGACATCAAAGCAGGAATAGTATTCCAACCAATCTTGTAGCTGACGAAGTCCATTCGTAAAGGTAGAGAACCGTTTACGGTGGTAGCTAGTAATTCCATGATTGTCGGTGATGGCAATAACCGCTACAATAAAAGTTTTATGCACATCAATGCCACAACAATTTGGGTAAACAATTTTTAACATGAGGGGTCTCCCTTCACCAAAATTTGAGAAGAGCCTATCCCTTGACTGCTCATTCCTTTTCACAAACGAGTCGCTTATCCAATTATAAGTTTACGTGCTCTTAGTCACAGTTAGTTGTGCTTGATGGGATGAGCTACACCTATAAATATGCGAGGTAGTAGCTGAACTACTCACTTACTCTCCTCCCCGTGATTTGTAGTAGTGATAGGTCTTCTCACTTTAATTATAAATCAAAATAAAGAGCACAGCACTTTTTCATTCAGTGTTGTGCCTTGAGTGAAACGAAAGGAATGAATTATAAATATGGAAAATAAAAGGTTTAATAAGTTGTTTATAATAGTAAGCTTTTTAGTTTTTCTTATTACTTATTATTTAACTAGCAGTCAATATTCTAGTATCATTGGATTGATTTACACCTTACTAATAACTATTCAGGTTTTGGTATTTTTTAATAACAGTACTAAGAATAATTTACGTTGGTTATTAACGCTAGTGTTTGTGGTAATTATGGTTTTAAGCATTGTCAACTCCAGCATGATTATAGATACGAAGTTATCGTTATTCCTTTTGTGCAGTGTCATTATCTTTATTGGAAATTTATGTTCCCTTATTCCTTATAATCCATTTATTGGAATAAGAATTTTTTCAACAAGGAATGATGAAGGAAATTGGAAAGCAACTCATAATATGTTAGCTGATTTAAGTATACCAGTTAGCTGCTTGATTTTATTACTTTCTAACTTTCTAAATATGAATATTGTAGTAACGGTTTCATTCACTATATGGCTCATTTTACCAATCATTTATTCTATATGGTTTTATCCTAAAAAAGGGGGGAATTAATATGAGAGCAATAAGAAGAAATCCAAATGCAAGAATTTTTAATAAGTCTAACACAACAGACTTTCAATTACCTCTATTAGCCAGTAAAGAAGATATTCAGCAACAATCTGGTACTGTTGATTTAAATGGCTCAACTGATTATGACTATAATAAGTTTTTCTTAGATTTATTAAACAATGAAGAACTTAAACAAATTGCTGATTCACAGGACAAAAGGACATTTATTAAATACATTTCAGATGAATTTCAAGCAGCTTTTCCTAATTATCAGGATGAATTTTCTGATATTGCAATTCAGCGAGTATGTACAAGAGACTGGTGTGCTTCTACATATGCGCTTTTTGTAGTTGTAGCTGCGGCAGCAGTTAATATTACTGTTGTTGCAGTAGATACGACTTTCCCATTTAGGAATGTAGAGGAAGAAAATGTATTTTTAAGTGGAACAATTACCTTAGCTACTGTGTTAGGTAGTGATAATTTTGCAAATAATGTAAGAGACTATATTGGTAATGAATTAAGTCAAGCAGGAATTGAAATATAAGTAGTATTGCCCTGATATAAAAATTATTAGGGCAATAACATTTTTAAGTCTAGTGGTAAAAAGTCAAGAGAAAGTTGATTAATTTTTAGTTGATTTTCTAGAAAAAAGGGTGTACTAAAAACACCTAGTGAAAATTGCTTTTTTTCACTAGCTTAACCAAGGACTTGTGCCGATAATCACTTATCTTCCATAGGCCTCCTTGGTGGCGTATAGAGTTGGCGGTTGCGTAGTAGCGCATCCACCAGACGCACAAATTTTCTAGTGGTTAAGACGATGGCTCGTTTGTGTTGATGTTTAGGAACTTCTTGATACTTCTTCTTGTAAAAGGCGTTTTACTCACTATCATGTCGCCTCACCGAGTTGGCGGCTTCAACTAAGTAATAACGAAGAATAGCGATTGCCTCGTTTGACAAGGTCAGTATTTTGAGCGTTAGTGTTCCCAGATTGATTCTGTTTCCAATTCAAGCCCGCATATTTAGCGACTTGAGGATGGTCTTTAAAACGTTCAATCTGTCCAATCTCAGCGATAATCCCTGCATCGTAAACGTTACCAACCCCAGGTACAGAAGTTAAACATTGGTATTCAGGGAGAAAATTTATGTCTGAAATGTCAAAAGAGCGGTTGGTTGCCTTTACGGATGTTGTTCTGGCTATTATTATGACCATTTTGGTTTTGGAATTAGAACGTCCATCAGAATTAACATGGTCAGCCTTGTGGGAGTTAAAAACCAATTTTTTTGCCTATACCATTTCCTTTTTCTGGCTAGGAACAATGTGGGTCATATGCACAGAGCTTGGGACAATGTTGAAAAAGTCAATAACCGCTTGGTTTGGATTTCCATGATTTTGTTGTTTTTCTCATCATTTTTCCCTTACTAGTGGCTAGTGATTTTAACAGTTCAGTAGCACAAATTGTCTATGGTGCTATTGTTATGCTCGTTTCTTTCCCTACTGTTTGGATGTATTCAGAATTAACCAATGTTGCTACCACAAATGAAGCCGAAGCAGCTGCAAGAAGCCATAATAATTGGATGTGTTGGGACATTGCTATAAAAGTTATTAGTATGCTATTGAGCATGACTGTTTTCCCACAAGCCATGATGTGGGCTGTACTTTTTACTGCCGCTGTCATCGTCGTCCCAAGGTCAATTTAAAAAACACGCTACAAACGTGTTTTTTTGTTTTATCTCTTAACTAAGAAAAGTTTTCCTTGTGTCGGAATGATAATAGCTAGCGCTAAAATAAGGAAAATCAAGGTTAACAGCCCAGCTGTTCCGTTAACGGTGAATGAATACCAATAAGGCGACATTCCTTTTGGCGCGTAACTTCCCCAGAAAATAAAGCCAGCGACAAAATGCCAAAAATAGCGGACAAAGACAGCTAAGATAGCACCGCCTGTTGCGTAACATAAAGCACGTCCTTTATTGTTCTTTATAAGAGCATTTTGAAAAGGAACGGTAAAAATACCAGCCAAACCCATGGCAACAAAGGCAAGGATATATTCGATAAGCACTTGTGATAGGGCTAAATACCATACTTTACCAAGAATAAAATGTAGTAAGCCCCAGATCAGCCCAGCTAATAGCCCGTATTTTGTGCCACGACGTAGCGCAAAGAGGATTAAGGGAATAGCTCCAAACGACGGTGTAAACCAACTTGCAAAATCTGGAATGTAAGATAAAGCCATGGCTAAAGCAGCTACTAAAGCTGTTTCAATCAAAGCAGACAGTTGAGAATTTTTTGACGTCATCATTAAAAGCTCCTTTAATACAAAGGAGCTTATTTTTCTGATAATATGTGCAATGATATTCAAAACAACGTTTAAAACGGTCATGTCACAATCCCTACGCTCGTACTAACGAGATCAGGTTATCAGGATTTCGCAAATGCGATCTCAGCCAGAGGCACTCCTTTGTGAATTTAATTATTTACAGTTTAGCATGACAAAACGTTTCTTGTCAAGTATCGTCTCTAATTTAGCATAATGGTAAAAACAGTTTAGATTAGAGACCATAATTGTAATCATCATCTTGCATGGCTTCAACAGAGCCAAGGAGATAACCATTTCCAACCTGACTAAAGAAATCGTGATTAGATGTTCCTGTTGAAATACCGTTCATGACAATAGGGTTAACGTCGTTAGCAGTATCTGGGAAAAGTGGATCTTGCCCCAGATTCATTAGGGCTTTATTGGCGTTGTAGCGCAAGAATGTCAATACTTCGTCAGTCCAACCAACACCGTCATACAGCGATTTGGTATAATTTTCCTCATTTTCGTAAAGTTGATAAAGTAAATCATACATCCACTCACGAAAACTGTCTTGTTCTTTTTCAGATAATTCATTGAAACCAAGTTGGAATTTATAGCCAATGTAAGTGCCGTGAACAGATTCATCACGGATAATCAATTTGATAATCTCAGCAACGTTTGCCAATTTATTATTGCCAAGATAATAAAGTGGTGTGAAAAATCCAGAATAGAAGAGGAAAGTTTCTAGGAAAGTAGAGGCAACTTTCTTTTGCAACGCATCCCCATTTTCATAAATATCATTGATGATTTTTGCCTTTTTTTGCAGGTAGTCATTGCTATTTGTCCACTCAAAAATGGCTTCAATTTCAGATTTTGTGTTAAGCGTTGAAAAAATAGAGGAATAAGATTTGGCATGAACTGACTCCATGAATTGAATGTTATTTAAAACAGCTTCCTCATGGGGGGTTCTAACGTCCGCACGAATCGCTTCGACGCCAGATTCAGATTGCATGGTATCTAGCAAAGTTAATCCGCCAAAGACTTTTCCGACAAGGTCTTTTTCCTCGGCTGACAATTTACGCCAATCATCAAGGTCATTTGATAACGGAATACGTGTATCAAGCCAAAATTGCTCCGTCAACTTTTCCCAAGTTGATTTATCAATGATGTCTTCAATCTCATTCCAATTAATGGCTTCATAATAAGTTTGTGACATTTATATTCTCCTAAAAGTGATTAAGAAAGCCAGCCAAACGACTGGGATTTCAGAAATAGTATTTTAATTTTTAAGATTGTTTTTTCCAATGGAGTAAGCTAACATAGCAAGAGCAAGTATTTTGTCAAGAGTGAAAGTTACCCCAATGCTAACATCTTTTTGAATTCCTAAGCGAAAGTAGTTACTGCTTTGATTTTAGTTTTTGTAGAACAAGGACAAGTTTTCTAATCATGAATTACTAACAGCCGTTTACTGCAATATGTCAATAAGCAAGCCGATTTGTTAAAGTGACTATTGTCTTGTTCATGTTTAATAGTACACAAATCAAAGTTACGCCACGTAATTAATCGACTCGGTACTAGCCGATTAATGAAGTTAGTAAGTAAGTTCGCCATTTCACTATAACGTTTGCCGTCTTGCTATTAGGTTTTGCAGAGACCAATCCAAGTGTTCGATAAGTTACGACACGAAACTAAATGACTCGATAATAGTCATTTGGTGAAGTTAGTAAGTGAACTAGGCAAACCGCCATAGCGGTTGCCGTCTTGTTATTAGGTCCTTTAGGACCAATAACAAGTGTTCAGTTAAATCACGCAGCTTTCGCATTGATTTGAGCCGACTTCATCACCGTCATCGGTAAAGGTACGGATGTAGTAGATTGATTTAATACCTTTATTGAAGGCGTAATGGCGCAAGATAGACAGGTCACGAGTGGTTTGTTTGCTTTGCGTTTTCCATTCATAGAGCCCTTGCGGAATATCGCTGCGCAAAAAGAGCGTTAGTGACAATCCTTGGTCAACGTGTTCAGTCGCCGCCGCATAAACATCAATGACTTTTCGCATATCCATATCATAAGCAGAAGTGTAATAAGGAATAGTATCTGTCGATAAACCAGCAGCTGGGTAATAAATCTTACCAATTTTCTTTTCCTGACGTTCCTCAATACGTTGCGTAATCGGGTGAAGCGACGCAGAAACATCATTAATGTAAGAAATAGAACCATTTGGAGCAACTGCTAGACGATTTTGGTGGTAAAGCCCGTCTGTCATCACAGCATCGCGGAGCTTAGCCCAATCCTCACCGCTTGGAATAAAATGTTCTGCAAAGAGTTCTTTCACACGGTCAGATTTTGGAATAAATTCACCTGTAATGTATTTATCAAAGTAACTTCCGTCAGCGTATTTTGAGTTTTCAAAGCCTACAAATGTTTGCTTGCGTTCACGAGCGATATGATTTGATTCCACCAAAGTCCAATAATTCATTAACATAAAGTAAATATTGGTAAATTCAATGGATTCTGGGCTACCATAATGAATGTGGTGTTGAGCTAGGAAGGTATGAAGCCCCATAGCACCAAGTCCAAAGGTATGCGCTTGTTCATTGCCATGCTTGATTGTTGGCACAGCTTCAATAGATGAGGTGTCTGAAACAAAAGTCAAGGCGCGTGTCATGGCTTTGATAGAACGTCCAAAATCAGGTGAAGTCATCATATTAACCACATTTGTTGAGCCCAAATTACATGAAATATCAGTTCCCATTTTGACAAATTCTTGAGCGTCGTTAATCATGCTAGGGGTTTGAACCTGAAGCACTTCTGAACAAAGATTTGACATGATAATTTTACCGTCAATTGGATTGGTACGATTAGCCGTATCAATATTGACCACATAAGGGTAACCAGATTCTTGTTGTAATTTCGAAATTTCAGTTTCCAAATCACGTGCTCTAATTTTGGTTTTGACGATATTTGGGTTAGCAACCATTTTGTCATATTCAGCCGTAATATCAACATAGCTATAAGGCACGCCGTATTCACGCTCAACACTATATGGGCTAAAGAGATACATCTCTTCGTTATTGCGAGCCAATTCGTAAAATTTATCAGGTACGGTGACACCAAGAGAGAGAGTTTTGACGCGGATTTTTTCGTCAGCATTCTCTTTTTTGGTTGATAGAAATGCCATGATATCTGGATGGAAAACATCAAGGTAAACAGCACCAGCTCCTTGACGTTGCCCCAGTTGGTTAGAATATGAAAAACTATCTTCAAAGAGCTTCATGACAGGGACAACACCAGAAGCTGCCCCTTCATAACCCTTGATAGGAGCGCCAGCCTCACGCAGATTTGAAAGACTGATACCAACACCTCCACCGATACGGGACAATTGTAGCGCTGAATTGATTGAACGCCCAATCGAATTCATATCGTCAGTTACCGAAATGAGAAAACACGAGACGAATTCACCACGGCGACTACGACCAGCATTTAAAAAGGAAGGTGTAGCAGGTTGATAGCGCTGATGAATCATTTCAGTTGCCAAATCACCTGCCAATTCTTCATTACCATCAGCAAAATAAAGAGCGTTAAAGAGGATACGGTCTTCGATACTTTCAAGATAATAGTTACCGTCATTTGTCTTTAAAGCATATTGCTGATAAAACTTATAGGCGGCCATGAAAGATTTAAAACGAAATCCTTGCGCTTGCAAGTCCTTAGCCAAACTTTCAATAAAATCTGGCGTGTATTTGCTGATAAATGCTGACTCGATATAATCATTGTCAATCAAATAGTTGATTTTATCAATAATCGTGTCAAAAGCCATTGAATTTGGAATGACATTTTCACGAAAGAAAGCTTTGAGGGCTTCTTTATCTTTATTAAGCGGAATTTGTCCATTCACAGGACGGTTAATTTCATTATTAAGGCGAAAATAAGAGACATCGCCGATATTTTTTAGACTCATAAAGTAAGATACCAACACTCATTAATTGAAGTGTGGTAACTCCTTTCTAAATTTAATATAGAAGGTTTAGATAATTTCTTTTAATTTTGCAGGTTGAAAGCCAGAAAAAATAATGTCACCTGCTTTAACGACTGGCGCAGCAGAGAAGCCAAGGTCTTTTACGTAATCAATCATATCAGGGCGTTCGTCAATGTTGATTTCTTGGTAATCAGCTCCCTCTTTATCCAAGAGTTTTTTTGTCATTTTGCACTGCATACAGTTATTTTTTGAAAAAATTGTGATTTTATTAGCCATTAGGGCATCCTCCTAAAAAATATTTCCTTACTAGGAAGTTTTATGCTTACTTATCATACCCAAAATGAGTTAAAAAATCAAGTAAAATATCTCAAAAAACACAAGATATAGTATTTAAAAATAATATCATACACAAAATATTGTGAAATCAAGCTTTTTAGGAATGATAAAGTTTTATGTTGCATAATATGTTACAAAACCTAACATAGTGTTATGGGTTATACTTGACTAAATATTCTGAAAGTTGTATAATTAAAGAGTTCATTGCTATATTTATTACTATATTTCGGAGGGCTATCCATGGCAGAGTTTTTATCAGAATTTTCCTTCAAAAATGGTGACTATTCCTATTTCAATATCGAGGAAGCGGTTTCCTACTATGGTGGGGATATCAAGAAAATCCCTTACACTATTCGTATATTACTTGAAAGTTTACTCAGAAAGTATGATGGTGTAGATGTTACAAAAAATCACATTGAAAATTTAGCAACTTACAATCCTAAAAAAACAAGCGGAGAAGTTCCATTCAAACCAAGTCGTGTCATCTTACAGGATTTCACAGGAGTTCCTGTTGTTGTTGACCTTGCGTCAATGCGTGATGCCATTGTTGCCAACGGTGGAGATGCTGAACTTATTAATCCAGAAATTCCAGTTGACTTGGTTATTGACCACAGTGTCCAAGTCGATTTCTTTGGCTGTGACACAGCGTTAGAAGATAATATTAACCTTGAATTTAACCGTAACAATGAACGTTATGAATTTTTGAAATGGGCAGAAAAATCGTTTGATAACTACCGTGCGGTGCCACCTGCAACTGGTATCATTCACCAAGTTAACATTGAATTCCTTAGTGATGTTGTCATTGAAAAAGATGGCATGCTTTACCCAGATTCAATGTTTGGTACTGATAGCCATACAACAATGATTAATGGTATTGGTGTTCTTGGTTGGGGAGTCGGAGGTATCGAAGCAGAAGCAGCGATGCTTGGTGAAGCATCATTCTTCCCAGTGCCAGAAGTAATCGGTGTTCGTTTGACAGGTAAACTTTCTAAAATTGCAAGCGCTACCGATTTAGCCCTTAAAGTGACACAAGTTCTTCGTCAAGAAAAAGTTGTTGGTAAATTCGTTGAATACTTTGGTGACGGTTTATCAAATCTTAGCCTTGCCGAGCGTGCAACTATTGCCAATATGGCACCAGAATACGGTGCAACTTGCGGCTATTTCCCAATTGATGATGAAACGCTCAATTATATGCGTTTAACAAACCGTAAAGAAGACCATATTGCTTTGACAAAAGCATACGTCAAACACAATAATCTTTTCTACGATTCAGAGCATCAAGCGGAATATACTAAAGTCGTTGAAATTGATTTATCAACCATTTCACCAAGTATTTCTGGACCAAAACGTCCACAAGATTTGATTGATTTGACACAAGCCAAACAAACTTTCCAAGAAAGCTTAGTGCGTGAAGCTGGTGTTCAAGGCTTTGGTTTGACAGCTGATGAAATCAATAAAAAAGCAACTGTTCATTTTGATGACCAAGATGTTGAGATTCAAACAGGACACGTGGCTATCGCAGCTATCACATCATGTACAAATACCTCAAACCCTTACGTCTTGATGTCAGCTGGTTTGCTTGCAAAAAATGCTGTTGAACGTGGTTTGCGTGTAGCTCCAACAGTTAAAACATCACTTGCTCCAGGGTCTAAGGTGGTTACAGGTTACCTACGTCATTCTGGTTTGCAAACTTACTTAGATACACTCGGCTTTAACATTGTCGGTTATGGTTGTACGACATGTATCGGTAACTCAGGTAGCCTTCGTCCAGAAGTGGCAGAAGCTATTACAGAGACAGACTTGTTAGCATCTGCTGTTTTATCAGGTAACCGTAACTTTGAAGGACGTGTTAATCCACTTGTCAAAGCAAACTTTCTTGCTAGCCCACCACTTGTTGTGGCATATGCACTTGCTGGAAACACAAATATTGATTTAACAACAGAACCACTTGGTTTTGACCAAAATAATGCACCTGTTTACCTTAAAGACATCATGCCAACAAATGACGAAGTGGCAGAGTATGTCAATAAATACGTAACGCGTGAATTATTCGAGCAAGAATATGAGCATGTCTTTACAGACAGCGACAAATGGAATCACATTCCAACAGAAGAAAGTAAGATTTACCATTGGAATGAATCGTCAACTTATATCCAAAATCCACCATATTTTGACAATCTAGGTGATGATTTAGCGATTAAACCATTGCAAAATCTTAAGCCATTAGCCAAATTTGGTGATAGTGTGACAACTGACCACATTTCACCTGCTGGTAATATTGCTAAAAATAGCCCAGCTGCTAAGTATTTAGATAAGTATGGTGTTGATTACGTTGACTTCAACTCATACGGTAGCCGTCGTGGGAATCACGAAGTCATGATGCGTGGAACATTTGCCAATATTCGTATCCAAAACCAATTAGCAGATGGCAAAATCGGCGGTTACACAAAATATGAGGGCGAAATCATGCCAATTTATGACGCTGCCATGCACTATAAAGCAGCTGGTATCGGTACTTTAGTCATTGCAGGTAAAGATTATGGTATGGGATCTAGTCGTGACTGGGCTGCTAAAGGGGCTAACCTTCTTGGGGTTAAAGCTGTTTTGGCTGAAAGTTTTGAACGTATTCACCGCTCAAATCTTGTCATGATGGGGGTATTGCCGTTGCAATTCTTAGAAGGCGATACAGCAGAAAGCCTTGGTTTGACTGGACTTGAAACATACGATATTCATCTTTCAGAAAATCCTGGTATTCACGATATTGTTGACCTTGTGGCTCGTGATGACTCAGGCGACAAACACTTTAAAGCCATGGTACGTTTTGATGCCGACGCTGATATTCGTTACTATAAAAATGGCGGTATTTTGCCGATGGTTGTTCGCAAAAAATTGGAGGAGGTATAACGATGACAGGAGAAAACGGATTAAAAGGTTTAATAGCTTGTAACACCCGTATTAGTTCGATTATTGATGATAATTTGGCTTATGCAGGTTATCCTATTTCGGAATTAATGGCTAATGATGCTAGCTTTGAAGAAGTGATTTACCTGCTTTGGAACCTGCATTTGCCAAATAAAGCAGAGTTTGATAGTTTTGTTAAAGAACTCCGTGACAATTATGCTATTAGCGATGCGGTTGAGCAGTGTATTTTGATTCAATCTCGCAGGCACTTGCATCCGATGAGTGTGCTTCGTTCAACGGTTAGTCTACTTGGTGTGTATAATGTCAATGCTGAAGATAATTCTGAAGAAGCAACCTATGAACAATCTATTCAATTAATGGCTAAGATGCCAACGATTATTGCAACTTTTGCGCGTTTACGTGACGGGAAAACGCCAGTTGCTCCACGTGAAGATTTAGGATTTGCAGCAAATTTCCTTTATATGTTAAAGGGCGAAGAGCCAACCCCATTGCAAGTAAAAGCCTTAAATCGTGCCTTGGTTTTACATGCTGACCATGAATTAAATGCGTCAACATTCGCAGCACGTGTCTGTGCGTCAACATTGGCTGATATTTATTCTTGTGTGACAACTGCAATTGGTACGCTTAAAGGGCCACTTCACGGTGGTGCTAATGAACGTGTCTTTGACATGTTAACTGAAATTCGTGAAATGGGTGATACCAAAGCGTATTTGAAAGAAAAATTGGATTCGCAAGAAAAAATCATGGGCTTTGGTCACCGTGTTTATAAAACACAAGACCCACGTGAAAAATATTTGCGTGAAATGGCGCAAGCTCTTACCGAAGGTACTGAAAACGAAGTGTGGTTCAACTTGTCACGTGAAATTGAAGATTACATGAAACACACTAAAGGGCTTATCCCAAATGTCGATTTCTATTCGGCAACGGTTTACCATGTTCTTGGTATTGATAGTTCAATTTTTACCCTTATTTTTGCAATGAGCCGTGTATCAGGCTGGATTGCTCATATTCAAGAACAACAAAAAAATAACAAATTGATTCGACCACGTTCTTATTATACTGGAGAGCTCGGTTTGAAATACACACCACTCGAAGAACGCTAAAAAGCCTTAGAAAGGAAAAACGAGAAAAATGGCAGATAAAATCATTTTAGAAAATGGTCACTTGACTGTTTCTAACAATCCAATTATCCCTTTTATTGAAGGGGATGGCGTTGGACGTGACATTTGGAAAAATGCGCGTGCTGTCTTTGATGCAGCGATTGATAAAGCTTACCAAGGTCAGAAAAAAGTTGAATGGCTTGAGCTTTTGGCTGGTAAAAAAGCGCATGAAGCAACAGGAGAATGGTTACCAGAAGCAACTCTTGAAACGATTAAAGAAGATTTGGTCGCTATCAAAGGTCCGCTAGAAACACCAGTTGGTGGTGGGATTCGTTCACTAAATGTTGCCCTTCGTCAAGAATTGGATTTATACGCTTGTGTGCGTCCTGTTCGTTATTTTAAAGGGATTGAAAGTCCACTTAAAGAACCAGAAAAAACAAGTATTACTATTTTCCGTGAAAATACGGAAGATATTTATGCAGGTATCGAGTGGAATGCTGGCACAGAAGAAGTGAAAAAAGTCATTGATTTCTTGCAAACTGAAATGTCTGTCAGCAAGATTCGTTTTCCTGAAACAAGCAGTATCGGAATCAAACCTATCTCACAAGAAGGTAGTGAACGTTTGATTCGCTCTGCGATTGAATACGCTCTTGCTAACCATTTGACTAAAGTCACTCTTGTTCACAAAGGAAATATTCAAAAATTCACAGAAGGTGGCTTCCGTAGCTGGGGTTATGACCTTGCAAAACGTGAATACGCTGATGAATTAGCCAGCGGAAAATTAGTGATTAATGACATTATTGCCGATAATTTCTTGCAACAAATTTTGCTTAATCCTGAAACATTTGACGTTGTGGCTTTGACAAACCTCAATGGTGACTACGCTAGTGATGCCCTTGCTGCCCAAGTTGGTGGTATTGGAATCTCACCAGGTGCCAATATCAACTACTTGACAGGTCACGCTATTTTTGAAGCAACACACGGAACTGCACCAGATATTGCTGGTAAAGACATTGCCAATCCATGTTCTGTTCTTTTGTCTGGTTGCATGTTGTTTGATTACATTGGTTGGACAGAAGTGGCTAGCTTAATTACAGTAGCGATTGAAGAGACATTTTCTCAAGGTTACTTTACAGCTGATTTGGCGCAAGGAATGGTAGCTTGCTCAACCAGTGAATTTGCAGCAAAACTCATTGAACATTTGTAAAATAATAACCTAGAGCAAGTCATGTTCTAGGTTTTTTGATATAATGAGAATAGTTTGAATTTTAGAGGGTTGGCGTTTGATGACATATTCATTGGCAGACATTGTCTTTTTGTTTTTTATTTATTCGTTTGTAGGCTGGCTTTGGGAGACGGTTTATTGTTCGATTAAGGATAAGAAGTTTGCTTATCGTGGTTTTTTAGTGGGACCCTATTGTCCCGTTTATGGCTTTGCAGTGACAACGGTTTCACTAGCGACAGAGCCGTTTCAGAGCAATATGTTATGGCTGTTCTTGAGTGGTTTGCTTGTAGCAACAGTATTTGAATACGTTGCAGGTTGGCTGTTAGAGACGGTCTTTCATATGAAATTATGGGACTACAGTCAGGAGTTTGCTAATATTCAGGGACGTATTGCACCGCGGATATCACTTTTCTGGGGATTTGGCATTGTTGTTCTCGTTGAATTTATTCAACCAGGAGTCATGTGGCTAATGAATCACCTGAATGATTGGGTAGCGTTAGGTATTGTTATTGTGATGACAGCAGATTTGATTTGGACAATTGTCGATACGGTGAAATTCCAACAAGCTGCTATTGCTTTTGAAAAATACGTTCGTGCCGAGCAAGAAAAGTTACGTGAATCAGTACGAACAGAAGTTGGTGATTTAACACAGCAAGCTGAAGTCTTTAGCAAACGTTTGGAAAATTTACGACTTCACATCAATGAAACCTTGAGAGAAAAAGGAATCGAGCCATTCCGTTTCAATCAACGTCGTATGCTTAGAAACTATAAAAATTTCCGCTTAACGACAGCCCCATTTTTGAACGAAATTCGTAAACAAACAGCTGCCTTAAAAGAAAAACGTAATGAGAAAAACAATCATTAAGATAATAAAAGCACCCTAACAGTGGAGAATCCCTCTTGCCAGGGTGCTTTTTACGTCATGTCAAGTTTTAGTTACCATGAGGTTGGAAGCGTATTTTTAGAATTGACAATAACTAGTCAAATAACTAACGGCATCACTGATTATGCACGCCTATTATTATAAAGGTAAAGAATTGAAAATCAATGAAAAAATTTCTTTTTTAAAAGGGCTTGACCTGGAACGCATTTTATAAATTATACTTTAGTCAAATCAAATAAGCGAGGTAAAAGGATGATTAAACGTATTTTTTCAGACATGGATGGAACGCTTCTTGACAATACTGGCGCAGTTTCAGAGGAAAATGTTTCTCTGATTAAATCAGCTGGCATTCCGATGACCTTAGTATCAGCTCGTGCTCCAATGGCCAATTTTGTGGTAAAAGAGATGTTGAGGAACTTAATCAGAAAAATTTGCATGAAAAATATGGAATAGAAAAAGCAGATGTTATGGTTCTTTTGGCGGTAGCATTCTTGCTGGCGGTGATGTACTGGCTAAGGCTATCAAAGATGATATTGCAGAGCATTATAGTATTGTTGGTGGTGAAGGACATACAACGGCTACCTTGAGAGAGCAGATTCACAAAGAATACCCTTTGATTGCTGTAAATGGCTTGACAGAAGCTGAACTTTTTCAACAATCTCTTTTGACTGTTTATCAAATCCAAGCTAACTATCTTGAAACCAAATCAACAAATTGTGGCAATAATATCACGAATTTGCTCAAATTAATGAAGAACAAAGGCATTGCCCACTATAGTATCATTTTATGCCAAGATGCGACTATGCAATATCGTATGGAAGCGACATTACGAAAATACCTTTCAAAAGATACGGTAGTGATTAATTACGCTGCTTATCGAGCTTACCTGAATTACCAAGATAAACTCACCTACGCAACAAAGATTCATGGCATGTGGGATGTTGACCGCCATATCAATTTATTAATGGGTGAGATTCCAAGATTAACAGATAATGAATAAGGTTATGGACCAAATGGAAAGAATTTTCTAGCTCATGTGGATATTCCTAATAGCGTAGTAGCTGCTTTTGAAGCTCTAAAACCTATTTATGGCAATCACATCAGAAAGCCAATCCCAAATATTCCTCAGTTTCATAAGCTATAAAATGTTTTAATTTTCAGAATAGTTTGCTATAATAGAGCTACTTAATTGAGAGAAGGAGTTTATCATGGCAAAAACCATTCACACCGATCAAGCACCAGCAGCAATTGGGCCTTATGTTCAAGGAAAGGTCGTTGGTAATTTCCTATTTGCTTCAGGTCAAGTGCCTTTGTCCCCTAAAACTGGTGAAATTGTCGGAACAACTATTCAAGAACAAACTAAGCAAGTTCTTAACAATATTTCTGCTATCCTTGCAAAAGCAGGCACAGATTTTGACCATGTGGTTAAGACAACTTGTTTTCTTAGCGATATGGATGATTTTGTAGCGTTTAACGAGGTTTACGCAACGGCATTTAAGGCTGATTTTCCAGCACGTTCAGCAGTGGAAGTCGCTCGTTTGCCAAAAGACGTCAAAGTTGAAATTGAAGTCATTGCTTATCTTGACTAATGTTATTTTGGGCTCAAGCTTGAAATGGCAGCAGTTGATTTCTGTCTAGGATAACATAAAAACTCCCGCTTAGTTAGAAGCTAAGCAGGAGTTTTTTGTATTAATTAGCGCTTGTGAGTGTTGCTTTTTGCATTTTCTTGGCAGTTGTCATCATCAAGCGAATGCGGTTTAATTGGTTAACTTCTGATGAACCTGGGTCGTAATCGATTGGAGCAATATTAGCACCCTTGTATTGACGACGAAGTTCTTTAACCATACCTTTACCAACGATATGGTTTGGCAAACAACCGAATGGTTGGAGACAGACAATATTTTTGACATCATTGCTGAGCAATTCAATCATTTCACCTGTTAGGAACCAACCTTCACCAGTATGATTACCAATTGAAATAATCTTAGAAGCACCTTGGGCAATGTCATAGATAGACTCAATGCCTTCAAAGCGTTCAGATTTTTCAAGGGCTTTATTCATTGGTTTTTCAAGAAGATTAATGGCATCAATACCAAGCTTAGCGAAGCGTTTAGCTTTTTGACTCATATTAAGCTCGTCAGCTTTCCAAATTTGGTTGAAAAGGGAATAATTCATAAAGCCAATAAGGTCAGGAACAACGGCTTCACCGCCTTCATTTTCAATGATAGCAACGATGTCGTTGTTAGCTGTTGGAGCGTATTTGACAAGGATTTCTCCAACGACACCGACACGAGGTTTTTGTCCGAAATCAACGGTTTCAAGGGTATCAAACTCTTTGATGATACGTTTCATGTTATGATTAAATTCAAAATATGAACCTGATCTCACATTTTTACGAGCGATTTCAAGCCATTTATCATAAAGAGCGTTAGCAGAGCCTGGAACGGCTTCGTATGGGCGAACACGATAGAGCACACGTTCGAATAAATCACCATACAAAACGCTGATGAGTAGGCGCTTGACGAATGAATAAGTGAGTCTCCAACCTGGTGTTTCTTCGGTACCTTGATTTCCCATAGAAATGGAAACCACAGGAACTTGAGGGAAACCAGCGTCTTTCAGAGCTTTACGTAGAAGTGGAATGTAGTTGGTTGCACGGCAACCACCACCAGTTTGGGTCATCATAACGCTGGTATTATCAAGGTCATATTCGCCGCTTTGAAGAGCTTCAATCAATTGACCGATAGTAATGATAGCAGGGTAGCAGGCGTCATTATGGACGAATTTCAACCCGACATCAACGGCTTTTCTGTCCATTGCAGGTAAAATGACAACCTTGTAGCCAGCGTGTTTGAAGGCTTCTTCGATAAGGCCATTTTGGTGAATTGGAGAAAGCATTGGCATAAGAAGCGTGTGTGTCTTTTTCATTTCTTTAGTAAAGACAGGTTCTTTGCGTTCTTCTTCCTCATCAACTTGGCTATCAAATTGTGGTGCTTGGTTGAAAATGTGGTCAAGATTAGCTTTCTTGAATTTTTTATCACGTTCTTCAACGGCAGCTTTGAGGGAACGGAGACGAATTCGGATAGCACCGAGGTTACTACCTTCGTCAATTTTGAGCACGGTATATAGTTTGTTGTGACCACGCATGATTTCTTCGACTTGGTCAGTTGTTACCGCGTCAAGTCCGCAACCAAAGCTGTTTAGTTGAACAAGCTCAAGGTTTGGATTCTTAGAAACCACCTTGGCAGCCGCATAAAGGCGAGAATGGTAAACCCATTGGTTCACAACACGAAGTCCTGAAACTTCTTCAAGACCAGCTACCATATCTTCTGTCAAAACATGGAAGCCTTCTTGCGTGATGATATTGGCAATACCATGGTTGATTTCAGGGTCGAGGTGATATGGACGACCTGAAAGGACAATAGCCTTTTCACCTTTGAGAGCAAGAGTAGATAAGAGTTCATCAGCTTTATCTTGCAAATCTTGTTTGAAATCAGCTAGCGCTTGATAACCATGTTCAACAGCCTTTTGAATTTCTTCAGCTGTAATATCTTCGTATTGGCTGAAAGCTTTACTCAATGATTTTACAACAGATTCGTGGTCAGCCAAGTTAACAAATGGATGGAAATAGTTCACCTCACCATTACGGATAGGGTCCATATTTTTTTCGATAACTTCTGGGTAACTTTGAACGATTGGGCAGTTGTAGTGATTAGGCGCTTTGCTATTTTCGATTTGTTCGTAAATAACACTTGGGTAGAAAATAGCGTCAACGTTTCGGTCAATCAAACTTTGAATGTGTCCATGTACCATTTTGGCAGGATAACAAACGGTATCACTAGGAATAGTTTCAATCCCTTTTTCAAATAATTTTTTATCAGATTTTGGTGACAGTTGAACACGGAAACCAAGGTCTGTTAAGATAGTGTGCCAAAGTGGGTAATTTTCATACATGTTAAGCACACGAGGAAGACCGATAATGCCGTGTACAGCATCTCGTTTAGCAAGTGCTTTGAATTTAAAGAGTTTTTTATATTTATAATCAACAAGATTTGCTTTTTGATCGCTGCGGTCAAATTTGATTTTAGTGACTTTTTCAGCTCCGCGCTCACAACGGTTACCAGTGACAAATTTTGAGCCATCGTTGAAAATCGTCACCGTCAATGCGCAGTTATTTTCACAAAGTCCGCAACGTGTGAATTCTTTTTGGGTTGTGAAATGATCGAGTTCGTCAAGCCCCATTAAGCTTGAGTTGGCACGATGATGTTCAAGTAATGTTTCGGTCATGCTTCCCTCCTTTTCCTAGATTGTTGCCATTTCAACGGCAGGTGCTTGAGCGGTTTCGTCTTCGTATTTTTCTTGGGCAATAATGGCGCAGCCGTAAGCTCCCATTAGACCAGCAATACTTGGACGAACAACTTCGCGTTCACTGACCAATTCGAAGGCACGGAGCACCGCTTCATTGTAGAAAGTACCGCCTTGGACAACAATTTTTTCACCTAAATCTTCAGGACGTTTGAGTTTAATAACCTTATAAAGCGCATTTTTGATAACAGAATAAGAAAGTCCTGCAGAAATATCAGCAACAGTAGCGCCTTCTTTTTGCACTTGTTTGACTTTTGAGTTCATGAACACTGTACATTTTGAACCGAGGTCAACAGGGTGTTCAGCTAGTAAAGCAATTTGCGCAAAATCTTTAACGTCGTATTTAAGTGATTTGGCAAAGGTTTCGATGAAAGAACCACAACCAGATGAACAAGCTTCGTTCAATTGAATACTTGAGAGGGCGCCGTCTTGAACGCTCATAGCTTTCATATCTTGCCCACCAATATCGAGAATGAAATCAACACCAGGGTTGAAGTAATTAGCGGCTTTGAAGTGAGCAACGGTTTCGACTTCACCATAGTCAACGTGCAGGGCAGCTTTAATCAAATTTTCACCATAACCTGTTACGCAAGAGCGTGCGATAAAGGCTGTGTCTGGTAATTGGCGATAAAGGTCTTTGAGAATGTTGATAACATTTTCAAGTGGTTGCCCTTGGTTGTTGCCATAGTGTTGGAATAAAATGGCACCTTCGGGATCAGTCAAGACAACCTTTGAGGTTGTTGAACCCGCATCAATTCCCAGAAAGACTGGTCCAGAAGCTTTGGCAATATCTTTATAGTCAACACTTGCTTCATTGTGGCGAGCGCGCCAAGCGTCTAATTCAGCTTGGTCTTTGAAAAGAACATCTAGTGTATTTTTAGGAACTAGCGATGTTGAAGTGTTATTTTCAAGGTTATGAATGATTTCTGATAGTGCTAATTGCGCTTGGTCTTCATCTAAGGCAGCTCCCATGGCAACGAAAAGTTGCGGATTTTCAGGGAAAATAACATTTTCTGGTTTAATATGGAGTGTTTCAATGAAACGTTGACGAAGCTCACTCATGAAGAACAAGGGACCACCGAGAAAGGCAATGTTGCCAGAAATTTTACGCCCTGAAGCCAAACCAGCAATGGTTTGATTAACAACGGCTTGGAAAATAGAAGCTGCAATGTCCTCTTTGCGAGCCCCTTCATTAATCAATGGTTGGACGTCTGTCTTGGCAAATACCCCACAACGGCTAGCGATTGGATAAATTGTTTTGTAGCCTTTGGCTAATTCATTAACGCCGTTGGCATCTGTTTTCAAAAGTTCTGCCATTTGGTCAATGAAAGCACCTGTACCACCAGCACATGTTCCGTTCATGCGTTGTTCAAGGGCATCTCCAAAGAAGGTCATCTTAGCATCTTCACCACCAAGTTCGATAACAACATCGGTTTGTGGAATAACTTTTTCAACGGTAGTGGTAGCGGCAATAACTTCCTGAACAAATGGAATTTTTGCCACATCTGCCAACCCCATTCCCCCTGAACCTGTGATAGCAATACTGACGGTTTGGTCGCCGATTTCTGAAATAGCTTCCTTTAAAACGTTAATTGTTGCCGTTTTAACATCTGAAAAGTGACGTTCATAACGTGAGAATAATAATTGATCGTTATCGTCGAAGATGACAACTTTAACAGTTGTCGATCCGACATCGATACCAGCTTGATACATCTAATAAAATTACCAAAAGTGTTAGAAAGCGGTGGAAGTGAGATGACAATCAAATTTCTTAGAAAATTTTCCCTCTTATCCACGCAAATAGGTCTTTAACACTATTTTTTCCTTTCTTTGTTTTACATAACACAGTGTTACCCTGCCAACAATCTGTTGCTTATTCAACAAACTGTTTGATATAATAGTATAATAGTATTATAGAATACCCTTTGTCAAATGCAATCGCTAATTTTTTAAGTTGTGTTGTTTAAACAACACATACCCAACAAAGTGTTGCTTATCTCGGAGGAAAGAACCGATGAAATTTACAGATATTCGTTATTTAAGAACTGAAAAAATGATTTTTGACGCTTTTGCCAAATTGCTCAGCGAAAAGCCTTATGAAAAAATTACAGTGCAGGACATTGCTGATCAAGCGATGATTAATCGTGCTACTTTTTATGCGCACTATGCGGACAAGGATGAACTCCAAAGTGGGATTCAACAGCAAGTTTTGGACCAAATGTCTGACATGATTGACGGTGCTCAAATCACAAATGGTGACCGTGTCAAGGTGAAAAGAGCCGAAAAATTATTGACTGATTTTTACCATGGTTTGGAGAAAAATTCAGCCATTGCTAAAATTGCGCTGCGCAGCATTTCGCAAGAAGTCATGCAAGAAGAATTCAGTAGCCTTCTCCATGAAAAATATGATCACCTGCTTGCCAAACTGAACGTTACAGAGTCTGGTGAGCAAGTTCCAACAGAGTTTATCGTCGCTTACTTGACCAGTATCTTTGTAGGCACCCTGCTATGGTGGATAAAATCGGATTTTTCGATGCCAGCTAAAGAATTAGCACGCTTGGTTCTAACCCTCATCAGCAATGGGCATCTAACTGTCATGGGCGTTATTATTGACCGCGAGGACTAACAAAATATTAAAAATAACCATTCAAAGGCTGAGAAATCAGCTTTTTTGTTTTAATTTTGGTATAATGAGGGAAATAGAAAGAGGGCATTTATGAGTGATGAAGAGCTAATTTATGATGGTATTGATCATCAATTGTATCCAATGGTGGAAGGTGTCTTCCTTTCTGAGCTAGATGTTCGTTTGCGTGGGATTATCAAGCAAGAACATCCTGAACTATCGGATAATGATTTTATCAGTAATAAAAATTTAACGCATTATCGGATGTTATTTTTGGATGAAATGATTGATAAAGCCAATCGTAAGAATGATTTTGTCCGAGAATCGGTTTACGATGCCGCTAAGGGAAAGAATTACACAGCATTGGACGTGCAAGACCAGTTGGATAAGAAAATTACCTTTGGTCAACGAATTGCTGATGATGTGGCACGCTTTGGTGGTTCATGGACGTTTATCATTTCATTTATTGTTTTTATGGTAATTTGGATGGCGATAAATGTCATTAAGCCTTTTGGAATTGCCTTTGATGACTATCCGTTTATTTTGCTAAATTTGGCATTATCAACAATTGCTGCAATCCAAGCTCCTTTGATTATGATGAGTCAAAATCGTGCATCAGATTATGACCGTTTGCAAGCAAAAAATGATTACAATGTCAACAAAGTTTCAGAAGAAGGCATTCGACTATTGCATACAAAACTTGACCACTTGGTGCAACAAGACCAATCAGATTTGTTAGAAATTCAAAAATTGCAAACAGAGATGTTGGCATCAATTACTGACCAAGTTGTTGAATTGCAAAAGCAAAATAGGGGTTTGCTTGAAGAAATGGAGATGTTAAAGCCACTCCAAAAATAAAGTGCTTACTTTTAGGAGTGGCTGAGCATGAAAACGTCAGCTCATTCACTTGATACCTATAGTGGCATTGATTTTTTCTTGTTTTGATAAGCGTTGAAAAGATGATGAGGTAGGTTATTGTCTAATTGTTTTTATTATCTGTCTAAAATTGGAGGTAAAGAGATTTTCGAAACACTCTTTAGGCTGAATTTTGTTATAATAAAACTAGTAGATAAAGGGGGGACAATTATGTCTGACAAAAGTATTAACTTAGTTATTGTAACTGGGATGAGTGGAGCTGGTAAAACGGTGGCAATTCAATCATTTGAAGATTTGGGTTATTTTACGATTGATAATATGCCACCAGCTTTGGTACCAAAATTTATTGAGCTGATTGAACAATCTAGCGGCAATAATCGTGTGGCACTTGTAGTCGACATGCGTAGTCGCCTCTTTTTCAATGAAATCAATTCTGTTCTTGATAGCCTTGACACCAATTCAAAAGTTGATTTTAAAATTTTATTCTTGGATGCGACAGATGGTGAATTGGTTGCTCGTTATAAAGAAACACGTCGTAGTCATCCATTGGCAGCTGACGGACGTATTTTAGATGGTATCAAACTTGAGCGTGAATTGTTAGCACCGCTGAAAAATTTGAGTCAAAATGTGGTTGATACAACAGAACTCACACCACGTCAACTCCGTAAAACCATTTCAGAGCAATTTTCAAGTAAGGAAAATCAAGCGTCCTTCCGTATCGAAGTCATGAGTTTTGGTTTTAAGTATGGCTTGCCGCTTGATGCTGATTTGGTATTTGATGTGCGTTTCTTGCCAAATCCCTACTACAAACCAGAACTCCGTGACCAAACAGGGCTTGAACGAGAAGTCTATGATTACGTCATGAATCATAAAGAATCTGAAGAATTCTATCAACATTTGACAGGCTTGATTAAACCCATTTTGCCAGGGTATCAAAAAGAGGGAAAATCTGTTTTGACGATTGCCATTGGTTGTACGGGTGGTCAACACCGTAGTGTCGCCTTTGCGCACCGTTTGGCAGAAGAATTGAAAGAAAATTGGGCTGTCAATGAAACCCACCGTGATAAAAATCGTCGTAAGGAGACTGTCAATCGTTCATGAGAAAACCTAAGATTACCGTCATTGGTGGAGGAACGGGAATTCCCGTTATTTTAAATAGCTTACGGCATGAAGAAGTTGATATCACAGCGATTGTGACGGTGGCTGATGATGGGGGGAGTTCTGGAACATTACGATCTGCAACGCAGCTAACACCACCAGGCGACCTTCGTAACGTTCTTGTGGCGATGAGTGATATGCCGAAATTCTACGAAAAAGTTTTTCAGTATCGTTTTGCGGAAGGGGATGGTGCTCTAGCAGGTCATCCACTTGGCAATTTGATTATTTCAGGTATTGCAGAAATGCAAGGGTCAACCTACAATGCCATGCAGTTGCTAACAAAATTTTTTCATGTCACAGGCAAGATTTACCCAGCAAGTGACAACCCCTTGACCTTACATGCAGTCTTTAAAGACGGTCATGAAGTGGCTGGTGAAAGCCACATTGCCGACTATAAAGGTATGATTGATCATGTTTATGTCACAAATACTTATAACAATGAAGAACCGACTGCTAGTCGTAAAGTTGTTACTGCCATTATGAATAGTGATATGATTGTTTTAGGACCTGGTTCGCTGTTTACCTCAATTCTGCCCAACCTTGTCATTCCAGAAATCAAGAAAGCCTTGCTTGAAACCCCAGCAGAAGTGGCTTACGTTTGTAACATTATGACCCAATATGGTGAGACTGAGCATTTTACTGACGCTGACCATGTTGAAGTGCTCAATCGCCACCTTGATAAAGATGTGATTGACACCGTTTTGGTCAATATCCAAGAAGTACCGCAAGATTACATGAATTCTAACGAATTTGATGAGTATTTGGTTCAAGTAGAACATGATTTTACAGGACTTCGCAAGCAGGTGAAACGTGTGATTTCATCAGATTTCTTGCGTTTGGAAAATGGCGGAGCTTTTCACAATGGTGATTTTGTCGTTAAGGAATTAATGAATTTGGTGAGGGTGAGGAAGCGATGAGTTTTACAGTAAACGTGAAAGAAGAACTGCTCAATTTGTCGCGATTTGATAATAGCGAATTATCAGCAATCATTAAAATGTCTGGTAGCCTCGGCTTGACAGGAGACGGACTTACCTTGTCTATCACAACGGAAAATGCTAAAATCGCTCGTCATATTTATGAATTGATTGAAAATCTTTACCATGTTCAGCCAGAAATTAAATATCATCAAAAGACAAATCTGCGTAAAAACCGTGTTTACAATGTTTTTGTGGCAGCAAACGTCAGAGAAATCTTGAATGACTTGCAGTTGGCGGATTCTTTCTTTGGCATTGAAATGGGAATTAACCCAACTATTTTAGAAGATGATGATAAGGGACGCGCTTATTTGCGCGGTGCTTTTTTGGCGACTGGAACCATTCGTGACCCAGAATCTGGAAAATATCAGCTGGAAATTTTCTCGGTTTATCAAGATCACGCCGAGGATTTGGCGAATTTGATGCGAAAATTTATCCTTGATGCCAAGGTCATCGAACATAAAAATGGTGCGGTAACCTATTTGCAAAAAGCAGAAGACATCATGGATTTTCTTTTGGTTATTGGTGCTATGGAATGTAAAGATGTTTTTGAAGAAATTAAGATTATGCGTGAGACGCGCAACGACGTCAATCGTGCTAATAATGCGGAGACGGCAAACATTGCCAAAACTGTGACAGCCAGCATGAAAACAATCAATAATATCATTAAAATCATGGATACGGTTGGACTTGAAACCTTGCCAATTGAACTTCAACAAGTGGCTAAAATCCGTGTTGAAAATCCAGATTATTCTATTCAACAAATTGCCGACCATTTGGAAGGCACATTGACCAAGAGTGGTGTTAACCACAGATTACGTAAAATTAATAAAATTGCAGATGAATTATAGAAAGTAAAAGGAGAAATTCTTGCCTAAAAAAGCGGGACAAACTGAAGCCCAGAAAAGGGCAGACAAAAAATGGAACGAAAAAAATCGAGAGCACAGGAATTACATGACAAAAAGGTCAACTGCTCGTGGTTTTATTCGTAACCATGCGACAAAAGAGGATTTACTTGAGCTACAAGAACTTATTCAAGAAAATCTTAAAAAATTTTAAAAGGAGAAGCATAGTATGTCATGCACAACAATATTAGTAGGTAAAAAAGCATCTTATGATGGTTCAACCATTATTGCACGTACGGAAGATTCCCAAAGCGGCGATTTTACGCCAAAACAATTTATTGTGGTGCAACCAGAAGACCAACCACGTCATTACAAATCAGTCTTGTCTTCATTTGAAATGGATTTACCAGATCATCCCATGCGCTACACGTCAGTGCCAGATGCCTTGCGTAAAGATGGTATCTGGGGCGAAGCTGGGATCAACGAAGCCAATGTTGCCATGAGTGCAACTGAGACCATTACGACCAATGCGCGTGTTCTAGGAGCTGACCCTTTGGTTGAATCTGGTATTGGTGAGGAGGATATGTTGACCTTAGTACTTCCTTACGTTCGTACAGCACGTGAAGGGGTAGAACGTCTCGGTGCTATCCTTGAACAATATGGCACTTACGAATCAAATGGTGTTGCCTTTTCTGATGTTAATGACATTTGGTGGTTGGAAACCATTGGTGGTCACCATTGGATTGCTCGTCGTGTCCCAGATGAGTGTTACGTCACAAATCCTAATCAACTCGGTATTGATCACTTTGAGTTCAACAACCCAGATGAGTACATGTATTCAAAAGATTTGCGTGATTTCATCGCAAGCCATAACTTGGATTTGACTTACTCAAATGAACACTTTAACCCACGCTATGCTTTTGGTAGCCAACGTGATAAAGATCGTCATTACAACACACCACGTGCTTGGGCAATGCAACGTTTCTTAACCCCAGAAATCGAACAAGACCCACGTAGTTTCTTTATTCCATGGGCACAAAAACCTTACCGTGAAATTACGATTGAAGATGTCAAATACGTTTTGAGCAATCATTACCAAGACACAGAATTTGACCCGTACGGACCAGAAGGAAATGCGGTCACCCAACGTGCCTTCCGCACAATTGGTATCAACCGCACTAGTCAAACAGCTATTCTTCAATTGCGCCCAGACCAACCGCACGATACCACAGGAATTCAATGGTTGGCCTACGGTTCAATGCCATTTGGAACAGTGGTGCCATTCTTTATCCAAACGTCAACGACACCAGCCTATTTTGCCAATACTGGCGAAAATGTCTCAACAGACTCATTCTATTGGGCAAATCGTCTTATTGCAGCAATTGCTGACCCACATTTCCACCAACATGAAGGTGATATTGAAGATTATATCGAAAAAACAATGGCAGCAGGACATGCACGAATCAAACGTGTCGATGCCGCTTTAGCAAAGGGAGAAAACATTGACTTTGATGCTGAAAATCAAGCCATGAGTGACTTTGTCCAAGAAGAAACGCAAAAACTGTTAAACAAAATCCTCTTTGATGCCAGTAATCTCATGACAAACCGCTTCTCAGTCAGCGACTAGTAGCATGAGTTTTGGAAAACCTTCAAAGGCAACTAAAAAAGCGAATAAACGGAGTTTTCGGATAGTTAAACTTCTGTTTTATTCGCTTTTTGTTCATTTAAGGTCTTCAAATGGCTTAATAGTAACGTTTTTCAAAAATCAAACTCTTCTGTCCCCGATGCTTTGGGTGAAAACAGCCAAAACATCGCCTTGACAGTTATCGATAGCGTCACGAACAGGTTCACCAAATAATAACAGCCTGCTTTCTTGGCTATTTTTCAATCTTGCGGTATTCGGTATCATCTGTCTAATAATGGTTATAAAGCAGTTAGTTATAAAACGAAGGCCTGATGAGAGGCCACTTGTGTGGCAAAAGGTTGTACATTGCTGTGATTTCTTTGCCGATGGTGTAACTTTCAAAATGATATTCGCAAAAAACTAGCCTACTATCTGATTGGAGCCCAAAATCAAGAGTAGGCTAAGCTATTTAGGTAACAAAGAGGCCTTTACAGGTAGCTCTTGTAGCCTGATGGCTATTAATAAGGCTATTGACGTTTAGTGTGAGGATTCGCGTTCGATAAATGTTGTCGGAATAATAATCTTTTGTCCAGACATCTCTTGTCTACCTTCTATCATATCAATAAGCAGAAGACAAGTAGATTTGGCTAATTCTTTGGTATGGCGTGAGATGGTAGATAGAGTAGGTGTGCTAATAATAGAATATAAACTATTATCATAACCAATCACTTTGACCTCATCAGGAATAGTTAGCTGGTGTGCTTTTAAAGCTGATAATACACCTAAGGCGATACGATCGTTGGTGGCAAAAATAGCATCTAAGGTTATCGATTGTGCTAATAACCGATTAACGATGGCTTCAGCCTCAAAGATCAGATTTCCGACATTTTTCAGGTGTAGAATATTTTTTTTTGGTAATGACACCTGATGATCAAAAAGAGCTTGTTTAAAACCATCTAAACGACGACGGCTAAATGACGTTTCAATAAGTCTATCAGGGAGGTAATCAATAACAAAAATCTCTTGGCAATTGGCCTTGCAAAAAGCTTCTCCAGCTAAATACCCACCATCAAAGTCGTTGCTTGTGACACAGGGAACAGGGAAGTTACATAATGGTTCACGATCAATTGCGATTACTGGGATATGGTAATTTTCAAAATTTTTCGGAAGATTTGTCATTTGAGAAAAGCAAATGATGCCATCCACCTGTTTAGCTATTAAGTCTTTAAAATAATGGAGCTCCAAATCAGGATCGTTATGGCTGTTACAAATAAAAACGGAATAATCATCTTCCTTTAAAATCGTTTCAATCTCTAATACGATTTTTGAGAAAAAATCATTAGAAATATCAGGTACCATTAATCCAATGGTATGTGTTTTGGAATTGCGTAAGCTTTTTGCAGCGACATTATTAACAAATCCAGATTCTTCAATAATTTTTTGAATGCGTTGTTCGGTTTCTTTCGAATAGCGACCATTCTTATTAAGGACGCGCGATACGGTAGATGGGCTAACACCAGCCATTCTGGCAATATCTTTTATAGATTTTACAATTGTCATAGTCAGTTCCTAATGCTAATAGAATTCCCTTTCATTATATCATAAAAAAATTGATAAAAAAATATTGCTATTTTGATGAAATGTGATACAATATAGTTGAGCAAACGTTTTCTCAAAGCAGAGGAGTACTCTCTAACTTTAAAAGGAGGAAGACGATCATAACTGATAATATTGTTGAGCAAGAGCTTAGTTTAAAAATGGACAAACGGTTCAATTGCCGTTATATGGAGGTTTTTCTTTATAGAAAGATAGTGGTAATATTCTGTTAGGGAATCAGGATATTGTTGTTTTTATGAAAGGTGGTCAATTGTGTTTGAGCAAACGTTATCTCGAATCAATTGATAACGAGGAGGTATTCTCATGGATTATAATAGTTTAGGCAAAGATATTATTCAACTAGTTGGTGGAGCTGATAACATTCAAAGCTTAACGCACTGTGCAACTCGTTTACGTTTTGTATTAAGAGATGTTAGCAAAGCTGATAAGACAGCGTTAAAGAAAGTTGATGGTGTTTTAGGGGTGCTTGAAAAAGGTGGACAATTGCAAATTGTTATTGGAAATGCGGTAAGTGATGTTTACAAAGCCATTTCAAAAGATAAAACCATTCCCCTATTGGGTGAAGTTGATGTTGATATGGGGGATACAGATAAGAGGAGTCATACAAACACTAACCTCCTAAACACTCTAATTGATGCCATTTCATCAATATTTACCCCCATGATAAATGTCTTATGTGGAACAGGGGTCATCAAAGGCTTGTTAGCTATTTTAATATCCCTGAATGTGATTAGCACAGATAGCGGTGCCTATGCTGTTTTAAATGCTACAGCAGATGCATTCTTTACCTTTTTACCCATTTTAATTGCGATTTCAGCTAGTAAAAAGTTTCAATGCAATACCTATGTTGCTGCAACACTAGCAAGCGCAATGTGCTATCCTGATATTATTTCTTTAGTAAATGAAGGAGCTAAGTTAAATTTCTTTGGGTTACCCCTAACCTTAGTTGATTATACCAGTACAGTTATTCCGATTATTGTAGCTGTTTATGTATTATCAAAACTGGAAAGATTTTTAACTCGGGTAATACCAAAGGTTGTAACCTTATTTTTGGTTCCAGCATTTTCTCTATTGATAATGGTTCCTTTAACCTTTTTAATGATTGGCCCTGCGCTTATGGTCGTCCAAAATGGCTTATCATTATTGTATCAGTTCTTAGTTGGTGTTAATCCTATTTTAGCTGGTGCGATAATGGGTGGTATGTGGCAAATTTTAGTTATCTTTGGCGTTCATTGGGCTTTTGTTCCTGTTATGACTGCCAATTTAAGTGCTCTTGGATACGATACTTTTGGTGGGACTGTTGGCTCCTCAAATTTTTCGCAAGCAGGTGCTAGTCTAGGGGTTTACTTAAAAACCAAAAATGAAAAATTAAAACAAGTTGCTTTTTCTGCAGCGATAGCGGGTATCTTCGGGGTTACAGAGCCAACAATCTATGGTATTACGCTTAAATATCGTCGCACCTTTATGATTGCTTCTTTAACATCAGTAATAGGTGGGGCAATTATTGGCGCTTTTGGAATCGGGGCTACTAGTATTACGGTAGTTGGCCTGTTAACGCTACCAGCTTTTACGCATGGACCGTTTATGATGTTTTTGCTGGCTTGTGCATGGAATTATGTTGCTACTGCAATAATTGTTTATTTCATAGGCTTTAACGATAATCTGATTACTGAATAGGAGGAGAGAAAATGTCACTATTATTATGTCCTAGCATGATGTGTGCTAATTTTGGCAATTTGCAAAAAGAAATACAAGCTTTAGATGAATCTGGTGTTGATATCTATCATTGTGATATTATGGATGGCAGCTTTGTGCCGAATATGACATTAGGAATAAATGATATTAAAACCATTCGACAATACACGACTAAACTAGTTGATTGTCATTTAATGATTGAAAATCCACTTGAAAAAGTTGATTGGTTTATTGATGCAGGGGCTGACTTACTTTATATTCATCCAGAAAGTGAGCGTTATATGGTAAAAACACTCCATCATATTAAGGAAAGGGGGAAAATGGCTGGCTTAGCCATTAATCCTGATACTAGTATTGAAACCATTACAGAACTGTTAGGGTTGGTGGATTATATTCTTGTCATGACAGTCAACCCTGGATTTGCAGGACAGAAATTCATTGACTTTACAAAGCAAAAAATAGCTAAGTTGGTTAATCTAAAGTCAATGTATGCCTATAAGATTATAATTGATGGGGCTTGCAGTCCTGCTGTTATCCAAGAATTAAGTGCGGTAGGGGTAGATGGTTTTGTTTTGGGAACAAGTGCCCTCTTTGGTAAGGAAAAATCATACATAGAATTAGTGAAGGAGTTGCGAACATTATGAAAATTGGAATTGGCAATGATCACGTCGCTGTTGATTATAAAAAAGCGATTCAGTCATATATTGAAGACAAATATGGCTATGACGTTATCAACTATGGAACAGATAGCACAGAACGTTTTGATTATCCTAAAGCTGGTAAGGCAGTTGCTGAGGCAGTTGCTTCGGGTGTCGTGGATAAAGGCATTTTAATATGTGGTACAGGGGTAGGTATTGGGATATCAGCCAATAAGGTTAAAGGAATTCGCTGTGTGACTTGTAGCGAACCCTACTCAGCTAGACTGTCACGACAACATAATGATACAAATATTCTTTCGTTTGGAGCGCGTGTAGTCGGCATTGAATTAGCCAAGATGATTGTTGATGAATGGTTGGCAGCAGAATATGAAGGAGGCCGCCATCAAGTCCGATTGGATATGATTAAAGCGCTTGAGACAATTGGTAGTGAGACGAAAGACAAACTATAAGAGTTGTCAATAGTTTATTCTAAATTTTTTTAGAACATTTTAGAACGTGTTTTAGACACGACAAAAAGCCTCTTAAAACAGCTGTTTTAAAAAGTCTTTCATCTATGCTTTTGTTAGTTTATCTTAGTTTATCTTAGTTTATCCTCTTCAAAGGCTTCATTGTTCTGAAGTAGACGAAACAGCACTCGAATGAGTTTCTTAGCGACATGAGAAATAGCGACATTGAAGTGTTTCCCTTGCTCTAACTTAATTCTCAAGTAAGCTTTAAACGTAGGGGAGTATCT
>NZ_NETH01000025.1 GCF_003337175.1 Streptococcus gallolyticus
GTAACGACCTGATGTAGTTCAGGGAAAATAATATCTAAACACTTGGTATATTGGACTTTCCAATCTGATTGATGTTTCTTTAAACGATTCATGTGACGTGTCATAATCTTAAGTTCTTCTTGCCTGTTGTCATGCATAAATAGGGCACGATTAGGGTCAGAAAGCAACTTAAGAGCTATTGTACGTGCGTCCTTCTTATCCGTTTTCGTTTTACGAAGTGAGAGAGACTTTGTGAATTCTTTGATAAGTAAGGGATTATAGGTGTAAATCTTATAATTGTTTTGATGTAAGAATGTTAAGAGATTTAAGGCATAATGTCCAGTATCTTCCATGGCGATAAGACAGTCTTGTCTAAGCTGTTTCAAGGTGTTATGAAGCAGTTCAAATCCTTGTTTACGGTTTGTAATAGTAATAGGTTTCAATACCATTTTCCCTGTATTATCAATAACTGTCACATCGTGTTTGTTTTTAGCGACATCAATGCCAACATAGAGCATAAGAGTACCTCCAGATATTAAGTATTAAGTCCACTTGGTATCCACTTACTTTTTGCCTTGTTACCTTACTGAAGATTAAACGTCTAGCGTTATCAAACTCATTACCAATTGAAACAAAAAGCTGTGGTTAGAGCCTTTCTGAAATCGTCAAAGCGATTGGGGGGTAGAAACTAATCCACAGTGGCTTTTTCCAAGTATAACACTTGGGCTTTGGCAGTAGCTAACTGCACTAAATATAATATAAGGGGGTTAAAATGAGAATAATTGAAATTGTTGATGTTGAGGACCAACTTTTACAACTTTTAAGTGCACATACCAATATTGATATTAGAGCACAAGAGTTATCAACACTTGACCCAGATTCAAAAGTTGATTTGATCATATACTTGAAATCTCGACGTGATATTGAAAACATAAATAATATAATCATTAAATCACCTAACAGGAATATCATTGTTATAATAAGTGCTTTTAATATTATATATGCATTGTATTTTCCAAAATCAACATCTAGACCTTGTTTGAACTGTCTATTATTAAAACTTAAAGATAACAACCCTGAGCATAATCTATTGTTAAACTATTTTTTCAGAAACACATTTATTACAATCCAACTTGGAATGACTTAAAAGAACTCATAAAGGAAAAATTGAATAGGAAAGAAGGCTCTCGTATCTACACCAAACGGAAAACTGATGTCGAACCTGTTTTTGGTAGATTGAAGAGTGATTTTGGCGTTCGCAGAGTCCACGTTAGAGGGAGACAAGCCGTTCAAACAGAGTTTGGATTTCTCTTCATGACTATGAATCTAACAAAATTGGCTAAGAATCTAGCCTTAAGAACGTTCAACACTCAAAAACCACATAGTGATGTTATCATCTTGATTGTTTTCAAGACTGAAATCGTTGTGTGGTTTTATTTTAAAGCTAGTTTTTGCCCAGCCTCTTTTTGGTATCGATTCTCATAAAAGTGTGTAAAATGAGTGAAAAATAAATGTAACCCGGCTTTTTGAAAAATTAATTAATTTACAAATTTTCTGTATTTTTAGAAAATACTGTGTTATAATGGTTAATATACCGAAAGAAAGTTTATGGTAGGAGGATCCATCATGGAGATTAAAAATTGGAAACGTGTAGGTCTAGGAGCTGTGACCTTGTTATCAGCGGCTGTTCTAGCAGCTTGTGGCAATAGCAGCAGTTCATCATCTTCTTCAAGCGATGAAATCAATTGGTATATGCCAACTGAAATTAACACCTTAGACATCTCAAAAGTTACCGATACTTATTCAGCTATTGCTATTGGGAACTCAGGTAGTAACCTTCTTCGCCGTGATGGAGATGGCGAGTTGCAACCTGACTTGGCTGAAAAAGTAGAGGTGTCTGATGACGGTTTGACCTATACAGCGACACTTCGCGATGATCTAAAATGGTCAGATGGTAGTGATTTGACAGCAGAAGACTTTGTGTACAGTTGGCAACGTATCGTTGATCCAACAACTGCTTCAGAGTACGCTTATCTTGTATCAGACGCCCATGTCTTGAATGCTGAAGAAGTTATTGCAGGAACTAAGAGTGTTGATGAATTGGGTGTTAAAGCAGATGGAAATCAAGTTATTTTCACATTGTCTAACCCATCACCACAGTTTGAGAGTCTTCTTTCATTTGCAAACTTCATGCCACAAAGCAAAGACTTTGTTGAAGAAGCAGGTGATGATTACGGAACAACTTCTGAAAAATCATTGTATTCTGGACCATATACCGTTGAAGATTGGAACGGAACAAGCGGAACATTCACTCTTGTGAAAAATGACTACTATTGGGATGCAGAGGATGTTAAGACTAAGAAAGTAAACATCCAAACGATTAAGAAACCAGATACGGCTGTGCAAATGTACAAGGATGGCGATCTTGATGTGGCATCAATTTCAAATACAGAGGCAACCTACAAAGCGAACAAGAATCGTGATGATGTTGTCTCATTGCCAGAAGCAACAACAGCCTACATGGTTTATAACCAAACAGGTACCGTTGCCGCTTTGAGCAATGATAAGATTCGTCAAGCGCTTAACTTGGCAACTGACCGTGAAGGAATTGTAAAAGCTGCTATCGATACTGGTTCAACAGCTGCGACAGCTCTTGCACCTACGGGGCTTGAAACATTGCCAGATGGTACTGATTTGGCTGAGTATGTTTCGCCAGGCTATAGCCATGATGAAGAAGAAGCAGCTAAACTCTTCAAAGAAGGTTTGGCAGAGATTGGTGCTGATTCGGTTACATTGACAATTACATCTGACTCGGACTCACCAGTTGCAAAAGCGTCTGTTGACTACATCAAAGAAACTTGGGAGAATACGCTTTCAGGTTTGACAGTCGAAGAAAAATTCGTTACTTTCAAACAACGTCTTGAAGATACTAAGAACCAAAACTTTGACATAGCTCTTGTTCTTTGGGGTGGTGACTATCCAGAAGGTTCTACTTTCTATGGTCTTTTTACAACTGATTCCCCTTACAACTATGGTAAATTCTCAAATGCAGATTATGATGCGGCTTATCAAAAAGCAATCACAACGGATGCTTTAGATCCAGCAGCAGCGGCAGATGATTATAAAGCTGCTGAAAAAGTGCTATATGATAATGCCCTTTACAATCCAATTTACTTCCGTAGTGGTAAAGGACTTCAAAATCCAAATCTTAAAGGACTTATTCGCAATTCCACTGGCTTATCAGTAGATTTTACTTACGCATATAAAGAATAAATCCAATCAAATTAATGTAAAACAAGGTTTGGGCTTTGCCCACCTTGTTTTCTTTGTGCCTTGAAAAATGATACAATAGATAGGAAATCGTTTGAAAAACGTAAGAATAGGTAAAGAAAAGAAGATGCGGTTAGATAAATTTTTAGCAGAAGCAGGCATAGGGTCGCGGACGGAAGTCAAACAACTGTTAAAGAAAAAACAAGTGCTTGTTAATGGCAAAGTGGAAATATCACCTAAAACACAGATTGATGAGAAAGCTGACCAGATTAGTTGTCGGGGGCAAATGCTCTCTTATGAAAAATACGTTTATTATATGTTGAATAAACCAAAAGGTGTGATTTCAGCAACGGAAGATAATCATCATAAAACCGTCTTAGATTTGCTTGATAAAACAGCTTGGGATAAGGAAGTTTTTCCAGTTGGGCGTTTGGATATTGATACGCATGGGCTTTTACTATTAACTAATAACGGTAAGTTAGCGCATGCCATGCTATCTCCTAAAAAACATGTTGATAAAACTTACCGAGCCAAAGTTGCTGGTCTGATGACGACCGCTGATGTGGCAGCTTTTGCCAACGGTATTGACTTGAAAGATTTTACATGTCAGCCAGCGCAGTTAGTGATTCTTGAAACAAATGAAGCAGAAAGAACAAGTGTTGTTGAAATTACCATTAAAGAGGGAAAATTCCACCAAGTCAAACGCATGGTACAGGCTTATGGTAAAAAAGTGACAGATCTTCAACGTCTCAGCATGGGGCCACTGCACTTGGATAAACAATTGGCTCTTGGCGAGTGGCGTCGATTAACAGATGATGAGTTAGCATGCCTTGAAGAATTTGACGTTGAATTGTAAATTTCTGCAGTAGTTATTTGATTATTTGGGGCAATCATGTTAAGATAATAGTAATAAATTCAATGAGCGAGGTGTATTAAAGTGGCATTTGGTGAAAACGGACCACGTAAAAAAACAGCGTTTGAAAAACTGACTTTAGTAGTTGTTATCTTAATGGTTCTAGTAACTATAGGTGGTCTTATCGCAACTGCAATTGGTTCAATTCTTTAAAGAACGCTGAAGAGGCGTTTTTTTATGCTTTAACCCATCAAATGTTAAAGCGATTGTTAGCATAATGAAAGAATAGGAATTAATAATGAGTATGTTTTTAGATACTGCCAAAATTAGCGTAAAAGCTGGTCGTGGTGGTGACGGAATGGTTGCCTTTCGTCGTGAAAAATACGTCCCTAACGGTGGCCCTTGGGGTGGTGATGGCGGTAGAGGTGGTTCGGTCATCTTTAAAGTTGACGAAGGGCTTCGTACCTTGATGGATTTCCGTTATAATCGTATTTTTAAAGCCAAATCTGGTGAAAAAGGGATGACAAAAGGAATGCACGGACGTGGTGCGGAGGACCTTATTGTCCGTGTCCCACAAGGAACAACTGTTCGTGATGTTAAAACTAATAAAGTGATCACTGACCTTGTTGAGAATGGTCAAGAATTCGTTGTTGCTCGTGGTGGACGTGGTGGACGTGGTAATATTCGCTTTGCGACACCACGTAACCCAGCACCTGAAATCGCTGAAAATGGTGAACCTGGTGAGGAACGTGACCTTCAATTAGAATTGAAAATCTTGGCTGACGTTGGTTTGGTTGGATTCCCGTCAGTTGGTAAATCAACATTGTTGAGTGTTGTGACAGCTGCTAAACCTAAAATTGGTGCTTACCACTTTACAACAATCGTGCCTAACCTTGGAATGGTTCGTACCAAATCAGGTGATAGCTTTGCTATGGCTGACCTTCCAGGGTTGATTGAGGGCGCTTCACAAGGTGTTGGACTTGGTACACAATTCCTTCGCCATATTGAGCGTACACGCGTTATCCTACACGTGATTGATATGTCAGCTAGCGAAGGTCGTGACCCCTATGAAGATTATGTTTCTATTAATAATGAGCTTGAAACTTATAATCTTCGTTTGATGGAACGTCCACAAATCATTGTTGCAAACAAGATGGATATGCCAGAAGCGGAAGAAAACTTGAAAATTTTCAAAGAAAAATTGGCAGCAAATTATGATGATTTTGAAGAAATGCCAATGATTTTCCCAATTTCAAGCTTGGCACATCAAGGGCTAGAAAATCTAATGGAAGCGACAGCAGAATTGCTTGCTAAGACAGATGAATTCTTGCTTTACACTGATGATGACATGATTGACGAAGAAGTTTATTATGGCTTTGACCCAGATAAACGTCCATTTGAAATTTCACGTGATGACGATGCTGCTTGGGTATTGTCAGGTGAAAAACTTGAAAAACTCTTTGTCATGACGAATATGGAACGTGATGAATCCGTTATGAAATTCGCTCGCCAATTGCGTGGTATGGGGGTTGATGAAGCCCTTCGTGAACGCGGAGCTAAAGACGGAGACATCGTCCGAATCGGAAACTTCGAATTCGAATTTGTAGATTAAAATACGATACAAAGTCCGTTAAGCGAGCAAAGCAAAAATAGGAATTTTGACGAAGAGCCGTGAGCTCTAGGAAAAAATTATCTTTTTTGCATAGCTCATAGGACGTGTTCAGTTGCTATGTTAGTCGTTATAGTGGACTAGCTACCAACTAACTTATTAACTCCGTGTCGTAACAGTCCTATTAAGTATTGCCTAGGCATCTTACTAGCTCGAAATGGTTTATTATCGAAACCATTTTCTCATATCGTAACTTATGTTCTAACGACGTGTTTGATTGCTGTGCTGGTTTGCTTAAATTGGAAGAATTATAAATTTTAAAGATTAATAGGAATTGTGATGATTCACAATTGAGTTTATATTACATTTTACTGGAGGTTCTTATGGGTGATAAACCGATATCTTTTCGAGATAAAGATGGTAATTTTGTATCAGCAGCCGATGTTTGGAATGCTGAAAAGCTAGAAGAACTTTTCAATACCCTTAATCCAAATCGACGTTTGCGCTTGGAACGTGAAAAATTAGCTAAAGAAAAACCAGATGAAGCCAAGGATCAAGAATCATAATACTCGCCTTACTTACCTACTACATAAGCTCAGCTGTTAAGCTGAGCTTTTTCGTATTAAGAGATAAGAGTATTGTTTAATTGTTTTTTTAGATAATGAAGATATATATATAAAAAAGAATATTTGTATATAAAGAAGAATATTTTAATTGACAATTTATTTCTTTGTGATATACTTAGGGAAGTAGGTTTTATCATGAAAATCAAAAAAGTAAAAAAGTTGTTGATAAAAAAGCTATGCGTAGCGCTGGTGGACACTAATTTTAGCTTGTTGTAGTTAAAGTAAGATATTTTTAAGAATATGACTAATAAAGAGTTTAAAAGACAATTAAATGGTTTTAAAACTTATGTTGGATTGTATGTTTCTAGATATGATTTTTGTAAAGATATTCTAAAATGTTGTCCAAGTCAGATTCAAATTTCATTTGATGATTTTTTATCACGTATTGATACTATAACTATAGAGGATATTCAATCTCTTTATGAGAGGATAAGTTATGATATTAAGAAAGTATAAGGATTTTTGTCAATTATTCTTGGGACGACTTATTAGCAATTGCGGTGATTCGATTTATACCATTGTGTTATCGTGGTATGTGTTAGAAATGACTAATAGTGCTTGGTATGTTGGCGTATTAAACTTTTTAATTTTTATTCCTAATACCTTTTCTTTTATTTTTGGGAAAAAGATTGATTCTTTACCCAAAAAGCATTTATTGGTATTTTTGGAGTTGGCACAATTACTGGCTGTTTTGGGAATTATTTTAGGTATTGCTTTGAGAGGTGTCAATACTAATCTTAGTTTAGCGATTATTTTTAGCTGTGTTTTCATTGCTTCTACGGTTGGATTGAATACCTATACTGTGCAAGATGCTTTAGTTCCTAAAATTGTTCCCACCAAAGATTTAGCTAAGGCAGAGATGTATATGTCTGTGGCTTACAATGGGACGGAGTATGTTTTTACTGCGATTAGTGGTTTCTTACTTTCTGTGCTGAGCTATATTCCCTTGCTGTTAATTGATGTTTTGACATTTTTAAGTTCAATTTTACTTTTTAGGCAAATATCATTTAAAGAAAAGATTGAAAAGACACATGAGCAGACGGATTTTTGGAGTGGTTTACGTTTTATCTGGCAAAATAAAGTGGTTTTCTCTATTACATTGGGAGGGGCTATTGTCAACTTTCTTTTCGGTGGTTTTAATGTTTACCAATTATTGATTGCTAAAGATGTTGGTAATTCAGCCTTTTATGGACTGTTAGTTTCTGCCTGTGCTGTTGGCACTTTATTGGGAACGACGGTTGTTGCTAATTTTGTGTTACAAAAATTCAGTTTAGGACAAGCCTTCTGGCTAGCGACTGCTATTTTTGGAATCGGGATTGGTTCTACGGCAATGGTGCATAGTCGTTTGGTATTATTGCTGATTTGGTTTATTTCATGTCTTTTTCTTGGCATAACACACGTTGCTCAAAAGCCTATTTTACAGACGGAGATTCCTGACGAGCACCTTGGGGAGGTTTTTAGTGCTTTCTATACGGTGACAATTCCAACTCTGGCAATTGGTTCACTCATTTTTGGGTATGTCGCTAAAACCATGTCGTGGCGTCTATTTCTTGTCCTATTTGCAATGGCTTTATTACTAGTTAGTTTACTTTATTTCTCAAATCGTAAATTAAGGCATTATGATATTTCCTAAAGCTTTATTAATTGTTATAATATTAATGGAGTGGAGGGCGTATGATTACTGATATTGCGACGTTGATTAAAACTAAACGTAAAGAAAAAGGGCTAACTCAAAAAGAGTTGGCTGAAGGTATTTGTGCTCAAGCTGTCATCAGCAAGATAGAAAAAAATGAAACAACACCGTCAGTCGATTTGTTTTTTAAATTGGTTAAAAGACTAGATATTGATATGTCAGTAGTCTCTGAAATTTTTGAATTAACAAATACTGTTCATCACAATAGAGTTTATTCTGATAAAGTTAAACAATTGTTGTATATGAGGGATTATGAAAATCTGGTGTATGTCTTGAAAGCACTAGATAATACTAGTATGACAATAGAGGAACTTTTGTATTATGATTGGTTGCTGGCGATTACTGATTACATGACTAAACAGGTTAATCTACCAGAAACCATTCAAAAATTAGAAAAATTGTTACTTCAAGTTAAAAATCATTATTTCCAACTTTATTTAAAAGTTGTATCAGCTATTGCTAGTATTTATAGTGAGAATCATGAAGATGAGCTAGCTTTACAATATTTTGAGTTGATTATTGATGATTATCAAGTTAATGATGATTTTCATGACCGTGTGACTTTTCTATATAGCATTTCTCGCGCTTATTTTGTAAAAGGTGATATGACTAACTCTTTAACCTATATTTCAAGAGCCATAGATGAAATTTTAGAGAAAAAATCAATTTATTTATTAGGTGATTCTTTATTGATGAAAGCCTATGTTTTAGATGAAACCAAACTCTATGAAGAGGCAAAAAAATACTGTCGCAATGCCATTACCATTTTTGAACTAGAGAATAAAGAATTACTCAAAAATATGGCTCAAAAGTTATTGATAGATATTGAAGGGGAGAATAAATGAAATTATTGAAAGTAGCAAAAATTGTTACGACATTATGCTTACTTATTCCACCAATTATTTTTTAAGTAATATATATTTGGCTATGTGTAGTAGGAAAATATATATTAAATAAAACATTTCAAATCAATTGATAAAATTTATTAGTTTTAATCCCGCCTGTCTTATTATAATAAGGTAGTTTTAGAGCTTAGCGAGAACAGTTTATGTTCTCGTTTTTTACATCAGAAAAACAAGAGGTTTAGTTATAGTATAGTTTCGGCAAGATAAGTACAGCTTTTTTATTCTCTATGGTTTTAGCATGTTTTTCTAAAGGTAGAATTATTACATTGTGTTTATTTAAAATTTAAATATATTTTTGAAGTTCTTTGTCCGTTAATTGATAACGTATATTAGCAATGTCGTCAATGAATTTTCTATCGTGAGAAACACTGATAATACAGCCGTTAAAATTTCTTAAAAGTTCTCTGATTGATGGCTGACTAGTTGGTGAAAATGCCTTGTCGGCTCATCAAGAATTAAGATATGATTTTGGGCTAAAGCCATACGTGCTAAGAATAATTTTGCTTTTTGCCCAACTGAAAGTTCAAGGACGGAGTGTTTAATTTCTTGTCTTGTAAATTGAAGGCTGGCAAGGAGTGTTCGAGCTTTTTCGCTGTCTGATACCTGTGTTAAAAATGTTAGAGCGGTCATTTCTTTGCTAAAAACACTATCGTAATCTTGTGGCATATAACCGATTGAAAAATGATTTTTATCTAGCTCTTGGTAAATTTGTGTGAGCAGACGTGTTTTTCCGATACCGTTTCTCCCAGTAAACACCATTTTATCTTGAACTAAATGGTTAAACTGACTTTTTGACCAGTTGATAAATCATGATTGCCCCAAGACAGAAGTTTTTTCTTGTTATCGAGAGGGACAATATCATCGAAAAATAGTTTTATACTATCCATTTCTTCAGGAAAATCGACCATTTTTTCTTCTTCTTTGGCATACCGTTTTTCAAGAGATAAGATATTTTTCATCTTTTTAGCCGCTAATCTCCCCATAGTGCTATCATGAGTATTTCGCACATTATATTCTGCCGCCTGATAAAGCCGTTGTATTTTAGCGTCTCTTTTAGCTTTTATAGGGCGGTTGTTTTTGGCTTGTTTCAGTTGTTTGGTGTAAGCTTTGTGACGATAAGTCATATAATCTGTGTAACTTCCTGAAAAATAGCTTGCGCGAGCAACTTGACGACGCTTTATTAACTTAAGGTGTAGAATAGCAGTAGCAGTTTTTTCTAGCAGAGCTTCATCATGAGAGATAAAAATAATTGTTCTGTCAGATGATTGAATGAATGCTTGTAAAGTATTAATTGCCTGTACATCAAGGTCGCTAGAGGGTTCATCTAGTAAGAGTAATTCATTGGTTTCACCAACCAGTTTAGCAAGTTGTAACTTTAATTTTTCTCCACCAGATAAACTTTTCAAAATCTGATTTCTATTTTCTAAGAATTGAATATCCAAATCTAATCGCGCAGCTATTTGGTAAAAAGCATTGAAATCGAAGCTAACATAATCTAAATTATCATAAAGAAATTCTGAAACTGTCATCTTTTCTTGTTTTTGTGACAAAGCTTGTGGTAAATATCCAATTTTGGGAAAATGATTATCAATTTTTCCCTCGAGAATACAGTAGTTAGTCATTAATTGCGGAGACAAAATAGCCTTTAAAAGTGTTGACTCCCCTGTACCCTCTTCGCCAATAATAGCTAATTTATTCCCAGAATTGACGATTACATTTAAATCAGAAATAAGCTGTGTTAAGTCTTTAAGATGTGTAATTGTTAAATGATTAATTTGTAGCATAAGAACCTCGCTTTCAATAAAAAACTCTCTACCAAATCAAGTAGAGAGTGAGGCTTTCTATTAATAAAACAAAATAGCACTAATAAAGGCGGAAAATAGCCATCTATTAGCTGAGGAAGTTTATTAAAGAGCGCACTAAAAGCAAAACTTGATATGGTAGTATCAAAAATTCTGTTTTTAGTTGTTCATTGCTCCTTTTCCTCCTGAATGTTAATTTGATATTAATTTATCAAAAGATGCTATAAAAGTCAAAGGTTATAGTAGCTAGTGTTAATAAGTGACTTAGCTAAGTGCTGTACTACCTAGCGTAGAAACCTAACAGCTTTAACTTACTTAGTGAGAAATCTAGTTACCTACTATTTGGTAAGTGACGTAAAAGGTCGAGATGCTTAGCATCCGACCTTTTTGATTTATTACACATTCAAGACTTTATCAAGGAAGTCTTTTAGGCGTGGGTGTTGTGGATTATCAAAGATTTGTTCTGGTGTGCCGTCTTCGAGAAATTCACCGCCGTCAGTAAAGATAACGCGGTTGGCAACTTTACGTGCAAATCCCATTTCGTGAGTGACGATCAACATTGTCATGCCCTGCTCTGCAAGATTTTTCATAACGTTGAGAACATCTCCAACCATTTCTGGGTCGAGTGCAGAAGTAGGTTCGTCAAAAAGCATGATATCGGGGTTCATGGCTAAACTACGAGCGATAGCCACACGTTGCTTTTGTCCCCCTGATAAGCTTTCTGGTTTTGCATCACGTTTATCAGCCAAACCGACTTGTTCAAGAAGTTCCATGGCATGTTTTTCTGCCTCTTCTTTGCTTTCTTTGCCTAATTCAATAGGCGCAAAGGTAATATTTTCAAGAACGGTCATATGCGGGAAAAGATTAAAGTGTTGGAATACCATCCCGATATTTTCACGAACCTTATCAACGTTTGTCTTGGGGTCAGAAAGTTCATAGCCGTCAACGATAACTTTCCCACTGGTAATGGTCTCCAGTAAGTTGAGGGTGCGTAGAAAGGTTGATTTTCCAGAACCTGAAGGACCGATAATGCAAACAACATCCCCTTCGTGGAACTGACTTGTGATTCCTTTTAGGACCTCATTATCTCCATAAGATTTGTGCAAATCTTGAACATCAATTTTTAATTCTGCCATTATTTAAGCCTCTTTTCTAGACGTTTTGCTAAACGTGTCAAAAGGGTAATCATCACGAGATAGATAACCGCTAAGATAGCATACATTCGGAAAGATTGGTAGTTACGAGCAATGATGATTTTACCAGTTTGGAAGAGTTCGACAAGACCAATCGCTGATACGATAGTAGTATCCTTCAACGAAATAACGAATTGGTTGATGAAGTTTGGCAACATTAGGCGAACAGCTTGTGGTAAGATGACTTTTTGCATTGTCTTACCATATGAGATACCTAAGCTACGGCTGGCTTCCATTTGACCTTGAGGAACAGCTTCGATACCACCACGGACAATCTCGGCAATGTAAGCACCGCCATTAAGCGAAAGTGCAATAGTAGCTGCAACAAAATCGTTGATTGGGCATTGTCTGCCAGTAATGGATTCGAGCAAATTGGGAATTCCCCAGAAGATAAAGGCGGCCACAATCATTAATGGAATACCACGTACAACGTCAACAAAGATAGCTGAAATCGTCCGAAGAGCTTTACTTGGAGCAACAGCCATCATACCAAAGATAATACCAATAACCATGGCAATTGCAAATGAAATCAGCGTCAAACTAAGTGTTTTGCCTAAGCCCGAAAGCAATTGTGAATAGTTATTTTTGAGGAGTCCCCAGATGGTTGTTTCATCAACGCTTGATGAACTTGAGCTTGAGCTTGAACTATCGCTTGTACCAAGGTATTTATTGACGATTTCGTCGTATTCGCCAGATTCAACTAAGGCAGCAAGACCGTTGTTGAACATTTCAATCAATTCTGGATTAGAATCTTTGCTAACGGCAAAGCCGTATTCCCCAGATTTCTCCCCAGCGATAGGTGTTTCAAAGTCACGTCCTTGTTGGATAGCGTAGAGGAGAACGGCTTCATCATCCATTAAAGCATCAATAGAGCCAGAGTTTAAACTATCATACATTGTTGAGGCTTCGTCAAAAGCTTTCAAGGTATAACCGTATTCGTCAGCGTGTTCAGATAACCATGTGTAAGATGATGTTCCGTTTTTAGCTCCGACAGTTAAGCCTTTCAAATCACTATAGCTTTTAACGCTGCTACCAGATTTTACAGCAAGTAAGATATTTGAAGTGTAGTAAGCATCAGAGAAATCAAAAATTTCTTTACGAGCGTCTGTGATTGACATCCCTGCCATGACCGCATCCGCTTGTCCAGCTTGAACCGCGTTAAGCGCAGCATCAAAACCAGGGTTAGAAATTTCAATGTTGAAACCTTGTTGTTCAGCGATAGCTTTAATCAATTCAACGTCGATACCTTCGTATTCACCAGAATCATTTTGGTATTCAAATGGTGCGAAAGAAGAGTCCATGACGATTTTGTAAGTACTTTTAACGGGTGTAGCTTTAGCAGAAGCGTCCCCAGTTAATGTTAAGGTACTTGAAGCGGCTGAACTATTAGATGATGAGCTTGTTGAAGAAGATGTATATGAATCACCTAACCATTTTTGCATGATTTGGTCATAAGTACCGTCTTCTTTCATAGCAGCAAGAGCTTCGTTGAATTCATCAATCAAATATTCGTAGCTGCTTCCTTTTTTAACAGCAAAAGCGAAGCTTCCGATTGATTCTGCATCGATATTGATTTCATATGATTTTCCTTGATTGATAGCGTATTGAACAACTGGTGTGTCGTCCATCGCTGCATCAATAGAACCAGAATCAAGGCTGTTATTCATCAAATCGCTAGTATCAAATGTTTTGACAGTATAGCCATATTTATCAGCATGTTCGTCAAGCCAAGTTTGGGCAGCAGTACCATTTTTGACACCGACAGTTTTACCTTTTAATTGGCTATATTTTGAAATGGCTGTGTTACCACTTTTGGTGTAGATAACGATTGAAGTATCATAATAGGTATCAGAGAAAGTAAAAACTTTCTTACGTGCATCAGTAACGGTTGTTCCTGCCATAAGAGCATCCGCTTGTCCCGCTTGAACAGCGTTTACTGCAGCATCAAAACCAGGGTAGGTTTGTTTGTAGTCCCATCCCTCGCGTTCAGCGACTTCTTTGATGATATCAACATCAATCCCTTTATAAGTTTGGTCTGAATCTTTAAATTCGAATGGGGCATAAGCTGTATCAGATACAATGCTAATTGTGTCCGCTTGAGCTTTGACACCAAACACAAAGAATACAGAGAATATTGCTAGCATAAGAGCTTTCAATTTGTGCTTCATGTTAGTCTCCTTTTGGTTAGAATAGTATTATTATACCAAAATTCAGACATTAAGGCAAATTTAAGAAATATATGATGTTAGAAAATCTTACATGAAATGATATAATTTTAGCAATAATAGTCTAAAAATCCCTTTTTTACTGACTTGTGTTACAATAAGAGTAATAAATTTCAGTTTAGAGGATTATCATGATAGATAGAGTAGAGAACAATCAATTTAAATTAGTATCAAAATACCAACCGTCTGGCGATCAACCAGAAGCTATTGAGGCTTTGGCGGATAATATTGAAGGTGGGGAGAAAGCTCAAATTCTTCTTGGGGCAACAGGAACTGGTAAGACTTATACGATGAGTCAAGTTATTGCTAAGGTCAACAAACCAACCTTGGTCATTGCTCATAATAAAACTTTGGCTGGGCAACTTTATGGGGAATTCAAAGAATTTTTCCCAGACAATGCTGTTGAATATTTTGTGTCTTATTATGATTACTATCAACCAGAAGCTTATGTGCCTTCTAGCGATACTTATATTGAAAAAGATAGCTCGGTAAATGATGAAATCGATAAATTACGCCATTCAGCAACATCAGCCCTACTAGAACGTAATGACGTTATCGTAGTAGCGTCGGTATCGTGTATCTATGGTTTGGGGTCACCAAAAGAATATGCTGATAGTGTGGTTAGTTTGCGACCTGGGCAAGAAATATCACGTGACCAATTGTTAAATGATTTGGTTGACATTCAATTTGAACGAAATGACATTGATTTTCAACGTGGTCGTTTTCGTGTGCGTGGCGACGTTGTCGAAATTTTCCCAGCCAGTCGTGATGAGCATGCTTTTCGTGTGGAATTTTTTGGTGACGAAATTGACCGTATTCGAGAAATCGAAAGTCTGACAGGTAAAGTTCTTGGTGAGGTGGAACATTTAGCGGTTTTCCCTGCGACCCACTTTATGACTAACGAGGAACATATGGAGCACGCCATTCACAACATTTTGGAAGAAATGGAAGAGCAGGTCAAGCAGTTTGAGGCAGAAGGAAAGTTGATAGAAGCGCAGCGTATTCGCCAAAGAACGGAATACGATGTTGAAATGCTTCGTGAAATGGGCTATACGAATGGTGTCGAAAATTATTCGCGTCATATGGACGGTCGTTCAGAAGGGGAGCCGCCGTTTACCTTACTTGATTTCTTCCCAGAAGATTTCCTTATTATGGTCGATGAAAGTCACATGACCATGGGTCAAATCAAAGGAATGTATAACGGAGACCGTTCGCGTAAGGAAATGCTGGTGAATTATGGTTTTCGTTTGCCAAGTGCGCTTGATAATCGTCCTTTGCGCCGTGAAGAATTTGAAAGTCATGTTCACCAAATTGTTTACGTGTCAGCCACCCCAGGGGATTACGAGCTGGAACAAACTGATACTGTTATTGAACAAATCATTCGTCCAACTGGTTTACTTGACCCTGAAGTGGAAGTGCGTCCAACCATGGGACAAATGGATGATTTGCTCGGTGAAATCAATAGCCGTGCTGAAAAAGGCGAACGCACCTTCATTACAACATTAACTAAGAAAATGGCAGAAGATTTGACCGATTACCTCAAAGAAATGGGGGTCAAAGTCAAGTATATGCATTCCGATATTAAAACCTTGGAACGTACGGAGATCATTCGTGATTTGCGTCTAGGTGTTTTTGATGTCTTGATTGGGATTAATTTGCTCCGTGAAGGAATTGACGTCCCAGAAGTAAGCTTGGTTGCCATTCTTGATGCGGACAAGGAAGGATTCTTGCGCAATGAACGTGGTCTTATTCAAACGATTGGACGTGCAGCGCGAAACAGCGAGGGGCATGTTATCATGTATGCTGATAAGATTACAGAATCCATGCAAAAAGCCATGGACGAAACGGCGCGTCGTCGCGACATTCAAATGCGTTACAATGAAGAGCATGGTATTGTTCCGCAAACAATCAAAAAAGATATTCGTGATTTGATTGCCATTTCGAAAAGTTCTGATACAGATGTCGCAGAAGATATTCCAGATTACAATGCTATGACGAAAGCAGAACGTCAAGAGACAATTAAGAAACTTCAAAAACAAATGCAAGAAGCAGCAGAAATGCTCGATTTCGAGCTTGCTGCCCAATTGCGTGATATGGTATTAGAATTGAAAGCCATGGATTAGAATTGAGATTCATGGAAAAGTTCACTTTAGAACACCCTAAAAACAATTAATATTAAGTATTAGCGTAGAGAATAGAATTCGGAGGAAAATATGTCACGTGCACAGAGTGTGATTTTAACAAATATGTGCTTAATTGAGGATGGTCAGGGGAATGTAGTCATGCAGCTTCGTGACCCAAAACGTTATCGTTGGTCTGGTTATGCGCTTCCTGGAGGGCATATTGAGCCACACGAAGGCTTGGTTGAGTCTGTTATCCGTGAAGTTAAGGAAGAAACTGATTTGACGATTAACAATCCACAATTAGTGGGAATGAAACATTGGTACACTAAAGAAGATGAACGCTATCTTGTTTTCTTATATCGAGCTTCTGACTACGTCGGTGATATTCATTCGACTGACGAGGGCGAAATTAAATGGGTTCCTCGCAAGGAATTACCAAAACTAGATTTAGCTTATGATATGCTCAATTTGCTTCGCGTTTTCGAGGAAGATGACCTCAACGAACTCTTTTACCGTGAACGTTTGAAAGATGATTTCTTACGCGAATTTTGGTAAGAAACAAAATTTTCTACTATTAATTAATAATGTAGTAAAAATAAAACAGCTTGGAACAAAAAGATTTTGATTTTTGAAAAACTTTACTATTAAGCCATTTGAATGACTTAAATTAACAAAAAAGCGAACAAACAGAAGTTTAACTGTCAGAAAACTCTGTTTGTTCACTTTTTTAGTTGAGGTTGGACTTTTGTCCCATACTCTTTTTGATAATTAATTTAGAAGGGGACATCTAGGTTTTAGATTATTTAACAGAACCGCCAGTAATACCTTCCACGTAGTACTTTTGCATAAACATGAAGAGTAATGTGATTGGAATGGCGATAATAACTGAGCCAGCCGTAAATGACATGAACCAATCGTTGATGGTATCTTGTTGTAGCATTGAGAAGAGTCCAATAGCAACGGTGTATTTACTTGTCGCATCTCCTAAGATAACCTTAGCAAAGATGAAGTCAACCCAAGGGCCGATGAAAGCCATTAGCGCTGTATAAACGATAATTGGTTTTGAAAGAGGAAGTGTAATTTTAAAGAAAATATCAGCGCGTGTTGCTCCATCAATCATGGCAGATTCATCAAGTGAGTAGGGAATGGTATCAAAGAACCCTTTAGCAATATAGAAGCCTAGTGCCGCACCAGCTGAGTAAACCAAGACAAGGGCAAGAAGTGTTTGGTCAAGATTAAGGGCTTTAAGAATGTAGTAAACGGCAATCATACTCATAAAGCCAGGGAACATATTAAGCACAAGCGCTAGTTTTAAGAAACCATTGCGGTGTTTAAATTTGATACGGCTGAGTGAGTAAGCCATAGCAACAGTGATAAAGGTTGAAATGAGACAAGATGCTGTTGCAACTAGCAATGTATTTAAGAACCATTGTCCAAAAGGAAAGACATCTGATGTGAATAGTTTGATGTAATTATCCAGCGTCCAAGTTTTTGGGATAAAGTAGTTAACATAAGCTGTTCCTTCGCCACGGAAGCTGGTAAGAATAACCCAAACAATTGGAAAGAGCCAGATGATTGATAAAACAATCAGTAAACTATAGACAAAGGTCAATCTTAATCGTTTTTTGTTTTTCATTATTTCGCAACCCCTTCCTTATAAGAACTTGTTCTTGTGTAAGCTAGAAGACTGAACACGGCAGAAAGAACAAAGATGATGATACCGATAACAGAAGCAAGGTTGTAGTCTGCTGCAGTAACTGTCAAATTGTAAAGCCATGTAACAAGCAAGTCTGTGCTACCAGCTTGATAGAAATTAGAGTTAGTAGGACCACCACCAGTAAGGAGGTAGATAACGTTGAAGTTGTTGATGTTACCGATAAATTGTTGAATCAAGTTCGGCATCATAACCAGTAAAATTTGAGGGAATGTGATTGATTTGAAAATCTGGAATTTGCTTGCTCCGTCAATTTCAGCAGCTTCAATTTGCTCTTGTGGCAAGTTCATGATGATACCAGTAGCAACCAACATTGTTACAGGAATACCAACCCACATGTTGACGATGATAATTGAGAACTTGGCCCAAAGCGGATCAGATAAGAAGGGCAATGGATTAGCAGCTGAGACGAGTCCAATTTTTTCAAGAATAGCATTGATTGGACCAGCATCGCTAAGCAAGTTTCTCATGATAAGAAGTGAAATGAATTGTGGCACCGCAATGGTAATAACAAAGATTGTTCGCCACAGTTTCTTCAATTTCAAACCTTTAGTATTGATAATAAGAGCTAAAATAATACCAAAGAAGAAGTTCGTTACTGTGGCAAATACTGCCCAAATCAAGGTCCAAGAAAGTACTGGGAAGAATGTTCCTGCCATACGACCGTTGAAGATATTACCAAAGTTAGTGAAACCAACCCAATCAAAGAGACTCTTTGGTGGTAGGTGATTGTGGTCATAACTTGTAAATGCCAAACAAATCATGTAAACCAATGGCAAGATAGTAAAGAGCAGAACACCAATCATTGGAATTGCCATCAAAGTCATGTGGAAACGACCATTAGCAAGTGTTTCAAAATCTTCTTTGAACGTTGGAATCTTTTTGTTTTCTTTATCTAGAACATAAAGATTACGCGCACTTTTTAGGTTACACCAGTAAATGTAAGCAAAGACAAGGCAGAAAATCAAGGCTGCTAAACCGAAGATTAGCATTAACATTGAGTTATCACCCTCAACAGCGACTTTCATCTTAATGCCACCAACTGTTTTCTCAACAAGTCCTTGTTCTTGTGTACCCAAAGTGATTAACCCTTGCAAACTCGGAATAATCGAAGTAACAAAAGCCATCAAAAATAGGATTTCTGAAAGTAAGAATAAACATCCCTTAATGAACTGTTTATGATAGAAATTTGAAAATCCCATAATCAGAAATGACAGTTTAGTATCAAAACCGCCTTTTTTGAAAGCTTCTTTAACAGATACACTGTCAAAATATTGTGATTGAATCATACAAACCTCCTTTAGAGCATTATCGAAAGTCACTGCTAAAAGTTTTAAGCTTAAATATCTTAGCAATAACTTCTATAATGATTAACTTAAAAATAAAGTGGGGAAGTGACTCCCCACTTTAATACATCTTACTCAGCAGCAGCTAAATCTGCGTCAAATTCTTGTAATTTAGTGAGGTAGTCACTACTTTGAATTTTACCATTATAGACATCGCTAAGAAGAGCAGCACTTTCAGTCCAGAATGTTGTCATTTGACTAAGTTTAGGTGTAACAACTGTGTAGTCAGATGATGATGCCATCTTGATGACTGCTTGTGCCAATTCATTTGATTGAACGGTGTCAGATTCTTGAACCTCTTTGTTGGCTGGGATGATGTTACGGCCTTCATAAGTGAATTGGTTTTCTTGGCTTTCAGCGCTAGTCAACATTGAAGCAAGTTTGTAAGAAGCAGCGATACGGTCTGTGTCAGAACCAGCAGGTGCTTGGTTTACAGCGAAAAGTTTAACACCAAGGAAAGCTTTTTGTTGAACAGTGTTTCCACCGATTGTGACAGTAGGGTAAACAGCAATACCGAGATTTTCTTCACCAATAGCTTCTTGGGCAGCTGACAAGTCCCATGGTCCTGTTTCGATAGCAGCAACACTGCCATCACCAAATTTAGACATTGTATTTTCAGCCGTGAGATTGACAAATCCGCTATTTGATTTTTGGTCTGCAATCCATTGGAGAACAGAGACACCAGCTTCGTTACCCCAGTTTGTGCCATCAACTGTTTCACCGTCTTCTCCGAATAATGTGTCACCAACTGACATGAAAAGTGGGGCAGTAGCGTAAGCATTCATTGATTTGAAAGTAGCACCAAATGTAGCTTTGCTTGTAATTGTTTCATAGTTAGTAACATCTTCTTCAGAAAGTTTAGACTTATTATAGAAGAGAACTTGTGATTCAATACCAAATGGGAAAGCATAAGTTTTACCATTGTACTGAGCACCAGCAACTGCTTGGTCGGTATCGTTTTCAGCAATTTCGTTGGCATATTCTTCTGGAACTTCTTGAATAACACCAGATTCTACTAATTGACCAAGTTGGTCATGTGGGAGTGAAAAGACATCAGCAGCTTTTTCTGGGTCTTTTTTAACATTTTCTTGTGCTTTTGAATCGTTTGATTCAACAACTGTTACAGTGTAGCCAGACTCTTCTTCAAATTGTTTAACGACTTCTGAATAAGATTCTTTAGCGCCTGTTGGAACCCATAATTTAATCGTCTTGCTTGATGAAGAGCTTGAACTATTTGATGAGGAATTTGAGCAAGCGACTAATACGCTACCTGCAAGTGTAAGTCCTGCACCAGCAAGCATTAATTTTTTCCATGTGTCCTTTTTCATGATGATTTCCCTCCTAGAGAAGATTAGTAATATTATTTTTATAGTTATATTATGCAACCGTTTGCAAATATTGTCAAGCGTTTTTTTGAAAAAAAATTAAAAAATTTTGGTTTTTAAAGCCAAAAATAGTCACAAAAGCGTAATTTAAGCGATTCCATAATGATAAAAATTTTTTGTTAAAAGTTATAAGAACTAAAAGCAAACCATTGCAGAATTTTTGCTTTTAGGTATAATAGGATTTAGAGGAAGATTTGACTAGGAAAACCTTGTTAAGTCGTGCAAATCTATTGTAAAATGAAAAGTGAAGGAGGAGGTTTAGATGGTTACCATCAAAGATGTGGCAGCTAAAGCTGGTGTCAATGCTTCAACAGTTAGCCGTGTTTTAAAAGATAATCATTCCATTTCTCAGAAAACAAAAGACAAAGTTCGCAAAGCAATGGCAGAGCTTGGTTATGTGCCTAATGTGGCTGCGCAAATGTTAGCAAGCGGTTTGACTTATAATGTTGGTTTGATTTTTCCACCATTAATGACTCCAGATCGTTTAAATGAACCTTTCTTTATGCAGATTTTGTCAACAATTACAAGTGAAGCAAAACTAAATGATTTTACGGTATCAATCGCAACAGGGATGACGGTTGATGAGCTTGAGGAACAGGTCAGATTGATGTACCGTCAGAAGCGTGTTGATGGTTTTATTATCCTTTATTCTGATCCTGATGATCCTGTTCGTCAGTATTTAATGGACAATAACGTGCCATTTGTTATCGTAGGCGCACCAGAAGGCTTTGAAAACGACATTACTTATATTGATAATGATAACCAATTAATGGGGAAAAAAGCAGTAGAATACCTTTACCAAAAAGGACATCGCAAGATTCTTTTTGTGACCGATGATTTAAAATCAGAAGTGTCATCAGAACGTTATTTTGGTTACCTACGTGGCATGGAGAAATTAGAGCTTGATAGCAATCCCGCACTCTTATTTGACCGTAGAGATCCTATGGTATTAGAAGAACTGATTCAAAAAATCGAAGAGAGCAAAGCAACCGCTTTAATTGTTATTGCAGATACGATTTCGGTTAGAATGACGCAGTTTTTATCTTATTATCAATTGAGTGTACCTGATGATATTTCGATTATTACTTTCAATAATTCAGCGTATTCAACCCTAGTTCACCCCTATTTAACAACCTTTGATATCAATGTTTCAAATCTTGGACGAACAAGTTTCAGAAGATTAGTAGAGTTGATTAAATCGCCTAAAACAGCTATTACTGAAAAAATTATTGTTCCATTTACACTTAGAGAACGTGAAAGTGTACGCCAATTACACGTCAATGATTAACTAAAAAGAGTTCAACAACTTTTTAGCCTTGTTTTAATACCCTATATCGCCTTAGTAGCTAATGCTTTTTAGCTAGTAGGGCGATTTTTTGTAAAAATTTTTTAAGAAAACAGTTGACTTATGCAAACGGTTGCGTTATAATTTGCAGTGTAAAGATAGTTGATAAAGGAGAAAACGTATGGAAAAACGTGCAAGTGGTGTATTGATGCATATCACATCGCTACCTGGAAAGCAAGGGGTGGGAACATTCGGACAAGAAGCCTATGACTTTGTTGATTTCTTAGTTGAAACTGACCAAACATACTGGCAAATTTTACCACTAACAACGACAAGTTATGGTGATTCCCCTTATCAATCGTTCTCAGCTACTGCAGGGAATACGCACCTGATTGACCTTGAACTCCTTAGTGAACAAGGTTACCTTGATAAAAAAGATTTTGAAAGCGTTAATTTTGGTGATGATTTAGAGTCTGTTGATTACGCTCGTATTTTTGAATTGCGCCGTCCTATTTTGGAAAAAGCCGTCAAAGCCTTCTTGAGCCAAAAGGAAAATGTTGAAGCCTTAGCTGAATTTGAAAAAGATACTAGCTGGTTACAAGATTTTGCAGATTTCATGGCAATTAAAGAATTTTTTGATAACAAAGCTCTACAAGAATGGGATGATAAAGCGGTTGTTAGACGAGAAGAAAAAGCTCTTGAAACTTACCGTGCTAAATTAAAAGACGCTATTCTTTACCATAAAGTCACTCAATATTTCTTCTATCAACAATGGGCTAAGCTCAAAGCTTATGCTAATGAAAATGGGATTGAAATTATTGGTGATATGCCAATTTACGTTTCAGCTGATAGCGTTGAAGTGTGGACAAAGCCTGAACTGTTCAAAGTAGATAGTGATAAAAAGCCACTTTGCATTGCTGGTGTTCCTGCGGATGACTTCAGCGATGATGGTCAGCTTTGGGGCAATCCCATTTATGATTGGAAAAACCATGCTAAGACGAATTATGCTTGGTGGGTTTACCGTATTCAAGAAGGCTTCAAATTGTATGACCTTCTTCGTATTGACCATTTCAAAGGCTTCTCAGATTATTGGGAAATCCGTGGTGACTACGAAACAGCAAATGACGGTAGTTGGGAACCAGGTCCAGGACGTGCTTTGTTTGATGTTGTCAAAGACGAACTTGGCGACCTTCCAATTATCGCTGAAAACCTTGGTTACATCGATGCAAAAGCTGAACAGTTGTTGACGGATACCGCTTTTCCAGGCATGAAGATTCTTGAATTTGGCTTCTATGACACCGAAGGAAAGAGTATTGATGCTCCTCATAACTGTCATAAAAATAGCCTTGCTTATACCGGAACACACGATAATGACGTTATCAACGGTTGGTATGACAACTTGACTGACGAGCAAAAAGCATTTGTGAATGCTTACACTCACCGTAGTGACGATGAACCGATTGCACAAGCTATGCTTCGAACCTTGTTTGCGACTGTGAGTGATGTTGCGATTGCGACAATGCAAGATCTACTTGATAAACCGGCTGATAGCCGCATGAATACGCCTAATACGGTTGGTGGCAACTGGCAATGGCGTATGCTTAAAGAAGATTTGACAGATGAGCGTAAAGCTTTCTTGAAAGATATTACAGCACTTTACTGCCGCAAAAATACAGCTAAAACGACATTTAAATAAGAAAAGGAAACTAAAAATGACAACTAATTTCACAAACTATCTCCAATTAAAAGGACAAACGCTTGCTGAGTTGAGCAATGAAGATATTTACGTAGCGCTTTTGCATTACGTTAAAGAATTGGCGGCTGAAAAACCAAAAAATACAGCAAAACGCAAAGTTTACTACATTTCTGCTGAATTCCTTATCGGAAAACTATTGTCAAACAACCTTATTAACCTTGGCATCTACAAAGAGGTTAAAGCTGAATTGGCAGCAGCAGGGAAATCAATTGCTGAAGTAGAAGATGTTGAACTTGAACCATCTCTTGGTAACGGTGGACTTGGTCGTTTGGCATCATGTTTCATCGATTCAATGTCAACACTTGGTATCAACGGTGAAGGTGTTGGTCTTAACTATCACTGCGGACTTTTCAAACAAGTTTTCGTTGATAACCAACAAGAAGCAGAAGCTAACTACTGGATTGAAAAAGAGTCATGGCTTGTTCCAACTGATATCAGCTATGATGTGCCATTTAAAGATTTCACCCTTAAATCTCGTCTTGACCGTATCGATGTTTTGGGTTATAAACGTGATACTAAAAACTATTTGAACTTGTTTGATATTGACGGTCTTGATTATGGTTTGATTCATGACGGTATTTCATTTGATAAGACGGAAATCAAGAAAAATTTGACACTCTTCCTTTACCCAGATGATTCCGATAAAAACGGCGAATTGCTTCGTATTTATCAACAATATTTCATGGTTTCAAATGCGGCACAGTTAGTGATTGATGAAGCTATCGAACGTGGGTCAAACTTGCATGACTTGGCTGATTATGCTTATGTGCAAATCAATGATACTCACCCATCAATGGTCATTCCAGAACTTATCCGTCTTTTGACTAAAAAACATGATATTGGCTTTGACGAAGCGGTTTCAATCGTGAAAAATATGGTTGGTTACACTAACCACACTATCTTGGCAGAAGCGCTTGAAAAATGGCCTCTTGACTACCTTAACGAAGTTGTTCCTCATTTGGTAACAATCATTGAAAAATTGAATACATTGATTGCTAGCGAATACTCTGACCCAGCTGTTCAAATCATTGACGAAGCTGACCGTGTTCATATGGCACATATGGATATTCATTTCTCAACATCTGTCAATGGGGTAGCTGCGCTTCACACTGAAATCCTTAAAAACAGTGAGTTGAAACCGTTCTATGATATTTATCCTGAAAAATTCAACAACAAAACAAACGGTATCACATTCCGTCGCTGGCTTGAATTTGCCAACCAAGATTTGGCTGACTATATCAAAGAACTTATCGGCGATGACTACTTGACTGATGCGACTAAGCTTGAAAAATTACTTGCTTTTGCTGATGATGAGGCTGTTCATGCTAAATTGGCTGAAATCAAGCACAATAATAAACTTGCTCTTAAACGTTACCTCAAAGAAAATAAAGGGATTGAACTTGACGAAAACTCAATTATTGATACACAAATCAAACGTTTCCACGAGTACAAACGTCAACAAATGAATGCTCTTTATGTCATTCACAAATACCTTGAAATCAAACGTGGTAACTTGCCAGAACGTAAGATTACTGTTATCTTTGGTGGTAAAGCAGCACCTGCTTACATCATTGCCCAAGATATCATTCACTTGATTCTTTGCTTGTCAGAAGTGATTAACAACGACCCAGACGTTAACCAATACCTCAATGTTCACTTGGTTGAAAACTATAACGTTACAGTTGCTGAACACTTAATTCCTGCAACAGATATTTCTGAACAAATCTCTCTTGCATCAAAAGAAGCTTCAGGTACTGGTAACATGAAATTCATGCTCAACGGTGCATTGACGCTTGGTACAATGGACGGTGCCAATGTTGAAATTGCTGAATTGGCAGGAATGGATAATATTTATACATTTGGTAAAGATTCTGATACTATCATTGACCTTTATGCAACGGAAGGTTATGTATCAACTGATTACTATGAAAATGACCCAGTTATCAAAGAAGCTGTTGACTTCATCGTTAGTGATGAATTGGTGAAACATGGTAACGCAGAACGTCTTGAACGTCTTTACAATGAATTGATTAACAAAGACTGGTTCATGACTTTGATTGACCTTAAAGAATACATTGCTGTTAAAGAACAAATGCTTGCGGATTACGAAGACCAAAAAGTTTGGATGGCAAAAGTCGTTAAAAATATTGCCAAAGCTGGTTTCTTCTCATCAGACCGTACAATTGAACAATACAACGACGACATCTGGCACAGCAACTAAGATAATAACGCGCAATGTGAAAATACAAAAGGCTGAGAAATCAGCCTTTTGTATTTTATACAGGAATAATGTAAAAATGTTGAATTTTTATAAAAATATGAGTTGACAAATGCATAAATATTGAATATAATGTATTTATATCAAAAAGAAAAGAGAAAATGATTATGAAGGTAAGTAAATTATTTGGTGGTTTAGCAGTAGCGGCGGCTTCGCTTTTCCTATTGTCAGCTTGTGGTTCTAGCAGTTCAGAAGATACATCAGTATCAGACATCAAAGACAAAGGAACACTTGTTGTTGCGTTGAACCCAGAGTTCGCTCCGTTTGAATTTAAAACATTGGTTGACGGCAAAGATACTATTGTTGGGGCTGATGTTGAGATTGCTAAAGCTATTGCAGAAGAACTTGGTGTGGATGTCAAATTCTCATCAATGTCATTTAATAACGTTCTTGCAAGTCTCCAATCTGGCAAAGCAGACATTGCCATTTCAGGGATTTCCGCAACAGAAGAACGTAAGAAAGCTTATGATTTCTCAGACCCTTATTATGAAGCTGAGAATGTTGTGCTTATCAGAAAAACAGATATTAATAAATATACAGATACAGACTCTTTAGACGGTCTATCAGTTGGTACTCAAAAAGGAAGTATCCAAGAAACAGTTGCCTCTGAACAATTAACAGGTGCAAAAGTCGTTTCATTGACACAAAACAGTGAAATGATTAACGAATTAAAAAATTCACAAATTGAAGCAGTTGTCCTTGAAAAACCAATTGCCGAAGGTTATGTTGCTAACAACAGTGATCTGACGATTGCAACTATCACTTTGACATCTGATGATACGGATGCTTACGCTGTGGCGCTTCCTAAAGGAAGTACCAAATTAACTAAGAAAGTGAATAAAGTTATCAAGGAATTAAAAGAATCTGGAAAAATTGATCAGTTCATTCAAGAGGCTTACGAATTATCAGTAAGTGGCTCTAGCGATTCTAGTGACTCTGACGACTAGGAGATACTGTATGAAAAAGTTTTTTAGGGGATTTATCTTACTCATAATAGTAGGAAGTTTATCAGCTTGTTCATCTTCGACAGGTGTCAGTCAATCCGGTATTCAAGATAAAGGGAAAATTGTGATTGCAACAGAGTCAGAGTTTGCACCATTTGAATTTAAAACACTAATTGATGGCAAAGATACTCTTGTTGGTGCCGATATTGAACTGGGAAATGCTATCGCTGATGCTCTTGGTGTTGATGCAGATTTTTCGGTAATGTCATTTAACAATGTATTGGCTTCGGTTACTTCTGGGAAAGCAGATATTGCAATCGCAGGAATTTCAGTAACGGACGAACGTAAGAAAGCTTATGACTTTTCGGACGCTTACTATGAAGCTGAAAATATTGTCATCATCAAAAAATCGGACGAGGCAACCTATACCACACTTGAAAGTTTGGCAGGAAAAGCAGTTGGTGCGCAAAAAGGTTCAATTCAAGAAAACATTGCGAAAGACCAATTGCCAGATTCGAGCCTTATTTCCCTAACATCAAACGGCGAAATGATTAATGAATTGAAAAATAATCAGCTTCAAGCAGTTGTTTTGGAGAAAGCTATTGCCGAAGGCTATGTTTCACAAAATGACGATTTGATGATTGCAGATATGACCTTAGAATCAAGTGATACAGATGCTTATGCAGTCGCATTTGCGAAAGGAACAGATCAAGACTTAATCGATACCGTCAATGACGTTATCAAAAAAGCCAAAGATTCTGGTGATTTTGATGCTTGGCTTGAAAAAGCAGCGACTTACACACAAAGTAGTTCAAGTTCAGATGAATAATGTCAAGACTGAGAGCTTTTCACTCTCAGTTTTTATGCCATCATGGTAAAATGATGATAGTAATAGAAAGTCCGTGAGGTTTGAGATGAAATTACCACGTTTTGGCGTTGAAGAATGGCTTAATGTCCATGAAAAGGAAGCAATCTATGATATTGCAGGCGTTTCAATTGATACGCTGACTTTGCAAGAATTATTTGACTTGGCTGGCGTTTCGCAAGAAGAGTTTTACCAAGAATTATTAACTAAAAAGTTAAATTATGGTTGGATTGAAGGCTCACCTGAATTTAAAAAGGTAGTTGGTAATCTCTACCATTCGGTAGCAGAAAGTCAGATTCTTCAGACCAATGGGGCAACGGGAGCGAATATGTTGGTTTTATATGGATTGATTGAACAAAAAGACCATGTGATTTCTATCTATCCGACTTACCAGCAGTTGTATGATATTCCAAAATCATTGGGAGCCGAAGTTGACCTTTGGCAAGTCAAAGAGGAAAATAATTGGTTGCCTGATTTAGATGAGTTGCGTCAGCTAATTCGCCCAAATACCAAAATGATTTGCATTAATAATGCCAACAATCCAACGGGAGCTGTTATGGATGATGAGTATTTGCAAGAGTTAGTTGCGATTGCGAAATCGTGTGGGGCTTATATTTTGGCAGATGAGGTTTATCGTCCGTTTACGACTAAAAAAGTTTCTTCTATTATAGATTTGTACGATAAGGGAATCTCGGTTAACAGTCTCTCAAAAACATTTTCACTACCTGGTATTCGTGTCGGCTGGGTAGCAGCTTGTGATGAGGTAACTGATATTTTACGAGATTATCGGGATTACACCATGATTTGTGTGGGCGTCTTTGATGATATGATAGCCAGTTTAGCACTTGAGCATAAAGAAGCTATTTTGGCACGAAATCGCCATATTATCAGAGAAAATTTGGCAATTCTTGAACAATGGATTGCCTCAGAACCTAAAGCGTCTTACATTCGTCCTGCAGAAGTACCGACATCTTTTGTTAAGCTTGATGTTAATGTTCCAATCGAAACATTTTGCTTAACGTTATTGCAAAAATATGGTGTTTTATTGGTTCCAGGAAATCGTTTTGATAGAGAAGGTTATGTTCGTTTAGGCTATTCTTGTCAGCAAGAAACACTAAAACAGGGCTTGCAGTTATTATCGGCATGTTTGAAAGAATTTTAAGGAAATCTTGTAAAATACAACCGACTGACAAACTGAATTTTTATTCAAAAACTCGTTGACGTATTGCAAAAAAATAGCTAAAATAGAGATAAGTTTAAGAGAAAAGAGAATAAGTTTGAAAAGAGTAAAAATTGAATAAGATATTGTTTTCCCAAATTTTGAGTACACTAAAAAGAGGTCTTGCAACCGGATTTTAAAAAATTAACTGACGTTGAATCCGTGTTGTTGTGCAAAGCGAATAGCGTCTTTAACAGACATTGTTTTGTCTGGGTTTCTGATTTCAGTTAATCCTTGCAAAACAGGATTATAGTTTTCTTGTTTTAGCAGGACTTGGTAAATAGCAACGAGAAGCCTGCGACAAATAGCGATAATCGCCTTTCGATGCCCACGGCGCTTCTTGAGTTTGAGATATTTATTTCTAAACTCAGGGTATTTCTCTGACTTGACAACAGCGTTAGCGATTTGCACGAGAAAAGGTTTGAGGTATCTTCCCACCTTTGGAAATACGAGTTGAATATTTCTTTCCAGCACTTTCATTGTTGGCAGGGACAAGTCCAGCCCATGAGCAGAGTTTGCCAGCTGAATCAAAGACAGTCATATCGGCACCAATTTCAGAGATAATTCTGAGGGCAGATAGTTCTTCTTTAAAACCAGGCACAGTTTGAATCAGTTTAACTTGTTCTTGATATTCACGTCCGAGTTCTCGAATCATCTGCTCTAAATCTTCTTTACAGATGGCTAAGGCATCGTAATGAGCTTTGATAACTCTGATTTTCTCAGCTTGCTCAGGGGTCAATTCGCCTTCTGTAGCGTTTTCCAATTCTTGAACTTTATGCTTCATTCTCTTGTGAACCAACTGTTCGATATTTGGCTTGTCTTCAGGCTTGTCAAGGATGCTCTTGATAATAGCTTGAGCACTTTTTCCGAAAACATCGGAAACGACACTTGCAATTTGAAGGTTAGACCACGTGAGACAGTTTTGATAACGATTTTTCTCGCTAACTTGAAGTTGTGTTAACTTCATACGATAGCG
>NZ_NETH01000026.1 GCF_003337175.1 Streptococcus gallolyticus
TAGCTGACCGTGGCATCTTCAAGAAAGAGGATTTACCATGGAAGGGAAAACGTAAACCCAATGGTAAGGCCGAAAAACGTGGCAAACAAGCTTTTCGGAGGGATATCCGCGAGCGTGCGGAAATTTATCCGGAATTTGAAAGAGAGTTTGGACATCTTGAGGGAGATACGATTGTTGGTAAACATCACAAAAGTGCTGTTATCACCTTGGTAGAGAAGCAATCTAAAGCGATTATCACCCTTCAAACCAATGGTCGAAAAGCTAGTGACATTGAACAATCACTAGATAGATGGCTGTCACAATTCCCAAAACATCTCTTTAAATCGATTACCTTTGATTGTGGGAAAGAATTCTCTAATTGGAAGACAATATCCAACCAACACGACATTGATATTTTCTTTGCGGATCCAGGTTGTCCTGGTCAACGTGGGTTAAATGAACATTCAAATGGTTTATTAAGACATCATGGACTTCCAAAGCAAATGGATTTCAATGGTGTTTCTCAGAAATATTTATCAGCTATAGCTGATAAACGAAATAGAATTCCTAGGAAATCGTTACATTATCAAACACCATATCAAGTTTTTCTGAGTTACCTAAAATGTCTAGATTAATTTGACAATTGGGGATTCATAAATATCCGAAATTATTGCATATCTCAGATAAATTAGCAGCGCAGGATGCTAAACTATCTTACCTAAATGCTATAGTTATAAAAACTATGGGTGTTCCTTCTAGAAAGGTCAGTCAAAAGGAACTAAACATTTTAAGTATCTATCTTTGTTCTATTGAAAGGAGTTGCCTTTTCATTAGAAATAGCAGTAAAACTTATCCTAAGTAGGATTAAAGCTTCTTAATCATTTTAGAACCTTTCTTTTAAGAGTCGCCTAGAACTGCTCAGATACACCAACTACACTACTATGTCAATCAAAATTAACAGAACTATACCAAGGGAGGTCAGTAAATTTTGACAGTTTGACGCCTATTAGTGTATAATGAGTGCTGTTGATGCATTTTAGAGATTATTAATAGGAGTATTTTAGTTACTATGATTACATTAAAATCAGCTCGTGAAATTGAAGCAATGGACCGCGCTGGAGATTTTCTAGCTTCAGTTCACATCGGTTTACGTGAATTGATTAAACCAGGTCTTGATATGTGGGAAGTCGAAGAATACGTTCGTCGTCGCTGTAAAGAAGCAAATGTTCTTCCGCTCCAAATTGGGGTTGATGGTTCTGTCATGGACTATCCTTATGCCACATGTTGCGGACTTAATGACGAAGTGGCACATGCTTTTCCTCGCCATTACATTTTAAAAGAAGGGGATTTGCTTAAAGTTGATATGGTTTTGAGCGAACCACTTGATAAATCAGTTGTTGATGTTTCAGCATTAAACTTTGACAATGTCGCACAAGTTAAAAAATACACTGAATCATACTCTGGTGGCTTGGCAGACTCATGTTGGGCCTATGCTGTTGGTGAGGTGTCTGACGAAGTCAAAAATCTGATGGCTGTTACTAAAGAATGCCTTTATATCGGAATTGAAAAAGCTGTTGTTGGTAACCGTATCGGTGACATTGGCGCAGCTATTCAAGAATATGCAGAAAGCCGTGGCTATGGTGTTGTTCGTGATTTAGTCGGACACGGTGTCGGTCCAACAATGCATGAAGAACCAATGGTACCACACTATGGTAAAGCAGGTCGTGGTCTCCGCTTGCGTGAAGGTATGGTGTTGACTATCGAGCCAATGATTAATACAGGAACTTGGGAAATTGATACAGACATGAAAACTGGGTGGGCGCATAAGACGCTTGACGGCGGTTTGTCCTGCCAATACGAACATCAATTTGTTATCACCAAAGACGGACCTGTTATTTTAACCAGTCAAGGAGAAGAAAGAACTTACTAGGATGAATCGTAAGCAGCCCATAGACAAATTAGTGTCTAGATTAGAGTGGCAACCGCTACAGGTTTATTTAAAACATTACCGAAGTGCAGAGATTGATTTATCAGCGATTGCTGTCGCTTATTATTTATTGCTGACAGCATTCCCATTGATTGTGATTGCGGCAAATATCTTTCCTTATCTTAACATTGATATTTCAGTGTTATTGTCTTTCATGGAAAAAAATTTACCGACCAATCTTTACCCCTCTGTTTCGGTAATTACGACAGATATTTTTTCAAAACCTTCTGGTAGTATTTTGGGAGTTGCGACTTTAACGGCTTTTTGGACAATGTCTAAATCGCTGACCTCTCTACAAAAAGCCATTAACAAAGCTTATGGTGTTTCACAACACAGAGATTTTGTGATTGGGCGTTTGATTGGGGTTTTGGCAAGCTTGCTCATTCTTTTCCTATTGACGTTCGTGTTAATCTTTTCTACTTTTTCAAAGGCTGCTTTACAAATCATCGGCGCTCACTATGATTTGAGTGATACGATTGCAACAGTCGTTCTGAATTTGTCCCAACCGGTAACTGTTTTGACGATTGTATTTGGGTTGATGTTATTGTATTTCATTCTACCAAATGTCAAGATTAGACGTTTTCGTTATATTTTGCCAGGGACAATTTTCACCTCTTTCGTCATTGTGTTCTTGAATAATTTGTTTAGCAATTATATTTTGAGAACCTTTGAACGCATGGTTAACATTAAAACATTTGGTTCGGTTGTGATTTTTGTTTTAATGTTATGGTTTATTTTCCTCGCGCACATTTTGATTTTGGGGGCTATCTTTAATGCAACCTATCAAGAATTACGTCAAGGAAAAATGGAAAGCAGACGTGGTGACATTCTTTCCATTCTAACACACCGCAAACAAGATAAAGATATAAAAAAATAACACCTGTGGGATGTTATTTTTTATCTTTAAAAATTAATAATTTACTAAACACATAGTTTAAAACGATGATAAGGACTTGTGAGAAAACGGTCTCAATCATGTTGACTAATGAAATATTATCATTGACAAATTGTCCGATAATGTGAGGGAATTTTGTGACTAAAAGGTAAGCTAAATTCAAGTCTAGGGCAAGTGTTGATAGACGCGCGACAAAAAATTTGACAAAACGGTTAAACCAGCCTGTTCGAACTTGATTAAAGACGAAGTAGTCGTTTGTAAAGAAAGCAAACACGATAGCAATGACGTTAGCGATAACTGCGGAAGTCGTTGCCGATTGCGTTAGGGCAAAAATGACTAAGCGTATTCCCATGTAAACGAGTGTGGCAAGAACACCGAAAAATAAGTATTTAAAAACTTCACTAGATAATAACTTTTTCATAGAACTACTATACCAAATTTTAACAATTTGTGCTATACTTTTAAGCGTTGTGCAAACAACCCTTGACGCTTAGTTCCCTTTCGTCAAGCATATTATAGACGTGAAGAGTTGTCGCTCTTTAACGTTAAAGGAGAAACATTTTTTATGAAACAGTTTACTATTCGTGATTTTGCGCAAGTAGCGCTCGTTGCTGCACTTTATATTGTGTTGACAGTCACACCGCCTTTAAACGCCATTTCGTATGGTGCTTATCAGTTCCGTATATCGGAGATGTTAGTGTTTATGGCATTTTACAATCGTAAGTATATTGTTGGGCTGACGCTTGGTTGTATGATTGCTAATTTATATAGCTTTGGTTTGATTGATGTCTTTGTTGGTGGCAGCCAAACGTTTGTTTTTCTAACATTAGGTGTCATTTTATTTGACCGTTATAAGGAGCAATATTTATTTAACGGCTTATTTAACAAAGCATTCTTTTACTTTTCATTATTGTTTTCGGCTTCAATGTTTACTATTGCGCTAGAATTATATTATGTTGGTGGCTCACCATTTTTGATGACTTGGTTTACATCAGCAGTAGGCGAACTTGCTTCGCTATTGATTGGTGCTATTATCATGGATAGACTTGGAAAACGTATTGATTTAACTGTATGATAGAATAAAAACTTCCTTTTTAGGGAGTTTTTTATTTAGTAAAATTCTTAAAAAATGGTTAGCTTTTTTAGAGAGCATTTTTTACCAGATATGTTAAAATAGTAATATGAAAAAATATATTCAAAAATTGGTTGATGAGCTCAACCAGTACCGAAAAGAGTATTACACAGAGGACCAACCAACGGTCTCAGATAGCGAATATGACAAGCTTTATCGCGAGTTAGTCGAGCTTGAAAAAGCTCATCCAGACTTGATTTTGCCAAATAGTCCAACGCAAGAAGTGGGTGGGCTTGTTTTAGATGGTTTTGAAAAATATCAGCATGAAACACCGCTTTATAGCTTGCAAGATGCTTTTTCACGTGAGGAATTAGAGGATTTTGACCGTCGTGTGAAAGCTGAATTTTCCAATGCCTCTTACATGGCAGAGCTGAAAATTGATGGTTTGTCAATTTCACTAGTTTATGTTGATGGGGTCTTGCAAGTCGGTGCCACTCGTGGTGACGGCTCAGTTGGTGAAAATATCACTGAAAATGTCAAACGCATCAAGGACATTCCTCATCAGCTGGCACAGCCACTTACCATTACAGTTCGTGGGGAAGCTTATTTGCCAAAGGCGTCATTTGATAAAATCAACGAGGACCGTCGTGATAGTGGTCAGACAGAATTTGCAAATCCGAGAAATGCGGCTGCAGGGACATTGCGCCAGTTAAATACCGCAGTTGTTGCTAAGCGAAATTTGGCAACCTTTCTTTATCAAGAAGTGGCATCAACTAGCATGACAACGCAAAATGATGTTTTGGAGGAATTGTCTCGCTATGGTTTTTCGGTTAATCCGCGACGTATCACGACATCTTCAATGGCAGACATCTGGAAATTTATCCAGGAAGTAGCCGCTGAGCGTGATAATTTACCATACGATATTGACGGTATTGTTATTAAGGTCAATAGTCTTGCTATGCAAGAAGAACTTGGCTTTACGGTCAAGGCGCCTCGTTGGGCAATTGCTTATAAATTCCCGGCTGAGGAAAAAGAAGCAGAAATTCTTTCGGTTGATTGGACTGTTGGACGTACTGGGGTGGTGACACCAACCGCTAATCTTAGCCCTGTTCAGTTAGCAGGAACAACGGTTAGCCGTGCGACTTTGCATAATGTGGATTACATTGCTGAAAAAGATATTCGCATTGGCGATACAGTTATCGTCTATAAGGCGGGAGATATTATTCCAGCGGTGCTACATGTTGTTGATAGCAAACGTGATAAGCAAGTACCAATGCCGATTCCTGAAAGCTGCCCGTCTTGTGGTAGTGAGTTGATTCACTATGAAGATGAGGTGGCTTTACGTTGTATCAATCCGCTTTGTCCAAGTCAAATTCAAGAACGTTTAACGCATTTTGCCAGCCGTGATGCCATGAATATCACAGGTTTAGGGCCTTCTATCGTTAAGAAACTTTTCAAAGCAGAATTAGTTCATGATGTCGCAGACATTTACCAATTAAGGGTGGAAGATTTGCTAAGCTTGGATGGCTTTAAGGAAAAATCTGCTGAAAAGCTTTACAATGCCATTCAGGTTTCTAAGGAAAATTCAGCTGATAAATTGCTTTTTGGACTGGGAATTCGTCATGTTGGTGCCAAGGCTAGTCGCCAATTGTTGGAAGCTTTTGAAACGATTGACCAGTTGGTTGCTGCGGATGCTGACAGCATTGCTAGCATCGACGGTTTGGGAACCGTTATTGCGAACGCATTGCGCAGCTATTTTGCCAAAAAAGAAGCGACAGAGCTCTTGCAGGAATTAAAAAATGCAGGTGTCAACTTTGCTTATTTTGGTAAGAAAGTTTCAAAAGATGCTCAATTAGCAGGTTTAACAGTTGTTTTGACTGGAAAATTGGAACATTTAACGCGAAACGAAGCAAAAGAAAAACTGCAAGTTTTAGGAGCAAAAGTGACCAACAGCGTGTCCAAAAAGACGGACATTGTGGTTGCAGGTACAGATGCAGGTTCAAAATTGACCAAAGCCCAAGAACTAGGCATTGCTATCCGAGATGAAGCATGGCTAGAGACTTTATAAATGATTTGAGGTATTTTTATGGCTAAGAAACAAAAACGTGCACGCGTCATCTATAATCCAACCTCTGGTCAGGAAATCATGAAGAAAAATGTTGCAGAGGTGCTAAATATTTTAGAAGGTTTTGGTTATGAAACGTCGGCTTTTCAGACGACACCAGCGCCAAATTCGGCTCGCAATGAGGCAAAACGTGCCGCAGAAGCTGGATTTGATTTGGTGATTGCTGCTGGCGGTGACGGTACAATCAACGAAGTTGTCAACGGCATTGCTCCGCTGTCTAAACGCCCGCAAATGGCTATCATTCCGACAGGAACGACCAATGATTTCGCACGCGCTCTTAAAATTCCACGTGGTAATCCAGTTGAAGCCGCTAAGATTATTGGTAAAAATCAAACCATTCAAATGGATATTGGACAAGCGCGTGAAGATACGTATTTCATCAATATTGCTGCTGCAGGATCATTTACAGAATTAACCTATAGTGTGCCTAGTCAGTTAAAGACAATGTTTGGGTATTTGGCTTATTTGGCAAAAGGTGTTGAATTGCTACCAGGAATTCGTACGGTTCCCGTTCGTATAAAACACGAACAAGGCACTTTTGAAGGCGATGTTTCGATGATTTTTGCTGCCATTACCAATTCAGTTGGTGGTTTTGAACAAATTGCGCCAGATGCTAAACTAGACGATGGCAAATTCACTTTGATTTTGGTGAAAACAGCTAATTTAATTGAAATTTTGCGTTTGATTCGCCTAGTACTAGACGGTGGAAAACACATTAATGACAAACGTATTGAGTATATCAAGACTGATTTCTTGGAAATTGAGCCACTGTCTGACAAGAAAATGATGATTAATTTGGATGGTGAGTACGGTGGTGACGCACCAATTAAGCTCCGTAATCTCAAAAACCACATCACATTCTTTGCTAATACAGATGAAATTTCAAATGATGCACTCGTTTGGAATCAAGAAGATTTAGCTTTGGAAGCTATTGCCCAAAAATTCACACAGGAAGTTGATGAGCTCAATTCAGAAAAATAGCAAGTAAGGGCACAGTTATGAAGTGCACATATTATCATCATGATTTTGGATATCATTTAGAAAAGGAATAGTCCATTACGTTTGGCATACTGTTCTGGTTTTTAGGAAGTAAGCGCTTAGAATAAGAAAAGAAACTTTAGGTGCTAACCGATAGTACTCAAAAGTAGGGAAGGTCTTGTTAAGGAAGCTAAAGAGGCTGGGCAAAAGTCCAACCTCAACTAGAAAAAACGAACAAACGGAGTTTTCTGGCATTTAAACTTCTGTTTTGTTCGTTTTTTATTAATTTAAGTCATTCAAATGGCTCAATGGTAAAGTTTTTCAAAAAATCAAACTCTTTTTGTCCCAGACTCTTATTGGTGTCTTGGGCTTTAAAGTTTTTTTCATTAGCTTATCAAAGGCTTTATATTTTTGATACTTTACTACATTTGAATAGTTTTCTTATTTTAATAGGTTACTTTTGAGAGTTCAGCCACTTAAAACTAAACAAAGGTTAAGAATGAGACAGAAAAACGTTTCCAAAAATGTGGTTTTATTGACAATTGCTTAAAGTAGGACTAAAATAATGGGGTAAAAAAATTTAAAAGGAGATTCATATCATGAATTTGGCTATTTTAGCACTTGGTATCGCAGTTATGGGCGTTAGTATCGGTGAGGGATTACTAGTTGCAAATATCGCAAAGTCCTCTGCTCGTCAACCAGAAATGTTTGGAAAATTGCAAACTTTGATGTTCTTAGGAATTGCTTTCATTGAAGGGACATTCTTTGTACTTCTTGCCTGCACATTCTTTGTGACGACAAGATAATGATTGATTATCTCTGGAGGAGGGATTGCATTGGAAACTACTGTAAATCCGACAGTGCATTTCTTAGGGATTGATTTTGATTTAACCATTCTTTTGATGTCTCTTCTGACAGTATTGATTGCATTTTCAATTATTTTTGCTTTTAGTCGCCATATGACACTCAAGCCTAAGGGTAAACAGAATATTTTGGAGTGGGTGTATGAGTTTGTTCAAGGTATTATTACACCTAATCTTGGACGCTATGCTAGTCATTACAGTCTCTTCTTTTTCGGCTTATTCTTTTTCTTGCTAGTAGCAAATAATATTGGTCTTGTGACTAAATTAGAAGTTGGTAAGTATAACCTATGGTCTTCACCGACAGCAACTGCTGCTTACAATTTTGGCTTATCTCTTATTGTTGCAGTAGTTGTACATGTTGAAGGAATTCGTAAAAATGGTTTAAAGGGATATCTTAAGGAATACCTAGAACCTGTACCAGCCATGCTACCAATGAATATTTTAGAGGAATTTACTAATATCATTTCTCTGACACTTCGTTTATATGGCAATATTTTTGCTGGTGAGATTATTCTTGGTTTACTGGTTACATTTGCCCATATTAATATTGTGGCTTGGCCAGTTGCAGTTATCTTGAATATTTTATGGACAGGCTTTTCAATTATGATTTCTTGTATTCAAGCTTATGTCTTTGTAATACTATCATCTGTCTACATCGGTAAAAAAGTAAATCACGAAGAATAAGGAAGAGGTATTTTATGTCAACTCTTATCAATAGTACAAGTCTTGGTAACATCATCATCGTAACTGGCTCTTTTCTTCTCTTGCTTGTTCTCATTAAGCTTTTTGCTTGGGAACAATTAACAGGAGTTTTCAAAGCTCGTGAAGAAAAAATCGCAGGCGATATTGATGGTGCAGAAACTGCCCGTAAACAAGCAGAAGCATTGGCTACTAAGCGTCAAGAAGAGTTAGCTGGCGCTCGTACAGAGGCAACACAAATTATTGATGATGCCAAAGAGACAGGTAAAAATCAAGAGGCTAAAATTGTGGCAGAAGCACGCGACGAAGTAAGCCGCTTGAAGGCTAAAGCTAATCAAGATATTGAACAAAGTAAAGCAGAAGCTCTTGCAAGTGTTAAGAGTGATGTTGCTGACTTGACCGTTCTTTTAGCTGAAAAAATCATGGCAGCTAATCTTGATAAAGAAGCTCAAAGCAATCTCATTGATAGCTATCTTGACAAGCTAGGAGATGCCTAATGGATAAAAAGACACAAGCTCTTGTTGAGCAATACGCAAAAAGTCTCGTTGAAATTGCTATTGAAAAAGACAGTTTAGCTGAACTCCAATCAGAAACAGAAGCTTTGTTGACTGTTTTTGAAGAGACAAATTTAGCTAATGTATTGTCAAATGTAGTCATTTCACGTGATGAAAAAGTAAAACTTGTTAGGTTACTTCAAGAGTCTAGTTCAGTATATATGAACAATTTTCTTGAGGTAATTTTACAAAATAAACGAGAAGCCTTCCTAAAAGACATTTTAGAAGGTGTTCAAAAAGATTTTGTTATTGCAACTAATCAACACGACATTGTTGTGACAACGGCGGTAGCATTAACAGATAATCAAAAAGAACGTATGTTAGCTTTGGTTGCTGAAAAAATTGGCATTAAGGCTGGAAAACTCGTTGAAACCATTGATGAATCAATCCTAGGTGGATTTGTTATCAATGTTAATAATAAAGTAATCGACACAAGCATTCGTCGTCAATTACAAACATTTAAAATGAATTTGAAATAGAAAGTGGTGTGACTTTTGGCAATTAATGCACAAGAAATTAGCGCTTTAATTAAAAAGCAAATTGAAAACTTCCAGCCAAATTTTGACGTCACAGAAACTGGTGTAGTCACTTATATCGGTGATGGTATTGCCCGTGCTCGTGGACTTGATAATGCCATGAGTGGAGAGCTTCTCGAATTTTCAAACGGTGCCTTCGGTATGGCTCAAAACCTTGAGTCTAGTGACGTTGGTATCATTATTCTTGGAGATTTTTCGACCATTCGTGAAGGTGATGTGGTAAAACGTACTGGTAAAATTATGGAAGTGCCAGTAGGTGAAGCCCTTATTGGTCGTGTTGTAAACCCGCTTGGTCAACCAGTGGATGGTCTTGGAGATATCAAGACAACTGCAACTCGTCCAGTTGAAACACCTGCACCAGGCGTTATGCAACGTAAATCAGTTTCTGAACCACTCCAAACTGGTCTTAAAGCGATTGATGCTTTAGTTCCAATTGGACGTGGTCAACGTGAGTTAATCATCGGTGACCGTCAAACAGGTAAAACATCTGTTGCGATTGATGCAATTTTGAACCAAAAAGGACAGGATATGATTTGTATCTATGTTGCGATTGGTCAAAAAGAATCCACTGTTCGTACACAAGTTGAAACACTTCGTAAGTACGGTGCTCTTGATTATACAATTGTTGTGACAGCTTCAGCTTCGCAACCTTCTCCCTTACTTTACATCGCTCCTTATGCTGGTGTAGCAATGGCAGAAGAATTTATGTATAATGGAAAACACGTTTTGATTGTTTATGATGATTTATCAAAACAAGCGGTAGCTTATCGTGAGCTCTCACTTCTTCTTCGTCGTCCACCAGGACGTGAAGCTTACCCAGGTGATGTTTTCTATCTTCACAGCCGCTTACTTGAACGTTCAGCTAAAGTGTCTGATGCACTTGGTGGTGGTTCTATCACAGCCCTTCCATTTATTGAAACACAAGCTGGTGATATTTCAGCTTACATCGCAACAAACGTGATTTCGATCACTGACGGACAAATCTTCTTGCAAGAAAATCTTTTCAATTCAGGTATTCGTCCTGCGATTGATGCGGGTTCTTCAGTATCACGTGTTGGTGGGGCGGCACAAATCAAAGCAATGAAGAAAGTTGCTGGTACCCTTCGCCTTGACTTGGCTTCTTACCGTGAACTTGAAGCTTTTACACAGTTCGGTTCTGATTTGGATGCCGCAACACAAGCTAAACTGAATCGTGGCCGTCGCACCGTTGAAGTGCTTAAACAACCTGTTCATAAGCCACTTCCTGTTGAAAAACAAGTTGTGATTCTTTATGCACTTACTCATGGTTTCTTAGATGACGTGCCAGTTAATGACATTTTAGCATTCGAAGAAGCCTTGTATGATTACTTTGATGCTCATTACGAGTCAATCTTTGAAACGATCCGTACAAGCAAAGACTTACCAGAAGAATCTGTCTTAGATGCAGCTATTAAAGCCTTTAAAGAACAGTCAGAATTCAAATAAGAGGGAGGTAGCATATGGCAGGCTCTCTTAGTGAAATCAAAGGGAAAATTACTTCAACTCAGAAGACAAGTCATATCACTGGAGCTATGCAAATGGTATCAGCTGCAAAATTGACTAAATCTGAGCAAGCAGCACAAGATTTCCAAATCTATGCTTCAAAAATTCGCCAAATTACTACAGATTTATTAAAATCAGAACTTGTAAATGGTTCACAAAATCCAATGTTAGTCACACGTCCAGTTAAAAAGACAGGTTACATTGTGATTACATCTGATAAAGGACTTGTTGGTGGGTATAATTCTAAAATCTTGAAAGCTATGATGGATCTTATTCAAGAATATCATGCTGAAGATGGTAATTATGCTATTATTGCCATCGGTGGTATCGGAGCAGATTTCTTTAAAGCACGTGGTATGAATGTTGTATTTGAATTGCGTGGTTTGGAAGATCAGCCATCATTTGAACAAGTGGGAAATATCATTTCAAGATCTGTTGAAATGTATAAAAACGAATTGTTTGATGAATTATATGTCTGTTATAATCATCATGTGAATAGCTTGACAAGTCAGGTTCGTGTTCAACAGATGCTTCCAATTACAGACTTAGATGCTGGCGAAGCAGCAGAAGAAGGGACAACTGGCTTTGAGTTAGAACCAAGTCGTGAAGTGATTTTGGAACAGCTCTTACCACAATATACAGAAAGTCTCATTTACGGTGCCATTGTTGATGCGAAAACGGCTGAACATGCAGCTGGTATGACAGCCATGCAGACAGCAACAGATAATGCTAAAAATATTATCGCTGACTTAACGACACAATACAACCGTGCTCGTCAAGCAGCCATCACAAATGAAATTATTGAAATTGTAGCAGGTGCTAATGCACTAGAATAACAGTAAGTGTCTATGTCACTTATGAAAACAGGATTGAATTCCTAAAAAATCTAAAAGGAGAAAAACATGAGCTCAGGCAAAATTGCTCAGGTTGTTGGTCCAGTTGTTGACGTTGCGTTTGCAACTGGGGAAAAATTACCTGAGATTAATAATGCATTGATTGTTTATAAAGATGGCGATAAATCTCAAAAAATCGTTCTCGAAGTTGCTCTTGAACTTGGTGACGGTCTGGTACGTACTATCGCTATGGAATCAACTGATGGGCTTACACGTGGATTAGAAGTTTTTGATACTGGTCGTGCGATTAGTGTGCCAGTTGGGAAAGAAACTTTGGGGCGTGTGTTCAATGTTCTTGGGGATACGATCGACCTTGATGAACCATTTGCTGAAGACGCACCACGTCAACCAATCCACAAAAAGGCACCAGCTTTTGATGAATTATCAACAGCATCAGAAATCCTTGAAACAGGTATCAAAGTTATTGACCTTCTTGCTCCTTACTTAAAAGGTGGTAAAGTCGGACTTTTCGGTGGTGCCGGTGTTGGTAAAACCGTTCTTATCCAAGAATTGATTCATAACATTGCCCAAGAACACGGTGGTATTTCAGTATTTACTGGTGTTGGGGAACGTACACGTGAAGGTAATGACCTTTACTGGGAAATGAAAGAGTCTGGCGTTATTGAAAAAACAGCCATGGTCTTTGGTCAAATGAATGAACCACCTGGAGCACGTATGCGTGTTGCCCTTACTGGGTTGACAATCGCTGAGTACTTCCGTGATGTTGAAGGACAAGACGTGCTTCTCTTCATTGATAATATCTTTCGTTTCACTCAAGCAGGTTCTGAAGTATCAGCCCTTCTTGGTCGTATGCCATCAGCCGTTGGTTACCAACCGACATTGGCAACTGAAATGGGGCAGTTGCAAGAACGTATCACCTCAACTAAAAAAGGTTCCGTTACCTCAATCCAAGCCATCTATGTGCCAGCCGATGACTACACTGACCCAGCGCCAGCAACGGCATTCGCTCACTTGGATTCCACAACTAACCTTGAACGTAAGTTGACTCAAATGGGGATCTACCCAGCCGTTGACCCTCTTGCTTCAAGCTCACGTGCCCTTGCACCAGAAATTGTTGGTCAAGAACATTATGACGTAGCAACAGAAGTACAACGTGTCCTTCAACGCTACCGTGAATTGCAAGACATCATTGCCATCCTTGGTATGGATGAATTGTCTGACGAAGAAAAAACATTGGTTGGACGTGCTCGTCGTATCCAATTCTTCTTATCGCAAAACTTCAACGTTGCTGAACAATTTACAGGTATGCCTGGTTCATATGTGCCAGTTGCTGAAACTGTTCGTGGCTTCAAAGAAATCTTGGAAGGGAAATACGATGACCTTCCAGAAGATGCTTTCCGTAACGTAGGACCAATTGAGGATGTCGTTGAAAAAGCTAAGAAAATGAATTACTAATGAGGTGATGCCATGACCTATATGACTGTTCAGGTAGTAACACCAGATGGCATTCGTTATGATCACCATGCCAAGTTTATTTCAGTAAAAACACCAAGTGGTGAAATGGGGATTTTGCCAGACCACATTAACCTCATTGCTCCGCTTACTGTCCACGAAATGAAAATTCGTCGTATTGATGATGAGAATCACGTGGATTGGGTGGCTATCAACGGTGGTATTATTGAAGTGAAAGACAATCTTGTGACAATTGTTGCAGATGCTGCAGAACGTGAACGTGATATTGATGTTAGCCGTGCCGAACGTGCTAAGATTCGCGCAGAACGCAAATTGGAGCAAGCTCAAAGCACTCACGATATTGACGAGGTACGCCGTGCCCAAGTTGCGCTTCGTCGTGCTTTGAACCGTATCAGTGTTGGTAATAAATAATGATAAAAGTCAGCTTTAGGCTGGCTTTTTTTGTTGTGAGAAGCAAATTTTGCTATAATAAGATTATGGAAATTTTAAATAGTAGTGTAACCATTTTGTGTCATTTGATGTTTATCACAATGACGCATCAATTGCTTCGTCAGTTGTTTGATTGGTCTAAGTTCATTAAGCATTCAGCAGAAAACCTTGGACGACTAAAAGTATTTATCTTATTTTTAAGCATTGCGATTGGCTATCTTGTCAGCCATTTTTTCCTAGAAATCATTACAATGAGTCAAACCCTTTTCGCAAGTTTTCAATAACAGTAATAATTTGTAAACTATGATATAATTTTAGGTATTATAATATAAGAATGGAGTTCATTTTGGATAAAATTATTATTGAAGGTGGTAATACACGTTTGCAAGGAGAAGTAGTGATTGAAGGAGCTAAAAATGCTGTTCTTCCACTCTTGGCTGCAACAATTTTACCTGAGGAAGGAAAGACAATTTTAACCAATGTTCCAATCCTTTCAGATGTTTTTACGATGAATAATGTTGTCCGTGGGTTGAATATTCAAGTTGACTTTGATGAAGCTAACAATAAAATCGCAGTGGATGCTTCTGGTGATATTTTGGATATTGCTCCTTACGAGTATGTTAGTAAGATGCGTGCTTCAATCGTTGTTTTAGGACCAATTTTAGCACGTAATGGACATGCCAAAGTTTCAATGCCTGGTGGCTGTACGATTGGTAGCCGTCCGATTGACCTTCACTTGAAAGGTTTAGAGGCAATGGGCGCTAAGATTATGCAAGTTGGCGGTGATATTACGGCAACGGTTGATGGTAAACTCAAAGGAACGACGATTTACATGGACTTCCCATCTGTTGGGGCAACGCAAAACTTGATGATGGCGGCGACTTTAGCAGATGGTGTAACCATCATTGAAAATGTGGCACGTGAGCCAGAAATCGTTGATTTAGCAATGTTACTTAATAAAATGGGAGCCAAAGTTAGAGGTGCTGGTACAGAAACTTTGATTATCACTGGTGTTGATAGCCTTCATGGGGCAGAACATGATGTGGTTCAAGACCGTATTGAGGCAGGGACTTTCATGGTAGCGGCGGCAATGACATCGGGTAATGTGCTTATCAAAGACGCTATCTGGGAGCATAACCGTCCATTGATTTCAAAATTGATTGAAATGGGGGTTACTGTTGTTGATGAGGAAGATGGCATTCGTGTGATTGCTGATACGTCAACATTGCGACCTGTAACGGTTAAAACACTTCCACACCCTGGTTTTCCAACGGATATGCAAGCGCAGTTTACAGCCTTGATGGCAGTCGTAGATGGCGAATCAACGATGATTGAAACTGTTTTTGAGAATCGTTTCCAACATTTGGAAGAAATGCGCCGTATGGGCTTACAATCAGAAATTTTGCGAGATACGGCTATGATTCATGGTGGAAAAGACCTCCAAGGAGCACCTGTGGTGTCAACCGACCTTCGTGCAAGTGCAGCTCTGATTTTGACAGGAATGGTGGCTAAAGGAACAACGACTGTCGGAAAATTAGTCCACCTTGACCGTGGGTATTATCAATTCCATGAAAAATTGTCTAAACTCGGTGCAAATATTAAACGCGTAAGTGAGGCTTAAAAATGACAAGTGGCTGGAAATATGTAACCAAACAACTCGTTTTAATTTTGGTAATTGCTCTTTTGTGTTGTTTATTTTTGGCAATTGGTTTGATGATTGGCTATGGTATCATTGGAGAGGGCAAAAATCCATTTGCGATTTTATCTTTGGATAAATGGCAATCGATTATGGGAAAATTTACTGGAAATGAATAAGGTTTATTTTAGTGATTGTTCTGAGGAACAATTATTATTTAGAAGTGGGATAATCGGCTTTATGATGTGAACTAAAGTAACGGTTTTTCCGCTTTTTTGATGAAAGGAACTGATGGCAAAGAAATCAAAATTGTCTAAACAGACAAAATCCCTGCTGTCTTTGGTGATTTTGTTAGTTGGTATTGGTACTGGTTGGGTGACGATATCAGATTCGACTAACCCGCTCAATCAAGTCGTTTCGTTAATGACTGGTGACTCCTCTTCTGAAATGAGGTCGAATCAATCGAGTTCTGATTCAGCAAGGCCAACACAAGCTTTAGCAGAGACGGTATTAACAGCTAGTGTCAAAGAGCAGCTGGGAGCAAATATAGAATGGAATGGTGCGGGAGCCTATATTATCAATAATAATCAAACCTCCTTAAATGCAAACGTTTCAAGTCAACCTTACGCCAACAACAAAACGAAAACGGTGCAAGGTCAGACTGTTCCAACGGTTGCTAATGCTTTGCTAAGTAAGTCAACTCGTCAATACAAAAGTCGTGAGGAGACTGGAAATGGCTCAACGTCTTGGACGCCAGCTGGTTGGCATCAAGTGCAAGACCTTTCAGGGACTTATAGCCATGCGGTAGATCGTGGTCATTTGCTTGGCTATGCTTTGGTTGGTGGTCTAAAAGGCTTTGATGCGTCAACAAGTAACCCTGAAAATGTGGCAGCACAGACTGCCTGGGCAAACGAGGCAAATTCGGAAAGTTCAACTGGTCAAAATTACTATGAATCCCTTGTCCGCAAAGCTCTTGACCAGAATAAACGCGTTCGTTATCGTGTTACCTTGATTTACGATGGTGATAATCTCTTAGCAAGCGGAACGCATTTGGAAGCCAAATCATCTGACGGTAGTCTAGAATTTAACGTCTTTGTTCCAAATGTGCAAAGCGGACTGACCTTTGATTATTATTCAGGTCAAGTTAGTGTGAATTAATTTATTCAATCTTGTCAAACGGCTAAAAATTTGCTAGAATGGGTTATAAATTGAATAGTGTCTGATGAGACTAGTAACCTTATGGCAGTTTAGCAGGGAATGGAAGCCGTGACTGGAAGCTTCCTAGATGAAAGTTTGGCGAATTCACTCATGTTAAAGACGATAAATTAAGGTCTGCTAGTCAGATAAAAAACGGATGGTACCGCGTGTCAACGCTCCGCTATTGGAGTGTGGCACGCTTTTTCGTTTAAAAACATTAGGGTCTTACCCAAGGAAGGAATTTTAATGGATTTACAAGCGCAGTTAGAGGAATTAAAATCATCTACGCAAGCTAAATTGGCTGAAATGCGTGGAAACAATGCCAGAGAACTTCAAGAATTACGTGTGCAAGTTCTTGGTAAAAAAGGATCATTGACAGAACTATTGAAAGGTTTGAAAGATCTTTCTAAAGAAATGCGCCCAGTTATTGGAAAACAAGTCAATGAAGTCCGTGATGTTTTGACAAAAGCTTTCGAAGAACAAGCTAAAATTGTCGAAGATGCTAAAATCCAAGCACAACTAGAATCAGAAAGTTTGGATGTGACACTTCCAGGACGTCACGTTAATCTGGGTAACCGTCATATCTTGACACAAACAAGTGAAGAAATTGAAGATATTTTCCTTGGCATGGGATTCCAAGTTGTTGATGGTTACGAAGTAGAATCTGACTATTATAACTTTGAACGTATGAATTTGCCAAAAGACCACCCGGCGCGTGATATGCAAGATACCTTCTACATTACTGAAGAAATCTTGCTTCGTACGCACACAAGTCCTGTGCAAGCACGTACACTTGATAAACACGACTTTTCTAAAGGTCCTTTGAAAATGATTTCACCAGGCCGTGTTTTCCGTCGTGACACAGATGATGCGACGCACAGCCACCAATTCCACCAAATCGAAGGTCTTGTTGTTGGGGAAAACATTTCGATGGGTGACCTAAAAGGAACGCTTGAAATGATTATCAAGAAAATGTTTGGTGCAGACCGTAAAATTCGTCTTCGTCCATCATACTTCCCATTTACTGAACCATCAGTAGAAGTTGACGTCTCATGCTTCAAATGTGGTGGTAAAGGATGTAACGTTTGTAAGAAAACTGGTTGGATTGAAATCCTTGGTGCTGGTATGGTACACCCTCGCGTTTTGGAAATGTCTGGTGTTGATGCTGAAAAATATTCTGGCTTTGCTTTTGGTCTTGGTCAAGAACGTATCGCAATGCTTCGCTATGGTATCAATGATATCCGTGGTTTCTATCAAGGTGACGTCCGTTTCTCAGAACAATTTAAATAAAGCAAGAATAGTAGAAAAACGATTGGAGGAAAAGATATGTCAGAAATAAAAGTTGAGAAAGTGACCTTGGATAAATTAAGTATCGTGCAAGAACTTAGTATTCAGACTTTTCGTGAAACCTTTGCTTTTGATAATACCGAAGAAGAACTTCAACAGTTTTTCGATGATAGTTACACTTTAGAACAACTCGAAAAAGAGGTGACTGACCCAGAAACTGATGGTCGTTTTGTCATGGTTGATGGGCGTGAGGTTGGTTTTATGAAAGTCAATTGGGGCGCTGCACAGACCGAACACGAACTAGAAAATGCCTTTGAAATTCAACGCATTTACATTCTTAACGAGTGTCAAGGATTAGGCTTAGGTAAGAAATTATTTGAGCTAGCGCTTGATATGGCAAAAGAAGGTGACTTTGATTGGGCTTGGTTAGGTGTCTGGGAACATAATGTTAAGGCACAAGGGTTTTATCGAAAATATGGTTTTGAAAAATTTTCAGAACACTCTTTTAAAGTTGGCGATAAAGTAGATACAGATTGGCTTTTGAGAAAAGCCTTGAAAGCATAACAGTAGAAAGGGATAAAGAAGCTTGCCTGTCAAACGTATTTTGACTGCGAAAAGCTTTTAACACATTATTATGTTAGTAAGTTATAAATGGTTAAAAGAGCTTGTTGATGTTGATGTAACAACACATGAGCTTTCTGAAAAAATGTCAACAACAGGGATTGAAGTTGAAGGTGTTTCAACACCATCTGAAGGCTTGACAAAACTAGTTGTTGGTCACGTTGTATCTTGTGAAGATGTTCCAGAAACACATTTGCACCTTTGCCAAGTGGATACTGGTGATGAGGAGTTGCGTCAAATTGTCTGCGGTGCTCCAAATGTGACTGCAGGAATCAAGGTTATCGTGGCTGTTCCAGGTGCACGTATTGCTGATAACTACAAAATCAAAAAAGGTAAAATCCGTGGCATGGAATCACTTGGGATGATTTGCTCACTCCAAGAACTTGGTTTGCCAGATGCTATCATTCCAAAAGAATTCTCAGACGGTATCCAAATTTTGCCAGAAGATGCTAAACCAGGTGATAGCATTTTCCCATATCTTGATTTAGACGATGAAATCGTTGAATTGTCAATCACGCCAAACCGTGCAGATGCTCTTTCTATGCGTGGTGTTGCTTACGAAGTGGCTGCCATTTATGGTAAAGAAGTTCATTTCCCAGAAAAAGCACTTAAAGAAGTTTCTAAAGCAGCAAAAGATGTTATCAACGTTGCTATTGAATCTGATAAAGTCTTGACTTACAAAGCGCGCGTGGTTGAAAATGTGACTGTTAAACCAAGTCCACAATGGTTGCAAAACCTTTTGATGAACGCTGGTATCCGTCCAATCAATAACGTTGTTGATGTGACAAATTATGTCTTGTTGTACTTTGGTCAACCAATGCATGCCTTTGACTTGAACAAATTTGAAGATAACAAAATCCTTGCCCGCAATGCGCGTGCTGGTGAGAAATTGGTTACTCTTGACGGCGAAGAACGTGAATTGATGGCTGAAGACCTTGTTATCACAGTTGCTGACAAACCAGTTGCACTTGCAGGTGTTATGGGTGGTCAAGCTACTGAAATTGATGACCATTCTAAAAACGTTGTGCTTGAAGCAGCAGTCTTTGACGGAACATCAATTCGTAAAACAAGCGGTCGTTTGAACCTTCGTTCTGAAAGTTCATCACGTTTTGAAAAAGGTATCAACTATGCAACTGTTGCGGAAGCTCTTGATTTTGCAGCTGCAATGCTTACAGAATTAGCTGACGGTGAGGTTCTTGCTGGTCGTGTTGAAGCTGGTTTTGTTCCAACTGAAGATGTTGAAGTATCAACAACACTTGATTATGTTAACGTTCGTTTGGGAACAGAATTGACTTACGCTGACATTGAAGATGTCTTTGCCAAACTTGGCTTTGGTTTGTCAGGAAATGCAGATAAATTTACAGTTTCTGTGCCACGTCGTCGTTGGGATATTGCTATCCAAGCTGATTTGGTTGAAGAAATCGCACGTATTTATGGTTATGATAACCTCCCAACTACACTTCCAGAAGCTGCAGGTACAGTAGGTGAATTGACAGCAACACAAAAATTACGTCGTCAAATGCGTTCAATCGCTGAGGGTGCTGGTTTGACTGAAATCGTGTCATACGCTTTGACAACGCCTGAAAAAGCAACTGAATTTACATTGCAAGCAAGCAACTTGACAGAATTGATGTGGCCAATGTCAGTAGAGCGCTCAGTTCTTCGCCAAAATGTTGTTTCTGGTATGCTTGATACTGTGGCTTATAACGTTGCTCGTAAAAATAGCAACTTGGCAATCTACGAAATCGGTAAAATTTTTGAACAAAAAGGTAATCCAAAAGAAGAATTGCCAAACGAAGTCAGCACATTTGCCTTTGCGATTTCTGGATTGGTTGCTGAAAAAGATTTCCAAACAAAAGCAAGGTCAGTTGATTTCTTCTATGCGAAAGGTATCGTTGAAGCTATCTTTGCCAAACTTGATTTGACAGTTGATTATGTAGCTGAAAAAGGTCTTGCTAGCATGCACCCAGGTCGTACAGCAAGCATTTACTTGGGCGGTCAATTAGTTGGTTTTGTTGGACAAGTTCACCCACAAACTGCTAAAAACTATAACGTTCCAGAAACTTACGTGGCTGAATTGAATTTGGATATCATTGAAGCAGCGCTTCACGCTGACAAAGCATTTGTTGAAATCACTAAATTCCCTGCTGTTTCTCGTGACATTGCTTTGCTATTACCAGCAGCAACAACTCATAAAGAAATCTTAGCAGCGATTGCATCAGCTAAAGTAAAACGTTTGACTGACATCAAACTCTTTGACGTTTATGTTGGAGCAAATATCGCTGAAGGCATGAAATCAATGGCTTACAGCCTCACCTTCCAAAATCCAAATGACAACTTAACTGACGAAGAAGTTGCTAAATACATGGATAAAATTACTAAAGTCCTTGTTGCCCAACTCGGCGCAGAAGTTCGTTAATTTCCAAACTCATTAGGCTATTTTGGGTAATATAGATAATTCCCACCATTGCGAAAGTAGTGGTGGGATTTTTGATGATGGTTGAGAGCTTATAAATGCTTTGAAATCTGGTATAATAGGAGTAACGATTTGCTTAATGAAGGTATGTTATGAAATTATTATACACAGATATTCAGTATGATATGACTGAGATTTTAGTTGGAGAGGCAGTAGCGCAGGCAGATGCTGGTAAGCGTGTTTTTTACATTGCTCCCAACTCTTTATCTTTTGAAAAAGAAAGAGCAGTTTTGGAGTTGTTACCAGACGAAGCTTCTTTTGCGATTACGGTAACACGTTTTGCTCAAATGGCTCGTTATTTTGTGTTAAATGAAGCGCAGGTCAAGGAAAGCATTGATGACAATGGCTTGGCTATGATTTTTTACCGTGCTTTGTCACATTTTTCAGATACAGATTTGAAAGTTTTTGGGCGTTTGAAGCAGGATACGAATGTTATCAAGCAGTTGGTTGATTTGTACAAAGAATTAAAAACGGCTAACATGACTGTGCTTGATTTGACAGAATTGCATTCAGCGGAGAAGCAGGAAGATTTGGTGAAAATCTTTTTAGCGGTTAATGATATTTTGCTTGCCAATCAGTATGATAATCAGAGCAAGATTGCTTATTTTGCAAAGCAGGTTGAGGCAGGACATTTGGATGCTAGGCTTGAAAATATGAGCCTTGTCATTGACGGTTTTACACGCTTTTCAGCAGAAGAAGAGTATCTAGTAAGCTTGCTTGAAGAAAAATGTGCGCAAGTGATTATCGGAACTTACAGTAGTCAAAAGGCGTATAGAGCGGCATTTTCGACGGGAAATGTTTACCAAGCGAGTTTAGATTTCTTGCGTGGTTTAGCGGCTAAATTCCATGCGCAACCGCAGTATGTTGAAAGTTCTCAGAAATCTCACGAGGCTTTCTCAAAATTATCAAAATTATTCGAAGCAAAGCATGATTTTACCAGTTCAGATGTGACGCTGACGGCTGATGATAAAAAACATTACGCTATTTGGGATGTTATTAATCAGAAAGAAGAGGTCGAGCATGTGGCAAAAGCGATTCGTCATAAGCTTTATCAAGGGTATCGTTACAAGGATATTTTAGTGCTCTTAGGTGATGTGGACAGCTATCGTTTGCAAATTGGCAAGATTTTTGACAAATATGATATTCCTTATTATTTCGGAAAAGCGGAATCAATGAGTGACCACCCTTTGGTGCATTTTATTGATTCGTTGGAGCGTGTGAAGCGCTATCGTTTTCGTAGGGAAGATGTCGTTAATCTGTTAAAAACAGGGCTTTATGGAAATTTCAAGCAAGAAGATTTAGACCTTTTTGAGCAATATTTGATTTATGCTGATATTAAGGGACAAAGCAAATTTGCTAAGGAATTCACGATTGTTTATAAAGGAAAAAAACAGTTAGCCTTTGTTAATCGCATGCGCGAGCAAATCATGACGCCTCTACTTGCTTTATTTAAGGCGCAAAAGCAAGGTGGCTCTAGTTTGCTTGAGAAATTAATGACATTTTTACACGCCATTCATTTGCCTGATAATCTAGAAGGCATGGTCGCGACTTTTTCAGAAAATGAACAAGAAAAGCATGAGCAAGTTTGGCGGACATTTACAGGTATTTTAACGCAATTTCAAACGATTTTTGGGCAAGAAAAGTTATCACTGGATGAGTGTTTGTCCTTGATTCGCAGCGGAATGTTAGCTGCGCAGTACCGTGTGGTGCCTGCAACGGTTGATGTTGTTTCGGTCAAATCTTATGATTTGGTGGAACCGCACACCAATAAATTTGTCTTTGCTTTGGGCATGACGCAGGCACATTTTCCAAAAATTGCGCAAAATAGTAGTCTAATTTCAGATGAAGAACGTGCCCAAATCAACGAATCAACTGATGATAATCAACGTTTTGATATTGTTAGTCGCGAAAATATCAAGAAAAATCATTTTGCTGCCCTATCGTTGTTTAACTCGGCGACAGAAGAATTGGTGCTTAGTCTACCACAAATTGCCAACGAAGCCGAAGATAGGGAATCTTCTTACTTAACCGAATTAGCTAGCTTTGGTGTGCCAGTTCTTGCTAAAGGTCGTAATCGTTTGTCAACGGATGCCGAGGCTATTGGTAATGATAAGGCATTATTGTCGCGCGTGATTGAAGTCAATCGTTTGGCGATTGAAGAAGAGCGTGAACTTAGCAAGGAAGAGCAAACGTTCTGGTCGGTTGCTGTTCGTTATCTTCGAAAAAAATTGGCAGCCGAAGGCATTGAATTGCCGCTGATTAAGGATAATATGCAAACTAAGATGGTCTCTGCCGACGTGATTGAGGCACGTTTTCCAAGTGATGAGCCGATTTCGTTATCGTCATCTGCAGTCACTACCTTCTACAATAATCAGTATAAATATTTCTTGCAATATGTTCTTGGCTTGCAAGAGGTTGAGACAATTCACCCAGATGCCAGAAATCATGGTACCTACTTGCACCGTGTTTTTGAATTGGTCATGAAAGATGATTCAAACCATTCTTTTGAGAGCAAACTTGATAAAGCTATTCAAACAACGAATTTGGAAGACGATTTCAAATGTGTTTACGAAGAAGATGAAGAAAGTCGTTATTCTTTGACTGTCTTGGAAGATATTGCTAGAAGTACGGCAACGATTTTACGTGATGATGCACAGATTCAAGTTGAAAGTGAAGAAGAAACGTTTGACTTAATGATTGCAAATAGCGTTCGGATCAAGGGAATTATTGACCGTGTTGACCGCTTATCAGACGGCAGTCTTGGTATTGTGGATTACAAATCAAGTCGCAATACTTTTGATATTCAGAAATTCTACAATGGTTTAAGTCCGCAATTGGTGACTTATGTGCAAGCTTTGCGTGATAAAAAAGGCTTGAGCGAGTCAGAGCATATTTTTGGTGCTATGTATTTGCATATGCAAGAGCCAAAAGTTGATTTGTCATCGGTGGCTACGACAGAGAAAATTTTAGAAAATTTGGCTAAAGAGTTGACTTATCGTGGTCTATTCTTGGAAGATGAAAAAGCGTATTTAGCCAATGGTCGCTATCATCTGAATGATTCGCTTTACAGTCAAGAAGAACTTGAGATTTTGCTAGCTTATAATCAAAACTTATATCTGAAAGCAGCAGAGCAGATTAAGAAGGGGCATTTCTTGATTAATCCTTATACTGAGGACGGTAAGTCAGTTCAAGGAGACCAATTGAAGGCAATCACACGATTTGAGGCTGACCGCCATATGCCCTATGCTCGCAAATGGTATAAATTACCAAGAAAAGATAGACGTCAAGGCTTTTTGAGCCTAATGCAAGAAGAGGAGGAAACAGATGATTTTTAAACCATTTCTAACGTCAGAAGACATTTCTTCTCTACAAATCCAAGAAGCGCAGTCATCCCAAAAACAAAAACGTACGCCAGAACAAATCGAAGCTATCTATAGTTATGGCAATAATATTTTGGTGTCTGCATCGGCTGGTTCTGGGAAAACCTTTGTCATGGTTGAACGCATTATTGATAAAATTTTGCGTGGTGTGACGATTGACCAGCTATTCATTTCAACTTTCACGGTCAAGGCTGCTGGGGAATTAAAAGAGCGTATTGAGAAGAAAATTAGCCAAGCTCTGCAAGATGTGACTGACAATGATTTGAAAAATTATCTCAATGAGCAGTTGCTGGGCTTACAGACAGCTGATATTGGCACCATGGATGCTTTTACGCAGAAATTGGTCAATCAATACGGCTACACGCTGGGAATTTCACCAACTTTTCGTATGATGACGGATAAGAGTGAGCAGGATATTTTGAAAAATGAAGTCTTTTTCGACCTTTTTTCTGATTATATGACAGGAAATGATGCTGAGCTTTTTCGTCAATTAGTGCGGAATTTTTCTGGCAATCGTAAGGATAGCACCGCTTTTAGAGGCATTGTTTATAAAATTTATGACTTTAGTCAAGCAACGGATAATCCACAGAAGTGGTTAGCAGAAGTATTTTTAAAAGGTGCTAAAACTTATACCGATTTTTCAGCAATTCCTGACCAAGAAGTCACGGATTTTCTGACTTGCTTGCATGATACGGCTGACCAGTTGCAAGATGTGACTGATTTAGAAGACTACAAGCAAAAAACAGCCAAAGGAACCCCCACAGCCAATTATAAAAAGCATTTGAATATCATTGAGCATTTGCGTGAATGGGCACAGCATTTTGAAACGCTTTATGGTCGTTGTGGTCTTGGACGTTTGGCGACAGATGTGGCGAAATTGCTTCCAGCTGGTCCTGCTGTGACAGTTGCAGGAACGAAATATCCCGTCTTTAAAACCTTACAGGGGCGTTTGACTGGATTGAAACATTTGGAAACCATTTTTAAATACCAGCCAGAAAGCCTTCCGTTGCTAGAGCTATTGCAGGCATTCATGCAAGATTTTTCAGAGCAATATTTGCAAGCGAAAATCCAAGAAAATGCTTTTGAATTTTCGGATATTGCCCATTTTGCCATTCAGATTTTGGAAGAAAACGCTGATATTCGTGAGCTTTATCAGAATAAGTATCACGAAGTCATGGTCGATGAGTACCAAGATAATAACCACACGCAAGAACGCCTGTTGGAGTTGTTGTCGAATGGTCACAATCGATTTATGGTGGGGGATATCAAGCAATCCATTTACCGCTTCCGTCAAGCCGACCCACAGATTTTTAACCAAAAATTTAAAGATTTTCAAGAACATCCTGACCGTGGGAAATTAATTTTGTTAAAAGAGAATTTTCGTAGTCAGTCAGAAGTTTTAGAAGCGACAAACAGTATTTTTACGCATTTAATGGACGAGGCTGTTGGTGAGATTTTGTACGATGACACACATCAATTGGTCGCTGGGAGTCCTGCTCAAAAGGAAAGTCACCCAGAAAATAAAACGCAGGTGCTTATCTACGACATTGATAACAATAGTGACTTGCCAAGTGATGCCGAAGAAGGACAAATCAACCCTAACGAAGTCAAGTTAGTGGCTAAAGAAATTATTCGTTTGCACAATGAGGAACACGTTGGTTTCGAGGATATTACCTTGTTGGTCTCATCACGCACGCGTAATGACGGTATTTTACAAACCTTTGAACACTATGGTATTCCTTTGGTGACTGACGGTGGTGAGCAAAATTACCTTAAATCAGTCGAAGTCATGGTTATGCTTGATACGCTTCGCGCCCTTGATAATCCGCTCAATGACTATGCCTTAGTGGCACTTATGCGTTCACCGATGTTTTCATTCAATGAAGATGAGCTGGCACGCCTTGCGCTACAAACAAGAGAAGATGACCATAGAGCTAATTTGTATCAAAAATTAGAGCATGCTTTAGCTGGCAAAGGAAGTCATAATGAATTGATGACAATCACTTTACATGATAAATTGGCTGATTTTATGACTTGTTTTGCTGCTTGGCGTGACTTTGCCAAATGGCATGCGCTTTATGACTTGATTTGGAAAATTTACAACGAGAGATTTTACTATGATTACGTGGGCAATTTACCACGTGCTGAGCAACGTCAAGCCAATTTATATGCTTTAGCTCTTCGTGCCAATAATTTTGAACGAACTGGTTTTAAAGGACTCTCACGTTTTATTCGCATGATTGATAAGGTGTTAGAAAGTGAGAATGACCTTGCGGACGTTGAGGTGGCTCTGCCTAAAAATGCGGTGAACTTGATGACTATTCATAAAAGTAAAGGTCTCGAGTTCAAGTATGTTTTCATTTTGAATATTGACAAGAAATTTAGTATTCAGGATTTGATGTCACCCTTGATTTTATCACGTCAAAATGGTGCAGGTATCAAGTATCTAGCTGATATGAAAGAAGAGTTGGAAACGGACGTTTTCCCAACAGTCAAGGTTAGCATGGATACCTTGCCTTACCAGCTCAATAAGCGTGAATTGCGCTTAGCTACGCTTTCAGAACAAATGCGATTGTTTTACGTTGCCATGACCCGCGCAGAAAAGAAATTGTATTTGGTCGGAAAAGCGAGCTCCGAAAAGTTAGTGGATAAATATAGCGGTAAATCAGAAAACAATCATTTGCCAGTGGCAGAACGTGAGCATTTCATGACTTTTCAAGATTGGGTGTTAGCCATTTATGAGGCTTATAGCAAGGAGAACTTGCCTTTTGCCCTTGATTTTATTACGGACGAAGATTTGACAGATGATAAGATTGGTAAAATTGAAGCCACTTCTGTGATAAGGCCAGATGATTTGACAGATAACCGCCAGTCTGAAAATATCACGGATGCCTTGGATAGATTAGAAGCTGTTGAAAAGTTAAATGCGAAGTACCATGCAGCCATCCATTTGCCAAGCTTGAGAACACCAAGTCAGGTCAAAAAACTCTATGAGCCAGTCATGGATACTGACGGTGTTGACGTGATGGCAAAAGCCTATCAAGCACAACCAACATTTGAATTGCCAGATTTTTCGAAGAAAGCCAAAATTGAAGCGACAGCCATTGGTTCTGTGATGCATGAACTCATACAACGTATTCCTCTATCAAAACAGGTGACGATAGCCGATATTACCGCGGCTTTAGCCCAAGTTTCGGCAGAAGATGAGGTGAAAGCACGTATTCGTTTGGAAAATGTCCTAGCCTTTTTTGAAAAATCAGAGCTTGGTCAGTTGATTCAGCAACATACGGATAAGGTTTACCGCGAAGCACCTTTTGCCATGTTAAAAGAGGACCCTGACAGTAAGGAAAAATTCGTTGTCCGTGGGATTGTCGATGGTTACCTTGCCTTAGATGACCGCATCGTACTCTTTGATTACAAGACTGATAAATACAAAAATAGCGAGGAAATCAAGGAACGCTATCAAGGACAAATGGCTTTATATGCAGAAGCTCTCAGCAAGTCTTATGATAGAAAAAACGTTGCTAAATACCTCGTCTTGCTTGGTGGCAAACAGCTAGAAGTTGTTAAACTATAAAACATCATATTATTTTATCACTTGAATAAAAATACCCCTCTGAGATCCTTGCCTCAGAGGGGTAGTCGTTGTAAATGTCTTATTTTTGAATTCAGAGAATATTAGCTCCAGAATTTAGCAGCAATTTCTTGCCCTTGTTTGATTTTAGCCCATTGTTGTGGAATAGCGAGTTCATTTCCAGAGTCACATGAGGCAAAGCCGCATTGGTGAGAAAGGAAAAGACGTTCTTTAGGGATGATGTTGCTTGCTTCTTCTAAAAGTTTTAGAGCGCGTTCTTCATCATCAAGGTCAGTTGTTTTACTTGAAAGCAATCCAAGAACTACTTCAGCATCTTTATCTTTCAAACTTTCAAGAGCTTTAAGGTCGCCAGAGACTTCGCTGTCCCATTCAAGGAAGAAGCGGTCGTAGTGCTGGTCTTTTAAGAATTTTGTGGCGATAGCTTCATAAGTGCCACCAGCAGCAGAACGACTTTCGTAATTTCCACGGCAGTTATGTGTCCAAACTTTTAGCCCAAGTTCATGTCCATAGTCAGCAACTTCGTTGTTAATAGCGATGAATTCATCTGCCAAGTCTGCTAAACCACCATTTCCTTCCGCAAAAAAACTAGCAGGATTAGATTCGTCAAAAAGTTCCCAGAGACAATCGTCAAATTGGATGATTTCTCCACCAGCTTCTTTGTATTCTGTTAAAAATTCCTTGTAAGCCTTGATAAGACCATCTTTTAGCTCTTCATTTGTCTTGTAAACTTGATTTTCCCCAGCCAATCCGTCAAAAATCGCCAATTCAGTGTAAGCATGCGCAGGTCCCCAAATGGTTAATTTGGTAGCTGTATCGCCAGCTTCTTGTTTAACGAGTTTAAAAATATCAAGAAAATGATGATTTTTACCAGAAAGTGGTTCAGTGATACGAATGCCAATGTCTTTGCGTGTTTCAAATTGACCACCGTCATGGTCTTGGAAAGTGTAACCATGGTCAGCAATATAGCGTTCGATACCCTTTAGTCCCCAGACAAAATCAAGGTGCCACATTGATTTTGAATATTCACCGTCAGTGACAATATCAATACCGTTTGCCTTTTCTTCAGCAATTATTTTTTTGATGTCAGCTGTTTCGGTTTCTTGATAGCCGTCAAAAGCATCATAGAAAGGGTAAACAATATCATCACGATGTTCAATCGCTGTTTTATATTCACGTAAGTCTGCTGGCCGCAAAAGCGAACCAACGAGTTGAAATTTTGAATGAGCCATTTTTACTACCTCTTTATCTTTTTGTACTTTCATTTCCCCAATTGTCAAATTAAGCTAGACATTTTAGGTAACTCAGAAAAACTTGATATGGTGTTTGATAATGTAACGATTTCCTAGGAATTCTATTTCGTTTATCAGCTATAGCTGATAAATATTTCTGAGAAACACCATTGAAATCCATTTGCTTTGGAAGTCCATGATGTCTTAATAAACCATTTGAATGTTCATTTAACCCACGTTGACCAGGACAACCTGGATCCGCAAAGAAAATATCAATGTCGTGTTGGTTGGATATTGTCTTCCAATTAGAGAATTCTTTCCCACAATCAAAGGTAATCGATTTAAAGAGATGTTTTGGGAATTGTGACAGCCATCTATCTAGTGATTGTTCAATGTCACTAGCTTTTCGACCATTGGTTTGAAGGGTGATAATCGCTTTAGATTGCTTCTCTACCAAGGTGATAACAGCACTTTTGTGATGTTTACCAACAATCGTATCTCCCTCAAGATGTCCAAACTCTCTTTCAAATTCCGGATAAATTTCCGCACGCTCGCGGATATCCCTCCGAAAAGCTTGTTTGCCACGTTTTTCGGCCTTACCATTGGGT
>NZ_NETH01000027.1:0-4890 GCF_003337175.1 Streptococcus gallolyticus
GCACAGCACAGCACAGCACAGCACAGCACAGCACAGCACAGCACAGCACACTATGTAATCAGTAGTGTTTTTTGTCAACCTCTAAAACAGGCTTTTTCGCATTTTAGCGAAAAAGCCTTTTTGTGTGAAAACAGAAATGAGGTAGCCTATGCTTAAAGATAATCGAAATTATAATGCACAGGTTACCTCAAATACTGCTTTTCTAAAAACGTTTAAGAGATAAATTACCAGAATTTTTTACAGCTGATAAAATTGATGGGGATGGAGTTGTCACTTCTCAGGGGACATTTGACTTTGAAAAGTTTAAGCAGGCTTTAGCGGAAAATTCTATACAAACGGAACTAACTTCAGGCTATCAGCTAAACTTTATCGGTAAAGATTATGCCAAGAAACAAGCTGGCGAGGCGCCGACAACTGTTGTTTTACCAGATAAAGTTCATAACGAACAAACAGAAAATCAAAATAGTCAAAATCTTTTCTTTACAGGAGATAATCTAGAAGTGCTTCGCCATTTGCAAGCTGGTTATGAAAACAGCATTGATGTGATTTATATTGACCCACCTTATAATACAGGGTCAGATGGCTTTGTTTATCCTGATACATTTGAGTACAGCGATGATAAGTTGCAAGCGATGTTTGGCATGAGTGATGAAGAATTGAAACGCCTTAAATCTATCCAAGGAAAGGCAACACATTCAGCTTGGCTAACTTTTATGTATCCAAGACTCTGGCTAGCTAAGCGCCTTCTTAAAGAAACAGGTGTCATTTTTGTGTCTATTGATGACAATGAACAAGCCAATCTCAAAATGCTGATGGATGACATATTTGGGGAGGGGAATTTTGTTAGTTCACTTGTTCACCAACGTGCAAAGGGTGGAGGACAAGCAAAATATGTTGTCAAAGGGCATGACATAATCCATGTCTATAGTAAAAATATTACCTATCTATCTCCATTAGTAAAGCCAAAAGTAATTCAAGGAAAAATTATTGAAAAAGATGGAATCCAATATTTAAAAAATGATGATATTTACCGAAAACAGTTTGGAAAATATGAAAAAGGCACTGAGCGAAGATTATACTACGAAGATGCCCTTGATATAAAAGGTCCAAAGTTTAAAGCAGAAATTGATCGAAAGCTAAAGAATGGAGAGATATTTAAAGAAAAACGTGAAAATGGAATGCACATTCTATACTCGTTAACACCAGTAGCTGAAGCAACATCTAAAGTATACTCAATTATAAAAGTTCTTTCTGAGGAAGGTAAAGCCCGTTTAGAGGAACTTAAACTAGATAGTATATTTTCTTACCCGAAACCTACTGAATTAGTGAAGCAGATTATTCAAAGCAATGGTAACAAAAACGCCACCATCCTCGACTTCTTTGCGGGTTCAGCCACAACGGCAGATGCTGTTATGCAGCTAAATGCGGAAGATGGTGGGCATCGTCAATTTATTATGGTTCAGTTACCAGAGCCAACGTTTACGCAAAATAGTGATGGTACAAAAGTGGCTCGCAAGGGAAGTGAATCTGCTTTTAAAGCTGGTTATCAGTCCATTGATGAGATTTCTCGTGAACGGATTAAACGTGCCAGTCAAAAAATCCAAGAGGAAAAAGGGTTAGAACTACCTGAGGGATTTGATGGTGGGTTTCAACATTATCGTGTAGTAGAGCCGACTCAAGCAACTTTAGATGATTTAGATCGTTTTGACATTGAGACAGGAGATTTTATTGATCATAAAGGAAATCACCTTCTCCTTAGCGAAAGTGACTTTGATGATATGATTAGCCCTTTTTCTTCTCAAGGTTTAGGTTTTGATAATGGCGCCACAGGCGAAGAGACGATTCTATCAACTTGGCTTTTGGCAGATGGTTATTTAATACTCACCCCAGTAAAAGAATTGGATTTAGCTGGTTATCAAGCAAACGATGTCAATTCAGAACGCCTTTATCTGATTGCGGAAGGTTGGTCATCTGAACAAACCAAGGAACTTGTCAATCTCATTGGAAATAATGAAAAGGTAGTCCAAACAATAGTACTCTACGGCTATTCTTTTGGAATGGAGAGCATGCGAGAGTTAGAATCAGCTTTGGAACAACTTGATACTAAAGTCAATTTAATCAAACGTTACTAGGAGGTGGTATGATATGAAAATTCTATTAGAAGAATTGCCACATCAAGAGAAGAGCTTAGAAAATTTGTTAAAAGCTTTTCCACCACTTGATGAGCAGACGACTGACCCAGAAAAAGATTTTGTTTATGCAAATCCCATTCTCCATTATCGTCATCGTGATGATAAGAATATTGATATTAAGATGGAGACTGGTACAGGTAAGACTTATGTTTATACTAGAGCCATGTATGAACTTCATCAACGTTTTGGTATTTTCAAGTTTGTCATTGTCGTGCCAACACCTGCTATCAAAGAAGGAACAAAAAAATTTATTCAGTCAAGCTATGCTAAACAACATCTTGCACAATTCTACGGAAATACAAGAATAGATTTGAATGTTATCAATGCAGGTGATTTCAAATCAAAATCAGGTCGAAAGAATTTTCCAGCACATTTGACAAACTTTATTGAAGGTAGCAGACAGAATACTAACACTATTCAGGTATTGCTTATAAATGCTGGTATGCTAAATTCTAGTAGCATGACAAAATCAGACTATGACCAAACCTTGATTGGTGGAACAACTCAACCATTAGAAGCAATCCAACAAACACGCCCCGTGGTTATCATAGACGAACCACACCGTTTTCCAAGAGACAAAGCAAACTATAAAGCGATTGAAGCTCTTAAACCACAGACGATCATCCGTTTTGGGGCAACCTTTCCAGATGTGACCATTGGTAGAGGAAAAAATAAGCAAGTCAAAAAAGATTACTACCGGGGTAGCCCGCAATACAATCTGAATGCCGTAGCTTCCTTTAATGACGGTTTAGTCAAAGGAATAGATATTTTCTATCCCAATCTTTCAGAACAACAAGCAAAAAAATCTTGGGTAGTTGATAAAGTATCTGCTAAAGAGTTAACACTTAAACAAGGAAAAGTTTATAAAACAGTGCATGCTGGTGATAATCTTGCAGGTATTGACGCTGATTTTGAGGGAGATATTGTCTATGATGGGAGTAAGCGGCTAAGTAATAACTTAGAGTTAAGCAAGGGAATGACCCTTATACCTGGAACATTTCAAGCTTCTTATCAGGAAATGATTATTGAAGATGCCATTAATGAGCATTTTCGAAAAGAACAAGAGAATTTCTTACGACCAAATAACGCTCCTAAAATTAAAACGTTATCCTTATTCTTTATTGATAGCATTAAGTCTTATCGTGATAATGATGGCTGGCTTAAACAGACCTTTGAACGATTGTTGACTAAAAAATTGAAGGAACTCATTGGGAAATATGACTCTAGCCAAAGTCAAAGGGAAAAAGATTATCTGGAATTTTTAAGAGCAACGCAAAAGAGTCTCAAAGCCGAAAATCAAAATGTTCATGCAGGTTATTTTGGGGAGGATAGAGGTAGCAGCGACGAGGATATCCAAGCAGAAGTTGATGATATCTTAAAGAACAAAGACAAACTCCTTAGTTTTAAAGATGAACATGGCAACTGGATTACCAGACGATTTTTGTTTTCAAAATGGACTTTGCGAGAGGGATGGGATAATCCTAACGTCTTTGTTATTGCTAAGCTGAGAACTTCAGGTAGCGATAATAGCAAGATTCAAGAAGTTGGTCGTGGTCTTAGGCTTCCTATTGATGAAACGGGTCATCGTGTGCGTCAAGAGGAGTTTGAGAGTCGTTTATCTTTCCATATTAGCTTTGATGAGCGTGAATTTGCTCAAAAGCTGGTGGGTGAGATTAATAGTGATAGTTTGCTTAATTATGAGAGATTGGATGATAACATGATTAAGTTGATTCTTGAGGATGTTCAAAAGACACAACCCAATTTTGATGAAAAAGATTTGTTAGAACAGTTAGATGATTTAAAAATCATTGATCGTAGTAATAAATTTAATGAAAAAGTTGAAATTGAAGGTAAAGTCAAATCTGGATTTGAGTGGTTGTTAGAATACTATCCTGTGTTAAATGCTGCACAGCTTCGTAAGGGTAGAGTGGAAAACAATAACAGGCAACGTCCGAAAAAACTTGTTAAGCTCAATCAAGAAAATTGGGAAAAGGTAAAAGAAATTTGGAAAATATTTTCTAAACGACATATGTTAATCTTTGAAAGAAATTCTATTCAGATTTCTCATATAGCTGAGGATGTTTTCTCAAATGTTGATAATTATCAACGAGAATCTTACACTTACTCTAAGCAGGAGTTGACTAGTGATGATAATCAAATAGAGATTGTAGAAAGTCTCTCACAAGAATATGATGGTTCTTATCGTTCAGGCATGCCATACGGCGCTTTTGTTAAGGAATTGGCTAAAAAAACAGGTCTCTCCATTAAGGACATCCACCCCCATGTATTAAAGGTTCTAAAAGAACTAAAAAATGCTGACTATCTCAGTTATTCTAGTGTTAAGAAACTCGTTAGAAATTTTAAAGCAGCATTTGAAAAAACGTATGCCCAATCTTATCGTTATGAAGCACTCGATTTTCAAGCTCGAACATCTATTTTCAATCCTAAGGACAATACTTTTGTTGACAGTATGAGCTCAGGTCTACTAGGTGTTAACCAAGTGGAAGAGAGGATCGCAAAAGACAATAGAAGCCTTTACGATACGCCACCGATTTATTATGATAGTGTTCATCCTGAAAAAGATTTATTAACTTATGGTTATGGAAACGGTGTGACGGTATTTGGTAAATTGCCAAAAAGTGCTATCAAACTTCCTAAATTTACAGGAGGTACGACAACACCTGATTTCATCTATGTG
>NZ_NETH01000027.1:4900-29259 GCF_003337175.1 Streptococcus gallolyticus
CCTCACTTTACCTTTTGGTGGAAGGGAAGGCAGATAATATGCGTGAAGAAGACCGTCAGGTTATTCAAGCCCAAGAAACATTCTTTGAGCAACTGGATAATTTCAAGATCGAATATCAAGTAGCTATTGATGCCCAAGATGTTTATCAAAAGATTGATGACCTCCTAAATGCAAAAACAGATGATCTCTAGGCAGCCTATCAAAATAAGACGATTTCCGTTTGGGAATCGTCTTATTAGGAGGTTAGCAATAGATAGGATTGGTATGTGGTTTTCTAACTTACAAGCTCAATAAACGCTCGATAAGCTCTGGGCTTTCGTTTGGACCGTAGTTGTTTGGAAAACGATCGAGCAATTGGATTTGCTTGATATCATCTGGTGTGAGTTCAAAATCAAAGCTAGCAAAGTTTTCTTTCATGCGTTCTAAGTGAACGGATTTTGGAATGGTAAGAATATCGTTTTGAATTTGCCAACGTAGAATGACTTGTGCCACGGTTTTGCCATGTTTTTTAGCTATGCTATTGAGTGTAGCATCCTGAAAGAGATTATCTTGCCCACTATTGAAAGGGCTCCAAGCTTGGGTGGCGATGCCAAATTTAGCATTGGTGGCTTGAATGATGGGGTGTTGTTTGTAGGGGTGAAGCTCAATCTGATTGAGTGCTGGCACAACTTCGGTATTGAGCGCAAAATCTGTTAAACGTCCAGTAGAGAAGTTAGAGACTCCAATAGCACGGATATACCCTTCCTTATAAAGCTCAATCATGGCACGCCAAGCACCGTGAGTATCGCCATACGGTTGATGAATAAGATAAAGGTCAAGGTAATCGGTATCCAGTTTATTGAGGGTTTCTCTAAAAGCTGTCTTGGTCTCGGTATAGCCAAGCTGGTCAATCCAGACTTTGCTAGTCAGAAAAATTTCCTCACGGGAAAGACCAGAAGCGCTCACCGCACGTCCGACAGCTTCCTCATTGTGATAGATAGCCGCAGTATCGATTAAACGATAGCCCACTTCGAGGGCATTTTCGACAGCTTCTTGGCATTGTGCCTGGTCAATCATTTGCCAAACACCAAATCCCAAAACAGGGATTTGGACACCATTATTTAAGGTTTTAAATTTCATAAGATTTCCTCCTTGCTTCATCTTAGCACAAAAGAAGGCAAAATAATAGTCAGAAGTTTGTTGTAGGCAAGTCCAGAGCCATTTTTTGCAAAAGAGCTAGCATTGTTGCAAGTGGCTTTTTTTGAGGAACAATGATACAATGGAGTGTAAACTAAAAATTGCAAGAGAAGAACATGACGAAGACATTTGGCGTCGGTAAGGCGCATAGTAAGATTATTTGGATGGGGGAGCATTCAGTTGTTTATGGCTATCCTGCCATCGCCATTCCGCTTCAAGGAATTGAGGTTGAATGTTATATTTATCCAGCAAAAGAAAAGATTCACTTTGATTTTTATGACACGTTATCAACTGCCGTTTATGCGGCGTTAGAGTACCTAAATCACACAGATGTTTCCATTACCTATGCGATTAGTTCTGAAATTCCACAAAAACGAGGCATGGGATCATCGGCAGCGGTTTCTATCGCAGCTATCCGTGCTGTTTTTGATTATTTTGAGCAAAGTATTGATATGGATACTCTGGAAATTTTGGTGAATAAAGCAGAGATTATTGCACATTCAAATCCAAGTGGGCTTGATGCCAAGACTTGTTTGAGTGATAAGGCCATTACTTTTATCCGCAATATCGGCTTTAGCACTCTTGATTTAGATTTGGATGCTTATTTGGTTATTGCAGATACGGGAATTCATGGTCATACACGTGAAGCTGTTGAGAAGGTTGCACAGGCAGAAGAGGCGAATTTACCACATCTGGCAAGCCTCGGCGATTTAACCGAAAGTGTCCAAAGGGCTATTCAAGACAAAGATATTCAAAAAATTGGTCGCATGATGACCAAAGCGCACGCTCATTTACAAGCGATTGGTGTCAGTATTGACCTTACCGACCAACTGGTTAGGCTTTCTCTGGAAAATGGTGCCCTCGGTGCCAAGATGAGTGGCGGTGGACTTGGAGGCTGTGTTATCGCCCTTGCAAGTACCAAAGCTGACGCAGAAAAAATAAGTAAGGCATTAAAAGAAGGAGGAGCGACTCAAACGTGGAGCGAAAAATTGTAACAGCAAAGTCATATGCTAACATTGCGATTATCAAATACTGGGGAAAAGCTGATGCTACCAAGATGATTCCAGCAACCAGCAGTATTTCGTTAACACTGGAAAATTTGTTTACCACAACAACTGTTTCTTTTTTACCACAATCGGTTGGTCATGATGAATTTTACATCAATGGCGTCTTGCAAGATGAAAAAGAACACGCAAAAATTGCTGCCATTATCGACCAATATCGTGGTGGACGTTCCGAATTTGTCAAAGTTGAAACTAGCAATAACATGCCAACCGCTGCAGGTTTATCCTCAAGTTCAAGTGGACTTTCAGCGCTTGTAAAGGCTTGTAATGAGCTTTTTGAAACTGGCTTAAATCAAGCAGAGTTGGCACAAAAAGCCAAATTTGCTTCAGGCTCTTCCTCGCGGTCATTCTTTGGACCGATTGCTGCGTGGGATAAAGACAGCGGAGACATTTATCCAGTGCAAACTGATCTCAAATTAGCAATGATTATGCTTGTTTTAAGTGATAGCAAGAAAGCAATTTCTAGCCGTGAAGGCATGAAACGCAGTGCTGAAACGTCAACAACTTTTACAGATTGGGTCAAACAAGCTGAGCAAGATTATAAGGATATGCTTGCTTATTTGAAAGCCAATGATTTTGAAAAAGTTGGAGAATTGACAGAACGCAATGCGCTTGCCATGCACGATACCAACACACACGCCAATCCACCATTCAATTATTTGACAGATAAGACCTATGCGGCTATGGATTTTGTTAAAGCGCTACGCGCTCAAGGTGAAAAATGTTATTTCACAATGGATGCTGGTCCAAACATTAAAGTTCTTTGTTTGGAAGAAGATTTAGAGCGCTTAACAAAACGTTTTGAAGAAAACTATCGTGTGATTGCATCACGTACTAAGGTGTTACCAGATGAAAATAATTAGTGTGCAGACAGGTGGAAAGCTCTATATTGCAGGCGAATATGCCATACTAACCCCTGGGCAAACTGCTATTTTGAAAAATATTCCCATTCATATGACAGCGACAGTCAAAGAAGCCGAAAAAATTACCCTTTTTTCAGACATGTTTGACTACGTTACTGATATGACAGCAGATAAGAATTATGCGCTCATTCAGCAAGCCATTGTAACTCTGGCTACTTACCTTGACAAATCTTTGCATGATTTACCAGCGTTTAAACTCGATATTACTGGCAAGTTAGAGCGTGACGGTAAGAAATTTGGCATTGGGTCAAGTGGCTCAGTGACGGTGCTGACGCTCAAAGCCTTGTCCGCATTTTATGAGCTAAATTTATCAGCAGATACCATTTTCAAGCTTGCTTCCTATACGCTTTTAAAACTGGGGGATAATGGTTCTATGGGCGACATAGCTTGTATTGCCTACGATGATTTGGTGGCTTTCACCTCTTTTGACCGTCAAAAAGTGTCAACGTGGATTGCAATAGAAGACATCAAAACTGTACTTGCTAAAGACTGGGGCTATCGTATCGAAATCATCAAACCTGCGTTACCATGTGACTTCTTGGTAGGCTGGACAAAACAACCGTCCATTTCAAAAGACATGATTAATTTAGTCAAATCAGCCATTACGAAAGCGTTTCTTGAGGATACAGAAAGAAATGTTCAAATCTGTAAGCAAGCCCTTCAAACGGGTGATAAGATGGCTGTTAAGGCAAGCCTGCAAAAAGTTAGTGATTTGTTGCTCGGTTTAAGCTCAGCTATTTACAACGACAAATTAGAGGCGTTGAAATCTGCTGAAAAAGGTTTAGATGCTATTACAAAATCATCTGGCTCAGGCGGCGGCGACTGTGGTATTGCAATATCATTCTCAGAAAGCGACAGCCACGAACTCGCCCAACGTTGGCAGAAAGCTGGTATTGAAATACTATATCAAGAAAGATTAAGTGATGAAAGATAAATTAAGTTTAGTCAGACCAATATGGATTGAGGTAAGCAAGAATGATTAATCGCAAAGATGAACATATTAAGTACGCTTTAAAATATCAATCTCCTTATAATTCTTTTGACGATATGGAGTTGATTCATCATTCCCTTCCTGATTATGATTTAAGTGAGATTGATTTGCGCACCCATTTTTCGGGGCGTGATTTTGACTTTCCTTTTTATATCAATGCCATGACGGGCGGTTCAGAAAAAGGTAGAGCTGTTAATCAAAAATTGGCTCAAATTGCACAAGCAACGGAGCTTGTCATGGTTACAGGCTCCTATAGTGCTGCGCTGAAAAATCCTCATGATGATTCTTATCCTAGCAAAGAAGAATTTCCAGAGTTGCTGCTAGCGACCAATATCGGAATTGATAAACCTTATGAATTAGGGCTACAAACCATTTATGAAATGCAACCCATTTTTCTCCAAGTTCATGTCAACCTAATGCAAGAGCTTTTAATGCCAGAAGGTGAACGTGAGTTCCGCCAATGGAAAGAAAATCTCGCCGATTATGCTACAAAGATGCCAGTTTCTGTCATTCTTAAAGAAGTCGGCTTTGGCATGGATTTGAAAACAATTGAAATGGCTCACAAGTTAGGTATTAAAACTGTCGATATTTCAGGACGTGGTGGCACAAGTTTTGCCTATATTGAAAATCAACGTGGGTATCATCGTTCTTATCTCGATGAGTGGGGACAAAGCACGGTTCAAACGCTGTTGAATGCTCAGCCGATGATTGATAAAATTGAAATCTTGGCATCTGGTGGCGTTCGTCATCCTTTGGATATTGTAAAATGCTTGGTTTTAGGAGCAAAAGCGGTAGGATTGTCGCGAGCAATCCTAGAACTCGTCGAAAAATATTCCCTTGAAGAAGTCATCACAATCATTAATGGCTGGAAAGATGATCTTCGCCTCATCATGTGTGCTCTGAATTGCAAAACCATTGCCGAACTTAGACAGGTAGATTATCTCCTATATGGAAAATTAAACGACGTAAACCAAAAACGCTGATTCTTTTGAATCAACGTTTTTTATATATTACTAAATTTATCACAACATGTAATAAACAATGGCAATGTAATGTAGCACTGAAGCTAGTAAAATGAAGAGGTGCCAAATCATGTGGTCGTAAGGACGTTTTCTAGCGTAGAAGATTGCTCCGATAGTATATGAAAGACCACCAGCAAGCATTAGTAGCCAGAAAGCAAGACCAGTTTTGCTAACAATGCTTGGAATAATGAAAATCACTAGCCAGCCCATAAGCAAGTAGAGAAAGAGTGAGAATTTTTCATTAATCTTCTTGGCAAAAATTTTATATAAAATACCAAAAATTGTTGCACCCCATTGCAAGACAATAATAACGTACCCGAGCCAGCCACCAACTAATGAGAGAGCGACAGGAGTGTAAGACCCTGCAATAGCAATGTAAATCATACTATGGTCAATCATCCGCAAAATGAATTTTTGTGGTGAATCATATTGCATAGAATGATAAATTGTCGATGATAGAAACATCAAGAAAAGGCTAATATCAAAGATAGACATACCGACAGCTGCTTCTATACCATAATGTTGATAACTATAAATGGCAGTGATAGGAAGCAGGACAAGCATTGCCACAGCTCCAACAGCGTGAGTGACACTATTTGCGACTTCTTCGCCAAATGAAAGACGTTTACTTAATTTCATAGTCATGCTAGCATTCATCTTTTTCTCCTTCTAATTCTTGAACTAATTGGTGCGTTTGGTAATACAGCTGCAATGTTTGACAAGCTGAAACGACAACAGGAGGTAAGTCGTCTATCTGTTCACCATTCATGCAAGCAACAAAATCATCATAACGTTTTTGTGATTGGTTGTCCGCTGTTAAAATCGCCAATGTTTGGCTAATTTCTTGAATGGAAAAGACGTTTTTTAAACTTGTAATGACAATTAATCGTGCCACCTGCTTACGACTGTATTTTTTCTTAATCGGCTTTTCGAGATGCCCATGTTTAACATAATTGTTAATCATAGAAGCTGTCAATCCTTTTTCGTTTTGCTGATTGGCTTCGCTGATTTGGTTGACATAGAGAAGTACCTGATCTAAATACAAATCGATATCTGGTAATTCAGACCATTTTGGATAAGACATTGTCATGAAGTTTTATTTACCTCTTTATCTAGTATCGATAACTAGATTATATAATCTCTAAAAAATATTGTCAAGAAAAAACTTCATTTTGGAGAGTAATGTCAAAAAAATCAGAAAACTTAATCTTTTTCGTTCATTTACACTTATAAAAAAGCGTCTGGGAGGTTCCAGACGCTTTTGTCTATTTCAGATTTTTTAGAATTGTTTTAGCGGTTTCTAAATTCATATGTGGGGCTAGCAAGAGTTGTTGCACCACTTTGCCAACTTCGTTTTCAGTGGCACCGGCAAGAAGCGCTAATGATTTGGCTTGCAATTTCATGTGGCCTGCCTGAATACCAGTAGAAGTTAATGCTTTCACGGCAGCGAAATTTTGTGCTAGCCCAACAGAAACAATGATTTTTGCAAGTGTTTGTGCATCTGGATGCCCTAGTAGTTCGTGAGCAATTTTAACGGTTGGGTTAAGTCCGATAGAACCACCGCGTGTTGCGATTGGCATTGGGAGCGTTAATTGACCAGAAAGCACTTGTTGTTCGTTATCAAATGACCAAGTTGCCAAACCACGGTATTGTCCATCTTTGCAGGCATAGGCGTTAGCGCCTGCTTCGATCGCTCGCCAGTCATTTCCAGTTGCCAAGACAAGGGCATCTATACCATTAAAAATCCCTTTATTATGTGTGGTAGCACGATAAACGTCAACTTGAGCAAGTTTGCTTGCCAGTTGGAATTTTCGAGCCAACTCATGAGCTTCCTCTTTGTTACGACTAAGGTAGCGAAGGTCAACTTGACATTCGGCGGTAACCAGCGCCTGCGTTGCATAGTTTGAAAGAATTGCCATTAGACTTTTTCCGCCAGAAAGTTCTTCCAAGCTAGGCACTAAAGCCTCCATCATGGTGTTGACCATATTGGCTCCCATAGCTTCTTGTGTATCAACCGTCACGTAAACAATCAGAAACTCATCTTTTTCTTCCACAGTCAATTCTCTAGCGCCGCCACCACGTTTTACGATAGAAGGGTGAGCTTCATCGGCTAAAGTCAATAGCTGCGCAGAATGATTCAAGATAGTTTCTTTTGCGATAGCTTTGTCTACCACATCATAAAGGGCAACTTGGCCAATCATTTTTCGAGAATGAACTTTGGTTTTAAAACCACCTGAACGGTTGATGATTTTAGCTGCAAAACTAGCCGCCGCCACCACTGAAGGTTCTTCAGTTACCATTGGAACGTTGAAAGTAGCACCATCAACCTGAAAATCAGGAGCAACCGAAAACGGCAAAGAGAAAGTTCCTAAAACATTTTCAGTCAGCTGATTGGCTGTTGCAAGCGATAGCAAGGTATTTTCTTTTAAGTCATTGAGTGTTTCAGTGCTTAAAAGATGATTATTTTCCAACTGTTCAAGACGTTCAGTTATTGTTTTTTTGGAGAATCCACTCCAGTTAACTTTAGTCAATTTCGTTTGTTTTTCCATAAATTCTTTCGTGTCCACGAATTTCTTTGAGGGCAAATGTTCCAGTTTTGTAATTTGTAAAAGAAGCATTGCCATCAGCACCTAAAACAGGTTCTTCAAAGAAGATTCTTTCGTAATCTTCAACAGAAAGAGCAATACGTTGTTTGAGTTCTTGAAGTCGGCTATTGTTAAGTTTGTCTTTGAAGCCTTCAACCAATGTTCCAGTGAAAATTTCAGCAACTGCGCCACTTCCATAGCTGAAGAAAGCGATATCGTCACCCCCTACCAAGTTTTCACTAGTTTCAAGAAGTGAAAGGAGTCCAAGGAAAAGTGAGCCCGTGTAGATATTCCCGACTTGTTTACTATAAAGGATAGAGCTTTCAAAATTAGCTTTCAGTTTTGCTTGCAAATCAGCTGGCAATGTTTTATCCATAATTTTATTAAAGCCTTTAAGGGCTAATTTGGGAAATGGCAAGTGGAAACAAAATGCTGCAAAATCAGCAAGTGATGTATCAAAGCGTTTTTGAAATTCTGCCCATGTCGTTTTTAACATATCAAGGTATTGTTTGGTTGAATAAATACCATTGACATAAGGTGTTGTTGAATAATTAGGACGCCAGAAATCCATAATGTCGCGTGTTTGAGCAACAGAATTATCATTTAAGAGCAAAATTTGTGGGTCTTGTGAGATAAGCATGGCAATGCTACCAGCACCTTGCGTTGGTTCTCCTGAAGTGTGGACTCCGTAACGAGCAATGTCAGAAGCAATAACGAGGACTTTTGATTCTGGGTGTTTTTCAACGTGTAAGCGAGCGTAATCAAGCGCTGCTGTCGCGCTGTAACAAGCTTCTTTCATCTCAATACTACGTGCAAAAGGTTGAATTCCCAAAAGGCTGTGAATATAAGTTGCTGCCGCTTTACTTTGGTCAACAGATGATTCTGTCGCAACGATAACCATATCAATGGCTTCTTTGTCATCATCAGTAAGAATACTGTCAGCAGCAGAAGCACCAAGAGTTACAATGTCATCATTAACAGGTGCAATACTAAGCGTTCTTAACAGTAAACCTTTGCTGTATTTTTCAGGGTCAACTTGACGACTTTCAGCTAAATCATCCATGTTTAGCATATATTGTGATGTCGCAAACCCGATTTTATCAATACCGATTTTCATGAATAAACCTTTCTGAATGATTGAACTCACCTGATACTACAATGTTTACGAATACCTGCCTAGCTAACTCATAATTAGCTCAAATGTCTTATGGCATAGTGAGTTCGTGATTATTATTAATTGAGTGACTAAATGTCCATTCATAATTCTACCATAAACTTGTGAAAATGCTCTACAAAAAAATTATTTATTTTATTCGTCAAAGTAATGGGCAAAATATTTTGAATACAAGAAAAATACTAGCTTTTTTTGTTTATTTCAGATAAAATAGGAAAGAATGATTTTTTAACAAAATCAAAACACCCAAAGGAGTGAATGGCATGACAAAAGCTGATGTGATTTTTAAAGAAAATATCAAAAAAATTATGGAAGAAGGTGTCTTTTCAGAAAATGCTCGCCCTGTTTACCAAAGCGGTGGACAAGCTAATTCAAAATACGTTACAGGAGTGTTTGCTGAATATGATTTGAGTAAGGGGGAATTTCCAATTACAACCCTCCGCCCTATTCCAATTAAAAGTGCTATTCGCGAAATCTTTTGGATTTATCAAGACCAAACGAATGATTTATCAGTTTTAAATGATAAATACAAGGTCAACTATTGGAATGACTGGGAAGTTGACAACTCTGGAACGATTGGCGAACGTTATGGTGCTGTTGTCAAAAAACACGACATTATCCGTAAAATATTGAAACAATTAGAGGAAAATCCATGGAATCGTCGCAATGTCATCTCACTTTGGGATTACGAAGCTTTTGAAAATACAGACGGACTTTTGCCATGTGCTTTTCAAACAATGTATGATGTGCGTCGTATTGACGGTGAGATTTACCTTGATGCAACTTTGACTCAACGTTCAAATGATATACTTGTTTCACACCACATCAATGCTATGCAATATGTTGCCCTTCAAATGATGATTGCTAAGCATTTTGGTTGGAAAGTGGGAAAATTCTTCTACTTTGTCAATAACTTGCATATCTACGATAATCAATTTGAGCAGGCTCGAGAATTGCTTTCTCGCGAATCTACGAATTGTAAACCACATTTGGTACTCAACGTGCCAGACGGAACAGATTTCTTTGATATTAAACCAGAAGATTTTGAATTAGTTGATTATGAGCCAGTTAAACCACAATTAAAATTTGATTTGGCTATTTAATCCCTCTGTTGTGGTCGTTTCCGTATCACATTTCTGCATTTTTTAGGGAAATCTGATAAAATGAAATAGACGAAATGAGAGGACTGTATGACAAAGAAAATCGTTGCTATTTGGGCAGAAGATGAAAATCGTTTAATCGGAGTAAAGGATGGCTTGCCATGGCGTTTACCAAAAGAATTAAAACACTTTAAGGAAACAACCATGGGACAAGCCCTTTTAATGGGGCGTGTCACCTTTGACGGAATGAATCGCCGTATTCTTCCAGGACGCGTAACATTGATTTTAACAAGAGACAAGTCCTTTGAGGCAGATGGTGTAACAATCGTTCATGACATGGACGAGGTTTTTGATTGGTTTGAAAAGCAGGATAAGACCCTTTATATCGTTGGTGGGGCTAGTATCTATAAAGCTTTTCTACCGCATTGTGATGCTATTATTAAAACAACGGTTCATGGTGTTTTTGAAGGTGATACGTATTTCCCAGACGTTGATTTGACAAGCTTTAGAAAAGTCTCTGAAACCTTCAACGAAAAAGATGATAAAAATGCCTACGACTTTACCATTACAGTCTTAGAAAAATAAAAATAGGGAGATAGGAATGCAAAGAAGTATTTTTGGTGTATTCACGGCTTTCTTAGCGGTTATTTGTATTTTATGTGCCCTCCCAGCACTTAGAAAAAAGCGATATGGATTGGCAGTTCTTTTGTTTTTAAATGCCTTTACAAATATAGTCAATACCATTCATGCCGTGTATGGTACCTTATTTTAATTTAGAGAGAATAGAATTAGAGAGAATAAAAGATGGTTGGAAATCGAACAAATGATGTAAAAGTTTATTGCTCATTCTGTGGCAAAAGCCAAGATGAAGTGAAAAAAATCATTGCAGGAAACAATGTTTTTATCTGTAATGAGTGCGTGGCTTTATCACAAGAAATTATCAAAGAAGAACTTGCTGAGGAAGTTCTTGCAGATTTAGCGGAAGTTCCAAAACCTAAAGAGTTGTTAGCAACTCTTGACGAATATGTCGTTGGTCAAGACCGTGCCAAACGTGCACTTGCTGTAGCTGTTTATAACCACTACAAACGTGTTTCGTTTGCAGAAAATCACGACGAAGAAGATGTTGATTTGCAAAAATCAAACATTTTGATGATTGGTCCTACAGGCTCAGGAAAAACATTTCTAGCTCAAACTTTGGCTAAAACATTGAATGTACCGTTTGCGATTGCTGATGCGACATCATTGACAGAAGCAGGATACGTTGGTGAAGATGTTGAAAATATCCTCTTGAAATTAATTCAAGCAGCAGACTTTAATATCGAACGTGCAGAACGCGGTATTATTTACGTGGATGAAATTGATAAAATCGCTAAAAAAGGTGAAAACGTGTCCATCACACGTGATGTTTCAGGTGAAGGTGTTCAACAAGCACTTCTTAAAATCATTGAAGGAACAGTTGCTAGCGTACCACCTCAAGGCGGACGTAAGCACCCTAACCAAGAAATGATTCAAATTGATACTAAAAATATCCTTTTCATTGTTGGAGGTGCTTTTGATGGTATCGAAGATATTATCAAACAACGTTTAGGTGAAAAGGTTATCGGTTTTGGTCAAAATAACCGTAAAATTGATGAAAATGCCTCTTATATGCAAGAAGTCATCTCAGAAGATATTCAAAAATTTGGCTTGATTCCAGAGTTTATCGGGCGTTTGCCAGTTGTAGCGGCACTGGAACAATTGACGGCTGATGATTTGGTTCGTATCTTGACAGAGCCACGTAATGCATTGGTCAAACAATACCAAACGCTATTATCATATGATGGTGTTGAATTGGAATTTGAGGAAGATGCCCTGCAAGCCATTGCTAATAAAGCTATTGAACGTAAGACAGGAGCTCGTGGTTTACGCTCAATTATTGAAGAAACGATGATGGACATCATGTTTGAAATTCCTAGCCAAGAAGAAGTGACTAAGGTTCGCATTACTAAAGCAGCTGTTGAAGGCAAAGATAAACCAATTTTGGAAATTGCGTAAGGAGCTGACGATGACTGAGTATTTAAATACCCACAAGGCTTCGCTTCTGCTGAGCGCAGCCAATAAATCCCATTACCCACAAGATGATTTACCAGAAATTGCGCTTGCTGGGCGTTCAAATGTTGGAAAGTCGAGCTTTATCAATACCCTTTTAGGGCGTAAAAATCTAGCTCGTACATCTAGTAAGCCCGGAAAAACACAATTGCTTAATTTCTATAATATTGATGATAAATTGCGTTTTGTTGATGTGCCTGGTTATGGCTATGCCAAAGTTTCTAAATCAGAACGCGCCAAATGGGGCAAGATGATTGAAGAATACTTGGTAAGTCGTGATAATTTGCGTGCCGTTGTCAGCTTGGTTGATTTTCGTCATGACCCAAGCGCTGATGACGTTCAAATGTACGACTTCCTAAAATATTATGAGATTCCTGTTATTGTTGTTGCCACAAAAGCTGACAAGATTCCTCGTGGTAAGTGGAACAAGCATGAATCAGCAATCAAAAAGAAATTAACCTTTGATAAGTCAGATAAATTTATTATCTTTTCATCTGTTGACCGCACAGGTTTAGACGAATCTTGGGATAGTATTTTAGATGAATTGTGATAAAAGGCTGGGTCTCCAGTCTTTTTTGTTTGTGCTATGTGGGTGCAAATTTGTCTGCGTATGGGAAATTTTAAGTTGTCTAAAGTTGACAATCATCGTTTTTATATTTTTTGACAGAGACCTTCAACAATCCAAATTGTATTGCGTCTTGAAATTATAATGACATAATCAAAGAAGTTGAGCACTTTTGTTATAGTTTTTAACTAATCAATCGATAGATAATGACTATTATCTTTTCTCAAAGTCTTGTGCTATGATAGACATATTACAAGTTGAGAGGGTTATATGGAAAATCATAATTTTGAAAACGAAGGTCAGTTTCAGCGTAAAATGACCAGTCGTCATTTATTTATGCTATCACTTGGCGGGGTGATAGGGACAGGTTTGTTTTTAAGTTCGGGCTATACTATCGCTCAAGCTGGACCGTTGGGAGCTGTTCTATCTTATCTCGTGGGAGCAGTGGTTGTTTATCTCGTCATGCTATCTTTGGGGGAATTAGCTGTTGCCATGCCAGTTACAGGTTCATTTCACACTTATGCCACAAAATTTATTAGCCCTGGGACAGGTTTTACAGTTGCTTGGCTATACTGGATTTGTTGGACAGTTGCGCTAGGAACAGAATTCCTCGGTGCGGCTATGCTAATGGGACGTTGGTTTCCAAACGTACCAACGTGGCTTTTTGCGACTTTGTTTGCAGTGATTATTTTTGCGATTAACGCTCTAAGCGTGCGTAGTTTTGCTGAAGCGGAATCTTTCTTCGCCTCAATCAAGGTGATTGCGATTATTATTTTCATTATTTTGGGGCTGGGAGCGATGCTTGGTTTAGTCTCATTTGACGGAGAACACAAAGCAATTCTTTTTGCGAATTTAACGGCAAACGGTGCTTTTCCGAAGGGAATTACAGCTGTCATTTCTGTCATGTTGGCGGTTAATTATGCCTTTTCTGGGACAGAGCTAATCGGTATTGCAGCTGGTGAAACGGACAATCCAAAAGAAGCTGTGCCTAAGGCAATCAAAACAACGATTGGTCGTCTAGTGATTTTCTTTGTTTTGACAATCGTGGTTCTCGCTTCGCTATTACCAATGAAGGAAGCTGGGGTTTCGACAGCGCCATTTGTTGATGTATTTGATAAAATGGGAATTCCTTTTGCTGCAGATATTATGAATTTTGTCATTCTAACAGCGATTTTATCGGCAGGAAATTCAGGACTTTATGCTTCTAGCCGTATGCTTTGGTCTTTGGCAAACGAAGGAATGTTGTCGAAAAAGGTTGTCAAAATCAATGAATACGGTGTCCCAATGCGTGCCCTTCTTTTGTCAATGGCAGGTGCGGTCTTGTCACTATTTTCAAGTATTTATGCAGCAGATACGGTTTATCTTGCCTTGGTATCAATTGCAGGTTTTGCGGTTGTGGTTGTTTGGTTATCCATTCCAATGGCACAAATCAATTTTCGTAAGGCATTTTTGAAAGAACATTCTCTTAATGAATTGTCTTATCAAACGCCTTTTACACCAGTTTTGCCTTATATTACCATTATTCTTTTGGTGATTTCGATTATCGGAATTGCTTGGGATGCTTCGCAGCGTGCAGGTTTGTATTTTGGGATTCCATTTGTCATTTTGTGTTATGTTTATCACTATTTGCGTTATAAGAAGTGGTAGAAGGGATTTACTATGGGAACATTTAAAGAATTGCTAGCCAGTCAAGATTATGTGATTTTAGACGGTGCTTTGGGAACTGAGCTTGAGAAGCGTGGTTATGACGTTTCGGGCAAGCTTTGGTCTGCTAAATATTTATTGGAAAATCCAAGCGTTATCCAAGGTTTGCATGATGTGTATTTACGTTCTGGTGCTGATATTTTAACAACTTCTAGTTATCAAGCGACTGTTCAAGGGTTAAAGGATTTTGGTTTATCTGAAAAAGAAGCGTTGGATATTATTTCTTTGACAGTGACTTTAGCTAGACAAGCACGAGATAATTTTTGGAATGGTTTATCTGATGAGGCAAAGAAAAAACGCCCTTATCCTTTGATTTCTGGGGATGTCGGACCCTATGCAGCTTACTTAGCTGACGGCTCTGAATATAATGGCAATTATCAGCTGACGCAAGAAGAATATCAGGCATTTCACCGCCCACGTATTCAAGCTTTACTGTCTGCTGGAAGTGATTTTTTAGGAATTGAAACGATTCCTAATGTTGCTGAAGCTAAAGCTTTGCTTGATTTATTGGCGACAGAATTTCCGCAAACAGAAGCCTATATGTCTTTTACGGCACAGGATGATAAACATATTTCCGACGGAACGCCGATTGAAGAAGTAGCGGCTCTGTGTGAACAAAGCCCGCAAATTTTGGCTTTTGGCATCAATTGCAGTCGCCCTGCCGTTATTTCTGGCTTGTTAAAACGGATTCGAACGGTTTCGCCCAAGCCTTTGGTGACCTATCCAAATTCTGGCGAGATTTACGATGGTAGAAGGCAAACCTGGAAATCCATACCAGATAATTCACACACTCTTCTTGAAAATAGCAGAGCTTGGCACCAATTAGGCGCAAAAATAGTCGGCGGTTGCTGTCGCACAAGCCCAGAAGATATCGCATGCCTAGCCCAAGCCTTTCGAGAATACTAACAAAAGGTCAAGATAATTCCTGACCTTTTTTAACATCAAATATTACAAGCTTGCAAGCGATAACGGATAATGACACTTGAATAATGGTAGATAATGCAAGCGAGATTTAGTGTTACTATCCAGATAGTTTTTTCATGTGTCAAATGATATAAAATAGCTGTCGTGATAGCGCCGATGACAAAGCTAATAACAACAAGAGAGTAATTGATAGCTTGACGCTCCATAGCACACGTTTTTTCATCGGCAGTAAAATACTGATGCCAAGCTGTGAGCATTTTACGGTAATTTCCAGATGTCATCAGAATAGAATAAGCGTGTGATTCAATCTGACTGCCTGAAAATGTTGAGGTCAGTAGACCAGTTGCTAGTGCTAGCAAGACAACCCAAAGTAAACGAATATCTGGCAATAGTGGTAAAATCATGGTGACAATCAACAACGGTAGTAGCGCATAAACCCTCCAAAAGGCTGTTTTGGCATTGGCATGTACATGCAAACCAACCATAAAACCAATCGAGAAGAAAAGAATAGAGAATAAGCGAATCAATGTTTGCTGCAATGGACAATGACTCATATTAGCGATTAGAAAAAGCATATTACCAGTCTGAGTTGCGACCAAGGTGTTAAATTGTATTTGGCAATAGATATCTAAAGCGCCTCCCAAAAATCCCAGTAAAATGGCCTCAAAGCGACTGTTTTGGGGCATGTACTCTAATTTATTCACACTATTTCCTTCTTTCTACAATAAGCTCAATACTGTTATTTTAGCACTTTCTCAAACAGCTAACTAGTTCATTTTCAGAAAAAATGATACTTATTCCCAAATTAGCTAGTCGCTTGCCAGAAAACTTTTCTGACAATCCTCGATAGGATGAAAATAGTGTTTGCCAAATTCATCAATTAATCCGTGGAATTCTTGTGAAATGGTTGCGGAAGTTCTGCAAGCAGTATTGCTAAGCTTTTATAGTCAGTTACATCATTAATGCCTAATTGTGTCAATACTGTACGAGCGTATTTATCAGCGATAAAGTACGATTGGTCAAAGATATAAGCCATGAGAACATCAGCTGTTTCTCATCCAACACCATACAAAGACAATAAGACTTTTCGCAGTGAGCTAGCATATTGTTGAATAATTTTTATAGGGTTTTCCTCATGCGTCAAATACCAACTAGCCACTTCTTGGATAGCCTTGCTTTTGTTTTTCATAAAACCAGCAAGGCGGACAAGTTCTTCTAAGTTTTCTTTAGGCATACTCACCAGAACTTAGAACTTGCAAATCTTAGTTACTGGTTGCTTTGATAAGTTGTGAAGCCCTAGTAGCGTTTAATTCAGTCGTGTTTTGAATGAGAATAGCCTCAATGATGATTTGTTGCTTGGCATCAGCAGGATACAATTCGTTGCTCCCATATGTGTTAGCATTTTTTGATAAAGATGATAAAGTGTGAGTTGTATATCATTATCCTTTGTAAACTTTTTAGTTATTCCATTTTATCAAAATACCATAGAAAAAGCCCAACTTCTGTGAGTTGAGCTTAATAGGAGTGCTTAAAAATAGGAATTATTTTTCGCTGATGACGAGTTCTCCGTCAACCATGTCAGCTTTAAGGTGTTTAACATCTGTGTGATCGAGGTAGAAATCAGTGATTTTATCACGGATTTCTTGTTCAATGACACGGCGGAGTGGTCGAACACCCATGGCTTCATCATAACCTTCTTCGATAAGGTGTTGTTTAGCAGCATCACTAACCACCAAATCAATGCCTTTCTTGGCAATGGTCTTGCTAACTTCGTCAAGCATTAAGTCAACAATGTCGTTCAAATCTTCTTTAGTCAAGTGAGAGAATTCGATAATACCGTTGAAACGGTTAAGAAATTCTGGGCGGAAGTATGGCGCGATACGATCCATAATTTTCTTATCTTTATCATCTTGACCAGTCAAAGCTTCGTTGCCGAATCCAGCATTAGAGGTAGCAATGATGACGGTATTCTTAAAGTTAATCGTATTACCTTGACCGTCTGTCAAACGACCATCATCCAAAACTTGGAGAAGAAGTGTGATGACTTGAGGGTCAGCTTTTTCAATTTCATCAAGAAGAACAATTGAGTATGGGTTACGACGAACACGTTCAGTAAGCGTGTTGCTATTGTCGTCGTAGCCAACATAGCCAGCAGTTGTACCGATTAATTTAGAAACGGCTGTGCGATCAGAGTATTCAGACATGTCAAGGCGGATAATAGCCTCTTTTGAGCCGAACATATCAAGGGCTAATTGTTTAGCGAGTTCGGTCTTACCAACGCCAGTAGAACCGACAAAGAGGAAACTACCAATTGGACGATTACCTTCGTCAAAACCAGCACGGTTACGACGAATGGCACGTGAGACGGCTTCAACAGCCTCATCTTGTCCGATGACTTTACCTTTCAAACGGCTAGCTAATTCTTTCAAGCGTTCAATGTCACTTGCTCCCATATTTGATACGGGAACACCAGTTAATCGTTCGACAGATTCTGCCACATCATTAACGGTAGCTGTAACTTTTTGCCCTTCCGTATGGTTGTCAATTTGTTTTTGCAATTCTTCGATACGTACCTTGGCATTGAGAGCTGCTTCGTAATCTTCTTTAGCCACAGCATTTTCTTGTTTTTCTTTTTGGTCTGCAATTTCCTTTTCAAGAGATTTGACATCAGTTGCAGGGTGTTGAGCAGCCAAATGAGCAGCAGTCATATCAATCAAGTCAATAGCCTTATCTGGTAGGCTACGTTGAGGGATATATTGAATTGAAAAATCAACAGCGGCTTTTAATACATTATCAGGGAGAATAACGTTGTGATGTTTTTCATATAAATCACGAATTCCCATTAAAATATTAAAGCTATCTTGAGCAGAAGGAGCATTTACTTTGACTTCGTTGAAACGGCGAGCGAGGGCAGCATTCTTCAAAATAGTATTACGATATTCGTCTTGAGTTGTTGCACCGATAACGGTCAATTCGCCACGAGAAAGTGCAGGTTTGAGAATGTCAGCCAAGCCTTTCGAACCAGAGTCGCCACCAGTTGACCCTGCGCCTAAAATTTGGTGGATTTCATCAAAGAAGAGAATGATATTACCAGCGTCTTTAACTTCTTTGACAAGGTTTTGGATATTTTCTTCAAAAGCACCACGATATTGTGTGCCAGCTTCAAGACCAGAAATATCAATAGAAATAATTTCTTTATTTTTGATAGCTGCTGGCACATCACCATTGACAATAGCTTGTGCTAAGCCTTCGACAACGGCTGTTTTACCAACACCTGCATCCCCCACAAGGACAGGATTGTTTTTGGTACGACGTGACAAGATTTCAGCAGTTTCTTGGATTTCTTTGTTACGTCCAATAACAGGGTCGAGTTCGTTAGCGCGTGCGCGTTCGGTCAAGTTTGTTCCTAATTTTGCCAAGATACCATTTTCTTTAGGAGCAGAAGTAGGCGTCCCTTCTTGGTACTCCGTGTTTCCAGGGAGCTTACCTGTTTGGCGATATTGTGCAAATTCTTCAGGAGTAACTTCGCGCCCATTAATCAAATAGCGTCTGTTTTCTGAATTGTACCCGCCCATGTTACCCATAAGTTCATTAAAAATGTCGTCCATATTTCCAAAAGGATCTCTTCCGTAAAAATGATTATTTGCCATAAATATTACCTCTTTTCAATCATATTTTATAAAATGATACTATTGTATGATTTAGTACCTGGAAGGTTAAATCTCTTTAGTCTTTACAAATCGTAGTAGAGAGGTCGTATTTAAAGAGAATTCTTAATTGTTCCTATCAACCACCTTCTGATACTATAGTACACCGTCGGTCGGTAAAAGTCAAATATTTATATGCAAAAAATCTGATTTTTTTAAAAGGAAGCGTTTTATATAAAACAAAACCGATACTATAATCTGTTTTTGAAATTTTCCCATCTTTAAAGAATATTTAAAACATGAAAAGAAATGAAAAAAATAAAATATTTCATAAAAAGTGTTGACACAAGGAGAAATATTGGATATAATAATTAAGGTTTTGTAATGAAACTGACCTAAGACAGCAGGGGAGCCGTGCTCATAATATTCCTGCCGAGGCACAAAACGTAATGATGAAATAACGTATTTGTACTTTCGTGTCTAGGTTTAGGTGCGATTTTTTTTGTACCTAGCCCAAAAATAATAACGGAGGTAAAACTAATGAGTGAAGCAATTATTGCTAAAAAAGCTGAACAAGTTGATGCTGTTGCTGAAAAAATGAAAGCTGCTGCATCTATCGTTGTTGTTGATTCACGCGGTCTTACAGTTGAACAAGATACAGTTCTTCGCCGTACTCTTCGTGAAAACGGTGTTGAATTTAAAGTTATCAAAAATTCAATTTTGACTCGTGCAGCTGAAAAAGCAGGTCTTGACGAAATGAAAGATCTTTTCATTGGGCCATCCGCAATAGCGTTCTCTAACGAAGATGTTATTGCACCAGCAAAAGTTCTTAGTGACTTTGCTAAAGATGCTGAAGCACTTGAAATCAAAGGTGGAGCAATCGAAGGCGCTGTATCTTCAAAAGAAGAAATCGCTGCCCTTGCAGCATTGCCAAACCGCGAAGGACTTCTATCTATGCTCCTTTCTGTACTTCAAGCGCCAGTTCGCAACGTTGCACTTGCTGTCAAAGCAGTTGCAGACAACAAAGAAGACGACGCTGCTTAATGCGTATGGTAGCTTAACGCTACAAACAATTATCTAATAAAACAATTAATATTTTGGAGGAATCTACAATGGCATTGAACATTGAAAACATTATTGCTGAAATTAAAGAAGCTTCAATTCTTGAATTGAACGATCTTGTAAAAGCTATCGAAGAAGAATTTGGTGTAACTGCAGCTGCTCCTGTAGCTGTAGCTGCTGCTGGTGCTGCAGACGCTGGTGCTGCTAAAGACTCATTTGACGTTGAATTGACTGCAGCTGGCGACAAAAAAGTTGCTGTTATCAAAGCTGTACGTGAAGTTACAGGTCTTGGTCTTAAAGAAGCTAAAGCTCTTGTTGATGGTGCACCTGCTAACGTTAAAGAAGGCGTTGCAACTGCAGAAGCTGAAGAAATTAAAGCTAAACTTGAAGAAGCTGGAGCTTCAGTCACTCTTAAATAATAGGGTAACTACTCAAGTAGCCTAATAAAACTGATAAACCCGCTGGTCTTAGGACTAGCGGGTTTATGTGTACGATCCATTTACTGTTTCAATGAAACATGGTATAGTAAAATGAAATATAAACAGTACATTTGTAATATAATGTATTTATAGCCTATTCACTAGATTTTCGTAAAAAAGTTCTCGCATACTGTGCCAAAACTGGCAATATCTCGGAAGCAGCAAACATTTTCCAAATATCACGCAATACCCTTTATCAATGGCAAAAACGAAAAGAGCAAACAGGTGATCTTCATCACCAAGTAAAAGGAACTAAGCCAAGAAAAATTAATAGAGATAAACTCAAGAACTATCTTGAAACTCATCCAGATGTGAAATAGCTGCTGAATTTGACTGTCATCCAACAGCTATTCATTAACTAATGATTGGAATGAACATAAGAAGCACTATCAAATCTACTCAGATAATTCTGACGTGAAATAAAATCTTAAAGAGTGAATGTTATGTTCACTCTTTTTTAATATTTGTTCTTATAGTGTGGGATACATTTCCTTTAAAAAATGGATTCACTATAAAGCATTAGTTAGTTCAATATGTGATACCTTTTCCAAATCATCCCTGTTATCCTAATATCATTCCTAAGAAAATAAAACCTCAATTTTTCACTGGGGGTTTAGGGGCGTAGCCACCATAGTTATCTTATCGTTAGCTGTCAAAACTGGAGGGAGTTGAGAAAGAAATCGAAGTTTATCAAAATAAGTTAGATAAGTCAATAAATGATTATGAGTACTTAGTCAGAAGGTTAGAAAAATTTGTGAATATCTTAAATAATATAGGTTCAAGTATAGAGAAGCTAAAAACTGAACATAATGAAAAATTTGTAAAAGAGTAGCTTTCTTTGAAAATCTTGACCGTAATAGACTGAATAATAGAATAGAGAAGAATTCTTATTGAAAATCCCTTCATAAGTTTGTCCACTTGTTCAGCTATCAAGGATTTTACATCAATATCAATTTTGGATCATATAAACTTCTCGTTTTCAAAACGTTTGTAAAGTAATACAAGGCCTTGACCATTCTAGTAAAGCGCTTTGAACAGATTACGTTGACCACCGTAAAAGTGATAAACAGAACTTGAAAAGGTAATTTAACTCATGTTAGGAATTGACAAGATACGCTAGAATATAGATGTCTTGTCGCATATCTATTTTCTTTCCTACAAACCAGATAAACTTGACCTAAATCACTTGACTTAATAGTTATGGGACAGTACCTTATCCAAAATGTCGGTTGCGTGTTTAGATGAAATGGATGAGTAGAAAGATCAAGGTCTCTGAATTTAAATCGAAAGATTAGATCGTTCCTCACTTTCTTCTCAAATTTTCGAGAGAAGTATAAATGATCTCAAGGGACAATTATATGCTAGTCATCGGGTATTTCTTGTTATCTATAGCGAAGAAGTGGTGGAGAGATTAGGAGATTGTTACTGGGTACTACTGAAATATTACTCTTGTAAAGTAGCTATATTTTGAATTGGAAGTGTGATAGTGGTTTGAAAGTATTTTCCCTGCTGACTTGTGATGACAAATTGTCCTTTATGTAAATTAATGATTTGTTGAGAAATTTTCAACCCCATACCACTTCTTCTAACGCCAGATATATCAAAGTTAAACTCTTCAATATTTTGAATACTAATATTTTTCAGTTGTTCAGGTGAAACTCCAATTCCATCATCTCGAATAATTATTGTAAAGTTATTATTTGTAAGAGTGCCAATAATTATACTAATTTTACAGCCTGATTGATTATGAAGAACTGAGTTATAAATTAAGTTATGGATAACTCGAGAGATAAGTGCTTTTTCGACGTACATCGTTTTTCCTAATAGGTTGGAATCATGAGTGAATTCAAAATTAAATTCGTCCCAAATTTCTTGATTAATAATTTGAATAATAATTTCCTTAAAAAAAGGAACAATTTCGACAAGCTCTAAATTTAATTTTAAATTACCATTCGTTAATCGTGCAAAAATATTGAGGTCGTTTAATAAGTTTTGGATGTAATTACTCTCAATTAATGTCGGTTTGAGATGCTTGAGAAGATTTTCATCATTTGTCTTTTCAATAGCTAAAGAGGTATTAGATACGATGACTGCTAGTGGTGTTTTTATATCATGAGCAATTCCAGAAATCCAATTCTCTTTGAATTCTTCATTTTTACGTAGTTTTTTGTTAGCAGAGTTAACCGCTAAAGTTAATCTATCTAATTCTTGAACAGAGTTTATCTGTTTGTTTAAACCGACAGGTAATTTACCTATTGCGTTAATAATTGGTTGAATGTTGCGATTTAAGAAAGTAACACTATAAAGGTATAGGAATAGGCAAAATAGGCAGTTAACAAATATGATAACTAAAATTAAAATCGGAAAAATTTGAATTCTCTTTAGATCAAAGTAATTATTTCCGTATCTAATGATACTTTCTTTTGGAAATGCAATTATATAAATGTCTTTTTGTTCTTTTTTTATTTGAGTGAATATTGGATAGTCATCTAAATAATAACGTGAAAACTTAATGACATCGGCATAATCAAATTGTGTTTTTATATTTTTAGGTTTTTTGATATTAAACTTTTCATTTCCACTTTTTTGATCAAGAATCATGACCCATAAGTTGTGCTTTTTAATCAGTTTTTTTGCAGTTTGATTAACTTTATATGTTCCATTTGATGGGGTGATGTTCGAAGATACACCTTGTATGATATCTATAGGAGATTGTTGGCTACGGATAAAGTTGGTTGTAGCTACTAATAGAACAAAATCGATAAATATTATGGTAAGAAAGGCGAGAATAAATTTTAATATACCTTTTTTGAAAATATTCATAGAGGACTCCGTAAATTCAGATAACTAACTTATAACCCAGCCCTTTGACTGTAATGAGATGATGTGGTTTTGATGGGGATAATTCTATCTTCTCTCTTATATTACGAATATGTACCATTAAGGATTTTTCATATCCGAAACTATCTATTCCCCAAATAGTATCGCAGATTGCTTCTGTTGACACAATATAGTTTTTATTGGTATATAGTTTTCTTAGAATCTGTATTTCAGTTGGAGTTAGTGATAAATGCTGTTCCTCTTTTTTTACACTAGCATTATTTAAATCAATGATACAAGAAGTTAAAGTTATTAACTCTGATTCTCCTTTATATGCTCGCCTCAGTAAAGCAATTATACGATAGATTAAAGTTTTAGGAAGAAATGGTTTTGTGACAAAGTCATCACCACCTGAATCTAATCCTTTAACTTCATCATCTGGATTATTTTTGGCTGTTAAAAATAAAATTGGTACATCAGAAGTTTTTCTGATGTACTGAGCAAGTAGATAACCTTCTCCATCAGGCAACATTACGTCTAGGATAATGAGATCTATTTTAGAAATAGAAAAAATATCTATTCCTTCGCTAATACTGTAAGCATTACTAATATTCTTAAATCCCCTGCTCACCAAAACTTCTTTAATAGATTTACTAAGTGAAACATCATCGTCTACTACTAATATCCGTTTGTTTAATAGCTGCGCTTCGAAATTCATATATGCACCTCCCATAAAATTTATTTTAATTATACCATAAACCATCTTACTTTAATAAACTGTAGGCAGATAGGAAATTTAAATTCTTAAAAATAATTTTAAGATTCAGACTGAAGACAAAGTCCTTGGGAACAACAGTTTCTAAGGGCTTTTTGTGTGGATTAGCGGTATAATAGAGATAATAATAGCTATGAGGTGAGCCTATGTTCCATAAAGAAAATCCAGACTATAATCGTAAGCAAGTTGGTTTTTACACCTTAGATGACTTAGTTCCAGAAGACCATTTGTTACGTCAGATTGACCGTGTGATTGACTTT